>DBFL01000033.1:12184-39278 GCA_002294285.1 Candidatus Neomicrothrix sp. UBA881
AATTTCATTTGTTGTCGTATCTTTGTTCCATTTGCTCAAAATTTCCTCCTTGATAATCAATAATCTAGGTCCATAAAGACCGTTTCTAATGATTGGGCTGAAGCAAATAGTCAATGACAGAATTTTTCAGGCAAACTTGAGTACATGTATTTACAAGGAGAAAAATGAAAACACCCGTAACTGAAATGTTCGGAATCGAATTTCCCATTCTCGCTTTCAGCCATTGTAGAGATGTGGTTGCGGCTGTATCAAAAGCTGGTGGTCTTGGAGTGCTGGGAGCTGTAGGTCACAGCGACAAAGATCTTGAGATCGATTTGAAATGGATCGAAGACGAAGTTGGCGATCATCCATATGGAGTCGACCTGATAGTTCCAGCTCGCTATGCCGGAGATGGTGAAGGTGGCCTAAAAATCGAAGATATTGCTGCCATGATCCCTGATGAGCATAGAAAATTTTTGGAAGAATTACTTGAACGCTACGACGTACCGGAAGAAACACCCGAAGAATCAAATTCGTCTAATAGTTGGTCAGAAAGATCAACTGATGCTCCTTTTTCTGCAAATCGTGCTGCCCGCCAAATAGAAATAGCTTTAGCTCACAGACCATCTTTAATGGCCAATGCGTTGGGGCCTCCTCCCAAGGAAATGATCGACAAATGTCATGACGCAGGTGTGAAAGTAGCTGCATTAGCTGGAGCACGCACACATGCCGAAAGACACGTGAACGCAGGAGTCGACATGATAATCGCTCAAGGATACGAAGCGGGAGGCCACACAGGTGAAATAGGATCTATGGTTCTAATCCCAGAAATTGTTGACGCCGCAGGTTCTGTACCTGTTGTTGGTGCAGGCGGCATCGGAAGAGGCAGACAAATGGCAGCGGCAATGGCTTTAGGAGCAGCAGGAGTCTGGTGTGGCTCAGTATGGTTAACCACTGAAGAAGCAGAAACCCACCCCGTAGTAAAAGAAAAAATGTTAGCTGCAGGGTCTGGTGACACCCTCAGATCGCGTTCCCTTACAGGTAAACCCGCAAGAATGTTAAAAAGTGCTTGGACCGAAGAATGGGCTAGAGAAGATACACCTGACCCTCTCGGTATGCCTTTGCAACCTATTTTAACTGATGGTTCGCAAGCCCGGATTAACAGAACAGCTCATCATTCTGGCTCCGGATCAGAAAAACTCGCCACTTATTTCGTAGGTCAGATTGTTGGAACTATGAACCAAGCACGACCAGCAGGTCAGGTAGTCATAGACATGATCGAGGAATTTATCGAATCTTGTGAATATCTAGCTGAGCAATTAGAAACTTGACTTAATCACACATTTATTGTTTCAAGGTCAGATGGAAGAATAATTTCCCCGTCAAAATATTCAGAAGCTATTTGTATCCATTGGTCAATATCTTCTTGCGTTGAAGGGGCAGGCACGCAGTGGTTTAGAACAAGGATTTTAACTCCTGCCTTCTTGGCTGTACGAGCTGCATCTTCAACCGTCGAATGGTAATCGAGGACGTCCAAAAGTCGTTTTATTGGAAGCTGTTTAATCAGATCGTCTCTTATGACGGTCTGCACATAGACATCTGCACCTGAGCAAAGCTCATCTAGGCCCGCACATGGAATCGTGTCTCCTGCTAAAACAATCGAACTGCCTTCTGCTTCAATTCTGTATCCGACCGTCGGGTGGACTGGCTTGTGCTCAGTCATAGCTGCGGTAATTCTTACCTGTTCGTCTTCTAATACAACTCCTGCAGTAGTCTCACTTACTTGAAGTTGAGGCGGTGAATCCAAATCTGAATGATGCTCAATTCGATATCCAATATCGGGCTCAAGCATTTTTAGGGTGTTTTCAATAAAATTCTCTGTGCCTTCTGGACCGACTATCGGCAGAGGTGGAGCCGGAAACCCCTGAACCCACCTAGTCGTAATTAAATCATTTACATCTGTTACATGGTCGCTATGTAAATGGGTAAGAAGAAGCCTCTCAATCGTTATAGGTGGGGCTCCGGCAGCTGCCAAACGCATCAGACAACCTCTTCCGCAGTCAATCAGAAAATTACGGTCGTCCACTTTGACCAACTGCGAGGGACCAGAGCGATTAGGGTCTGGAAGCGGACTACCAGTGCCCGTCATAATTAATTCCACTTGATCAACTCAGATTATTAAAACTGATAAGGCCACCACCATCGAGGACTAAAGTTTGACCTGTCATCCATCCAGATGACTCGCTAGCAAGATACAAAGCAGCCGACGCTATGTCCTGAGTCTCGCCCAGACGTTTTAGCGGATAACTTTGAGCTACGACATCTCCCTGTCCGCCTTCCCACAAGGCCTTTGCAAAATCTGTCTTAATCAGTCCAGGGGCAATCGCGTTGACTCTGACTCCAGGTGCGAGCTCCGCGGCTAACTGCATGGTTAGATGGATCAAAGCAGCTTTGGTTATGTCATATGGACCAAGTATCGGATTGGTCGAAAGCCCTCCAACCGAAGAAATGTTGACAATGTTTCCGCCATTATCCTTCATCCAAAGATGCCAGCATTTTTGGCTCCATAGCAGGGGTCCGGTGAGGTTAACTTCAATTGTTTTATCCCATCTCGGAACATCTACATCTATTGTTGGTCCAGCATACGGATTTGTAGCAGCGTTGTTAATAAGGATGTCAACACTACCAAAAGTCGAAAGTGTGGCTTCAACTACTCGATCAATATCTTCAACTCTTCCTGCATTTCCGGCTTCAAATGCTAATTCACCTCCTGTGTCGGAAACAATTTCGTTTACCGCTTCTTCACATGCTTCAGCTTTACGGCTGGTGATCATTACTTTTGCTCCTGCCGAAGCTAGTTCAGCCGAAATTGCCTTCCCTATTCCTCGGGATCCACCGGTTACTATCGCTACTTTTCCATTTAAATCTGTATCCATGATTCGACTTTATCGACTAAAAGATCTGATGGTCCGATCAGGCAAAAGATGTAGAAACTCTGCAAAGATTAAGCCATGGAGGACAAAAAAGAAATTGAGTTGCTTCTCGAGCCTGAAGATGAATACAACCATGAACCTGATGCCGTTTCGAACTATAACGAATCTATGTATTTCAATCTGATTGATCATTCTCAGAAAATGGGTGGATGGTTCAGATTGGGTAATCGAGTTAATGAAAATTACGCAGAAATGACATGTTGTATCTATCTGCCCGATGGGCGTGTTGGTTTCATGTATAAAAAACCAGAAATTCAAACAAACGATGTTTTTGATGCTGGCGGTATGCGTTTCGAAGTAGTTGAACCTTTTAAAGAGTTAAAACTTTCTTACAAAGGGAAAGTGTGCGTCTTAGACAAACCAAAGGACATGGCTGAACCTAAAAAAGCTTTTACTGAGAATCCTATGGTCGATACGAAAGTCGAGCTCACATTCAATGGAATTTCACCAATGTTTGGCGGACGTCCAGTGGAAAAATCGACAGGAAAAGAACCTACTCAAAAAATGGAGGAATCTTTTTCAAAAGCCCACTATGAACAACACGTATCCGGAAAAGGGACTATAGAAGTTGGAGATGAAAGTTTTGAATTAAGTGGTTTAGGTCTACGAGATAAATCATGGGGTGCTCGGTATTGGCAGGCAATTGCCTGGTACCGCTGGTTACCAATGGCTTTCAGTGATGATTTCGCGATGATGATCTCATTGATCAGCAAGGATGGCATAACAGCCTCGAGCGGAGGAATGGTTCTTCACGACGACACTTACCATTTGATCAGGAGTGTGGAAATTGATTCCATTTGGGATGATGATTGGTACCAGAAATCCCTAATAGCTCGGATATCAACAGACCATAGAGATTATGAAATTAAAGGTGAAGTTGAATCTCTAATACCACTCAGAAATCAAAGAACCACTCCAGATGGCGAACAACTCCTTACGCGAATAACAGAAGGCCTCACGCTCTATGAGTGTGATGGCATGACTGGATGGGGAATGTCTGAATATTTGGATCAGATTGTCGATGGGATTCCTATAGGAGCTGTATAAGTCTTTGCACACGAAAAAATCAGAAACTGAAAATATCGTTCGATGCAATTGGGTGGGTCAACACAAAGACTATAAGGCCTACCATGACGATGAATGGGGTCGCCCAGTAACCGGCGATAGTGCCCTATTCGAAAGAATCTGTCTCGAAGGGTTTCAAGCAGGTTTATCATGGCTGACAATATTGCGAAAAAGAGAATCTTTCCGATCTGCTTTTGAAACCTTTGAACCTTCAAAAGTTGCTGAATTTGACCAAAAAAAGGTCGAATCCCTGATGGATAACGTTCAAATAGTTCGAAACAGGGCAAAAATTTTGTCCACTGTAAACAATGCTCAGTGTGCTTTAAAAATGATTGACGAATATGGGTCACTTGCAAATTTTCTTTGGTCTTTTGAACCATCTCCAAAAAGATACAAAAATGTGAACTCCGTTCCTTCTCAAACCGATGATTCAAAAAAGTTAAGTTCTGAATTGAAAAAAAAGGGTTGGAGTTTTGTTGGCCCTACAACCATCTATGCGTTCATGCAGGCCGTGGGAATGGTAAACGACCACGTAACGAGTTGTTGGGTTTTTGAAGATGTGGAAAATGAGAGGCGAAAACTTTCTCGTCCGATTTAAAACTGATGTTATGAGTCCCTATTCACAACAAAGTGAGCAATTTCTTCCAATTCACAAAATGTTTCTTTTCTGATGTCTGCATTATTAAGAAATTCAATTGCTCTTTTGAGATGTTCATCTGCTTCCTCGAGAGTAGCTTCACGGCCTCCGGCATTTTCTATCAGTGCGGAAGCCTTAACTATTTCCTCTTCATCGAGATCCTCTGTGGTGCTGAAAATCTCAAGAAGTTTTTCTGAGTCTGAATTATTTGCTGAAAGAACAATAGAAACCGGCATGGACTTTTTCTTTTCCCTGAGATCATTTCCAGCTGGTTTACCTGTTATTTTCGGGTCTCCCCAAATGCCTAATACGTCATCAACGGCTTGGTAAGCGAGTCCTAGTTCATAACCAAAAACCTCAAGAGCGTTACAGGTGTTTTCATCTGCCCCGCTTAGAATTGCACCTACGGAAGATGAATAACCCAGCAAGGCTCCAGTTTTTGCTGCTTCCATCTTTAAACACTCTTCGAAACTAATTGTTGGCAAGTCGTCGAATGTCATATCAGCAGCCTGTCCTGAAATCATTGTTGTTGTTGCATCCACTAAACGTCTAGCTGCTTGAACGCGTTCTGGGGTGTTTTCTTCTAAGAGGACCTGAAAAGCAAGAGTGTGCAAGGCATCTCCTGCTATTAAAGCATCTTCGATGCTAAAAGCAGTCCATGCGCTTGGTCTGTGTCTACGTTCTTTGTCTCCATCTATTATGTCGTCATGGATCAGTGAAAAATTGTGGATTAGTTCTACGGCAACTGCCCCAGGGATGGCAACTTCCATATCTCTTCCAACTGCTTCAGCTGATAGAACTGCAAGCGAAGGACGTAGTCTCTTTCCTGTATCTTCTGGGGCTTCGATTCCTTTTATTGTTTTCCATCCAAAATGGTATTCAATTACAGGTAGTAACTCGTTAGACAGTTTTTTTACCGAATTAACCAACTCGGGTTCAACTAACTCCATGACGCGATTTAAGGCCTGCGGACTTTTCATGTCTATTTGCGTCGATCATTCATAAATGGAAAAGCATCTCTTACTTCAGAAACTTTCTCTACCTCGATGTCTGCTATCAAAATTTCTTCCCCGCCAGAACTGGCTTCCTGTAGAACTTCTCCTAGAGGATCAATGATCGCTGAATCTCCTTGATATGACAAACCATCACCTTCACCTACTCTGTTAACACCAACTACATAAGCTTGGTTCTCAATTGCTCTCGAGCGGAGTAATGACTTCCAGTGTTCGCTTCTTGTTGAAGGCCAGTTAGCGACTACCAGATACAAATCTGTATCTGGGGCTAACTCCCAAAAAACATCTGCGAACCTGAGGTCGTAGCAAATAAATAAGCTGGTTCGAATTCCTAAGATTTCTATTGTTACGGGCTGATTTCCAGCACGGTAGTTCTCATGTTCACCGGCGAAAGTGAATGGGAAAAGCTTGTCATACTCGTGGCTCTCATTCTTAGGGCCTCTAACTATAAGACGATTTACAGGAAGTTCATTTTCATTATCTTTTATTGGGATAGAAGCAGCTATCCAAATATCATGGAGTTTCGCCTGTTCAGCGAGGAAAGATACACTTTCTCCTTCTTGTTTTTCGGCAATTTTCTCTGAAGCCATAGAGAAACCTGTCGAATACATCTCGGAAAGCAGTACTAAATTTGCTCCACTGTCTGAAGCTTTAGAAATCATCGGGGCAATATTTTGGTAATTCGCCGAAGGGTTCTCCCAAACTATGTCGTGTTGTATCGCTGCTATTCTCATTTTTT
This sequence comes from Candidatus Neomicrothrix sp. UBA881, assembly GCA_002294285.1. Taxonomy (GTDB): domain Bacteria; phylum Actinomycetota; class Acidimicrobiia; order Acidimicrobiales; family MedAcidi-G1; genus MedAcidi-G1. Next base: position 18,611 of record DBFL01000033.1, read on the forward strand.
TGCTTTCCTTAAAGACAGAAGTTTCTCAACCGCATTTTTTAAAACTTCTGGCTTTTTACAGTAAGCGAATCTAACCAGTGGTCTCCCGACAGTCTTATTGTCATAGAACACTTCATTTGGAACTGCAACCACTCCGCAACGATTTGGTAAATCCCAGCAGAATTCAATTCCGCTTTCTTCTCCTAGCGGTCTTATATCAACAGTTGCATAATATGTTCCAGAAGGGTTAAAAACTTCAAAACCAGCTTCCTTCAGACCACTGCAAAGAATGTCACGTTTGTTTTCCATATCAAGTGAGAGCCCGTTGTAGTAATCATCTTCGAGTTGCAGGGCTTCCGCTATTGCATGCTGAAAAGGTGCCCCATTCACATAAGTTAAAAACTGTTTAGCGGTTCGCACTGCTGACAAAATCTCAGAAGGGCCATGCGCCCAACCGATTTTCCATCCAGTAAAACCAAAAGTCTTAGCTGCCGACGAAATCGTTAGTGTTCTTTCCGACATGTCCGGCAACGTAGAGATAGGTATATGAGATTGTCCATCAAAAACTAAATGCTCGTATACCTCATCTGTTACCACAAGGAGGTCTTCCTCTACAGCCAATTCCGCTATTTGGACTAGTTCTTGGCGATTAAAAACCTTCCCAGTTGGATTATGTGGGGAATTGAGCAAAATTAATCTGGTGTTCGAGTTTACTTGTGCTTTAAGTTCCTCATAGTCGAATGAATAATCTGGTGTTCGAAGAGTAACAACTCGACGTCTGCCACCCGCCATCGCAATAGCTGCAGCATAAACATCAAAATAGGGTTCAAAGGTTATAACTTCTTGACCTGGTTCAACTAAAGCAATCAAAGACGCTGCTAAAGCTTCAGAAGCTCCAGCTGTTATCAGAATTTCTGTATCAGGATCAGTTTCTATTCCATAAAAACGCTTTTGATGGTCTGAAACAGCAACACGTAAAGTTTCAATTCCTAATCCGGGTGGATATTGATTGTGCCCATCTCTGATCGCCTTGATTGCGGCTTCTGCTACTTGTTTTGGACCATCAGTATCAGGAAATCCTTGACCCAAGTTTATTGAATTTGTGCTAACTGCTAAAGCTGACATTTCAGCGAAAATAGTTGTACCAAAATCTTGTAGCCTTTCGGCCAGATGTGGATTTCTTTCTGTCATAATCTTTTAAACCCACTCAAGCCGATCTACTAGAAATAGCAGCCCAAATTCTCTGGGGGGTTAAAGGCATATCAAGGTGATCAATTCCAAGGTATGAAATTGCATCAATCACTGCGTTCTGCACTGCTGCTGTTGAACCGATCGTTCCTGACTCTCCAATACCTTTCGCTCCTATCGGATTTAACGGAGTAGGAGTTTCCATCACTATTCGTTCAAAACTTGGCAACTCCATAGCTGATATTGCCGTGTAATCCATAAGATTTGATGTTTGAGGATTACCTTCGCTGTCGTAAGAAATTTCTTCCAATAAAGCCTGAGCGACTCCTTGCGCTAATCCTCCATGAACTTGACCGGTTGCTAACAAGGGATTAACTATCGTGCCGGCATCATCAACTGCAATAACTCTTTTAATTTTCACAGCCCCAGTCTCGATGTCGACTTCTGCGATTACTATGTGAGCACCAAATGGGAATGTTGCTCCTTCCTGTGAGAAATCAGATGTGCCAACCAACTGCTTCTGATCAACAGATGGACTGGATGCTAGTTCATCCCAGGAAACTGACACTGTAGGTGTACCCACTACGTGGAAAACCCCTGACTCTTTATTGAGAACAATATCGTCTTCTGACGCTTCTAATAGATCCGCTGCTGCTTTGCGTGCTGACTCAACCAGTTTTTCAGATGCGTCAGCCATAGAGGAGCCAGAAACTTGCACCGATCTCGACCCTCCGGTCATCTCACCAGATGGCACCTTGTCTGTGTCGCCATAAACTATTTCGACTTTTTCCATAGGAACACCCAAGCGGTCTGCAACTAACATCGCCCAAGTTGTCACATGACCTGTTCCAATAGGTGTACTTCCAGTAGTAGCTAAAAATGTTCCATCATTTTTTAGTTCGACTAAGCCATATTCACCACCGCCGCCGCCAGCAGTAACCTCAACATAGGTGGAAATACCAATCCCTAATTGAAGTCTTTCATTTGCATCTCTTCTTCGATTTTGCTCGCTCCTAATTTCCTCATAGTCGATAGCATTTAAGGCTTTGTCCAAAGCTCCTTCATAATCACCTGAATCGTAAACAGTGCCTGTCGAATTCCTGAATGGAAATTCTTTCCGGTTAGGAAAGTTTAACCTCCGTACTTTTGCTGGATCCATATCTATCTTTCTGGCAAACAAATCAACTGTACGTTCAATTACTGAAGTGGCTTCGGGACGACCAGCCCCGCGATATGCACAAACCGGAGCAGTTGTCGTGGCAACCGAACGTGAGGAAAACTCAACATTAGGTATTTGATATACGCCACTAGCCATCATCAAAGTAGATCCGGGAAGGATGGCACCCCATTTGGGATAAGCTCCACTGTCTTGGATGACCTCAAGGCTGTAATGTGTGATCTCTCCATTACGATTTCCACCCATTTTAACTTTTTGCTTCTGTGCTCTTCCATGAGCAAAACCAGTCAAATTCTCTGTTCTGCTTTCCATCCAGCGCACTGGCCTCGCATGAAGTCGAGACAAATGTGCAATGATTATCTCCTCTTCTGATGCAAGACCTTTAGCCCCAAAACCGCCGCCGATATCAGTAATAATGACTCTCACATCTTCAACTTCCATACCAAGAGCTTGAGCTACAGAATCGCGATAGTCATGGGCTCCTTGATTGCTAGCCCAACACGTTAAACGGTCACCTTCATAAGATGCCATTGTTACTCTGGGTTCAATAGAAACAGCTGCAACTTTGGAATTCATAATTTCTGCTTCTACTACTACTTCGCAGTCAGAAAAATCTATTTGCTTTCGTTTCGGTATCTCCGTAACTATGTTGCTGTCCAGACCGGGGAAAAGTAGAACTTCGCCATCTATAGCTTCTTCAAGATCAACTAGTGGTTTTAAAGGTTCTACTTCAACCCAAATATTCTCAGCTGCATCTGCCGCCAAATACTCACTTTCAGCCAAAACCACCGCAATTGGCTCTCCTGCAAACCGTACTCTTCCACGGGCAAGGTATGGTCTGGTCATTCCTGCCTCGTAGGCCTTCAAGATGACTTCCCTGTCCGCTAAACCTAAATTTTCAGCTGTATAAACAGCAATAACTCCTTGCATATTCAAAGCTTCACTGGTTTCAACTGAAACAATTTCACCATGTGAAATACTCGATCTCACGAAATGTGCATACACAGCACCTTCCATGGGAATATTCGCTACATATCCACCTTTTCCCTGAAGTAAACTCAAATCTTCACGGCGTGGTACAGCATTTCCTAAAAAAGATGTTCCTCCAGAACCAGGTTTAGCAAATGTTTCATCACTCATTCAGCTGGGTACCTTTCAAGAAGTTTTCGTGCGATGACCATTTTCTGGATTTCGCTAGTTCCTTCCCCAATGATCATTAAAGGCGTATCCCGGAGGTAACGCTCAACTGGAAATTCAGTTGTGTAACCATTTCCTCCATGAATCCTCATAGAAGACATCGCTATCTCAAAAGCTGCTTCTGAGGCAAAGAACTTAGCCATTCCTGCTTCCATATCGACCCTCTCGCCAGCATCTGCTCGACGTGCTGCATCAAAGGTCATCAACCGAGCTGCTTGCAGTTTTGTTGCCATTTCAGCCAGCATGAATTGAACGGCTTGATGCTCAAAAATAGGTCGGCCGAATGTTTCACGTTGTTGTGCGTACTTCATTGCTGAATCAAAAGCGGCTTGTGCCACTCCAACAGCTCTTGCCGCTATGTTGATTCTTCCTAGCTCTAGTGCGGAGAGAGCGTACCTTCTACCGTTCCCTATTCCCTCTTCACCACCTAGTACATTGTCTGCTGGTACACGGTGATCGACATAAGACATTTCAACTGTTTCGAGACCTTTGTAACCAAGTTTGTCTATTTTTTTCGAGACTGTAATCCCTTCAAAATTTTCTCCGGGTTCTTTTTCGACTAAAAAACAGGTAATTCGATCATCTGGCGTTCTTGCTAAAAGCATTACCAAAGACGCACGAGTTCCATTCGTAACCCACATTTTTGTCCCATTAATTACCCATTCATCACCATCTTTTTCTGCTTTACACCGAAGTGACCCAGTGTCACTACCTGCATCAGGCTCTGAAAGAGAAAAAGCTGCGCGAAATGAGCCATCACACATTCGTGGCAAAAATCGTTCTTTTTGCTCCTCAGTTCCATATCTATCAATCATGGTCACACCAATTTTGTGTGTGTTCAGAATTCCTGCGAGTGACATAAATCCACGGGATAATTCTTCAACAATTCGGGCATACGTTGTTATATCTATTCCAAGTCCCCCATACTTTTCATCAATTGTTGATCCAAAAAGTCCAAACTCACACATCTGCTCAAACATTGTTTGGGGAAACTCGTCGTTTAACTCAAATTCTGCAACATTTGGAATCACGTCACGGTTAACCCAGTCTTTGATTGTCGAAACAAGTTCATCCGCTAAGGCTTGATCTGTAGCCATTTTCTCTCACTCTTCTCTATTCAAAGGGTTCCCCCAAGAATTGCGTTTTCCTATTCTGATCGTATCGTCAGGTCACTTTTCTGGCAGTTCTATTTGTCTTATGATTACATCTAATGACAAATAACCCAAAAACGGCGATACTGTCGAAGCTAGTTTTATCATCAGGAGACTAAGTGACAAAAATTCCTCGAATAATTTCAGTAGATGATCATGTAGTCGAACCTCCAGATCTTTGGACCAGCCGGTTGCCTTCTAAATATGCAGATAGATGTCCAAGGGTTGAACGCGATTCTGCTGTATTCAACTTTGAAGGAGGGGTTTTTTCGTATGAAAAAGGTGTTGAAGAAGGAACTCCTTGTGACTGGTGGCTATATGACGATTTGATTTACCCGTTTCCTAAGCTTTCAGCTGCTGTAGGTTTCGAAAATCTTGACGTTGAACCAGTTACTTTTGACGAAATCAGACCTGGAAGCTGGATACAGTCAGAAAGGCTTGCTGATATGGATGCAAATCATGTTGATGTTTCAATATGTTTTCCCAATGTTCTGCCAAGGTTTTGTGGCCAAACTTTCCTTGAAAGAGAAGACAAAGAACTGGCCTTGCTATGTGTAAAGGCATACAACGACTGGATGATCGACGAATGGTGTGCAGGTAACGGAAAAGGTCGGTTAATCCCTCTGACGCTTATACCACTTTGGGATCCAATCGAAGCTGCTGAAGAAGTTCATAGATGTGCAAGTAAAGGATCTTTTGCTGTTGCTTTCTCAGAAAATCCCTATCACCTAGGCCTACCATCTATACACGACAAGAACCATTTTTGGGATCCTTTTTTCTCTGCATGTCAAGAGACTGAGACTGTGGTTTGCATGCACATAGGATCCTCATCAAAAATGCCGTCGACCTCTCCAGATGCACCGTTTTCGGTCTCTTCAACTATTACTTTTGCAAATGCTATGGGATCTATGTGTGACTACATACTTTCGGGAATTTTTGTTCGATTTCCAAAACTTAAAATTGCATACGCAGAAGGGCAAGTTGGATGGATGCCATATGTGGTGGAAAGAATGGACAAGATTTGGGAAGAAAGAGGGGATGCAAGTTTTGGTATAGATCTTCCAGATCCGCCTAGTTCTTATATACCAAACCACATCTGGGGTTGCATTTTCGATGATGAAATTGGATTAAAGAATAGAGATATTATCGGCATGAACCAGATTTGTTTTGAAGTCGACTTCCCCCACGCTGATACGACTTTCCCAAATACATTGGATGTTGCAACAAAAATTTGCACGGAAGCAAAGCTATCAGAAGATGAAATCTACATGCTGATGAGGGGTAATGCTATCGACTGTTTTGGTCTAGAACGTTTCGGAATTAAAAGCTAAAACTTTTTTCTTTACGGAACTAAAGGATTGGAATTTTCCCATCGACTGACCCCGCCTCCTTCAATAACAGTTTTTATCCTGTTAACACATTCTTCAACTTCTGAAAAAGTCGTATATAAAGGCGCAAAGCCGAACCTCACAAGATCTGGCGGTCGAACATCTGGAATTGTTGACTGCTCATTTATTAGTGATTGGCCTATCGCCAATGCTGAACTATGTGACAGAGACACGTGGGACCCACGGTTCTTTTCATCTAACGGAGATGCGATCTCGAATCCTAAAGTCAGCAGTGTTTGTCTTACTTTGAATAAAAACTTTTCAGAAAGTGCTACCGACTTAGAACGAATACTTTCAACTCCTGCCTCAATAACCAAATCAACACCCGGCTCTATAAGCAGTGTCGAAATAAGAGGAGGAGTTCCAGTCAAAAACCTACGATTATCTCGGTCGGGTTGACAGTCAGGATCAAATCCAAATGGGTCTTCACTCCCGTACCAACCTGCTATGGGATTTATGAGCTCTTTGCAATTTTCTGAAACATACATAAACGCAGGTGCCCCAGGACCCCCATTTAGGTACTTGTATGTACAACCAACTGCCAAATCAATTCCATCTCTTCTTAAATCAATTGGAACAACACCTACTGAATGTGATAAATCCCAAAGAACTTTTGCTCCAACTTGATGTGCTTTTTGACTAATTAGTGATAAATCCCAACACCACCCTGAACGGTAAGAAACCTGACTTAATGAAACTAAAGCAACAGTTTCATCAATTGCTTCGAGAAGCACATCGACTGGGTCTTCTGCTTTGTTACTTTCTATCAAAACCACTTCATGATCTTTGCTAACCGCGGAAGCTGCAGCTCTTAAAACTTGAATGTCAGATGGAAAATTTTGATCATCTGTCAAGATCACTGACCTTTTCTGATCTGAGAGAAGTGCTGAAACTGCAGCCTTATATAAACAAACCGATGTTGAATCAGCTATTACGACTTCGCCTGGTTTTGCTCCAACTACTAGCCCTATCTTGTCACCTATTCGAGTCGTGTCTTCTAGCCATCTTTCATTCCATGATCTGATTAGACGATCACCCCATTGTTCCGAAACGATTTCCTTAACCAACTCTGAAGTTTTTATAGGGAGTCGTCCTAGTGAATTGCCATCTAAGTAGATCAAGTCTGGATCTTCGATAACAAATTTTGAGCGAAAACCAGATAACTCATCAGCGGAGTCAAGATCTTTTGAATCTTTTTGAATTAGGTTTTTGATTGAAGAGGAATCGTATTCAATCACCAGATTTTTCCTCATCAAGTATTTCTTTCATACGTCTTTCAGTATGCTCCTGACTCAAACTCTGATGGTCACCATCTACTTCTTCAAGTGGTTGACTCTCATCAGAATCGAATTCAAGACGTAACGCTCTGGAAATAATTCCATGCATCCCGTATGTAGCTACTATGTATGTCAGTTCGAGGATTTCTTCATCTGACAAGCTATTTGAGATTGTTTGAAAAAGTTCATCGGAAACCAAACCATTGTTCAATGCCAAACAATCTGTGTATGCGAGAACTGCTCTTTCGATCTCATTGAAGCATTCTGATTCTTCCCAGTTGGGAATCGCTTGAATTTTCTCCTCACTTATCCCAACAGTTCTACATGACTTGCAGTGCTGCGAGAAAACGAAACGGCTCCCTACATCCCAGCCCACTCGAGTTTGTCCCAGTTCACGCAGTTGTGGATCCAATTTACGTTGAGGTGACCTATAAAGTGCTAAACCCGCAACGGCATGGTCAAAAATTTCGGGCACTAAAGCAAAAGTTGGCCACCAATCTCCTGGACTTCCGGTATCAGTACCGGGTTCTACCGTCGGGTCTCTGTCTCCGAATATTAGTTGAAAGATAGTTTCAGCTGCTGGGTGCAAATCCGAACGCGGTATCTGTTTTATCCGTGGCATCCGAATTCCTATGTTTCTTTTGACTCAGGTAAAAGGCTGAACCCTCTTAACCCTTCCATGTCTAAGGGTTTAATAAATGTCGAATGATCAGTGTCTTCTGTGGAATTTAGACGCTCTACAGCGGTATCAGGGTCAACTCCAAATTCACCCGTATCTCTACAGAATTCGATCATTATTCCATTTGGATCCATGTAATAAAGGGAGTGGCACCATCCGTGATCTACTTCCATTAATGGAACTATGCCCTCTTCTGTCAGACGTGTACGTACTGCCTCAGTTCTGTTTTCATCAGAGGCGAATGCTAAATGATTAACCCAAACAGGGAGACCATTACCAACAGAAACTTCTGAACTCCAGTCTGGGCTCTCTCCTACTCCTGAAACCTCAAAAAAAGCTATGCACGAACCATCTCCTGTGTCGAAAAACAAATGGCGAAAAAATCCATCAGGAGCATTTTTTACCTCAGTGTGAACTAATGGCATGCCTAACAAATCTTCATAAAAATGTCTTGTTTCTTCACCGTTCTTACATGCGTAAACAACATGATGAAAGCCTTTATTTCTAATTTCTTTTGACATTTAAATCACTGAAGTCCTTTTGCTGCTCCACCATCAACTGGAATAGCAGCGCCTGTAATGAATTTGGCTTGTTCTGAACACAGAAATGCTACAACATCTCCAAAATCATCTGGGTCTCCTAATTTTCCGGTCGGAACATTGTCCGCTACACCTTTAAGATCGTCATAAAGTTCTGTAAGTCTTTCTGTAGCATGAAGTCCTGGTTGAATTGAATTAACTGTCACGCCTGATCTTGCAACTTCGGTTGCTGTTGTCTTTAAAAAACTAGTCAATCCAGATCTTGCCGTATTGGAAAGAATCAACTGAGCCATCGGTTCTCTGACTGCAATTGAGGTAACAGCTACAACTCGCCCCCAACCTTCATTAACCATTTTAGGTATCAACTCTTTACACATTTCAACAGTCGATAAAAGATTTAACTGAAGCGCAGCTGAAAAATCTTCTAATGCAGTGGTTTCAAAATTTCCCGGTGGTGGACCGCCGGCATTAGCTACAAGAATGTCAACTTTCCCAAATTCTTTTTCTACCTGTTCTAACATAATCTGAATAGACGAAGAGTCTGATAGATCAGAAGTAATGCTATGGCAATCACTTGAAAGTTCTTGGACTGCAGATAGCAAATGATCTGCTGAACGTGAAACTAAACAAACCTTTACCCCTGCTTTTGACAATGCTTTTGCACTGGAAAAACCCAGACCTCTTGAAGCACCGGTGACTAAGGCCGTGCGACCAGAAATTCCTAGATCCATGACTACTCGATTCTTAAATCTGATATCGCTCTACTAATCACCAATTGTTGAATTTGTTCTGTTCCTTCAAAAATGTCATGAATTTTTGCATCTCGATGCCAGCGTTCCACTGGATACTCTCTTACATATCCATACCCTCCAAGAATCTGTATGGCTCTTTCTGTAACCCATGTAGCAACTCTGCCAGCTTTTAACTTAGCCATTGAACCCTCAGCATTCTTAAAACCTTGGTGGGTTCCCAACCATGCGGCTCTCCAAGTAAGCATTCTGGCTGCATCTATCTCTGTAGCCATATCTGCGAGCATGAAAGAAATGCCTTGGTTCATTATTATGGGCCTTCCGAATGCTTCTCTCTCTTTCGCATATTCAAGGGCGTATTCATATGCGGCTCTAGCAACACCTATTGCTTGAGCTGCTACAGCAGGCCGTGTGGCCTCAAAAGTTTGCATTGCCGCTTGAGCGTTTCCTGGTTTACCCTCTTTAACTCTCGCTATTCTTTCGTCAAGTTTCTCCTTATTTCCTAATAGACAAGAACCTGGTATTCGGACATCATCTAAAACTACCTCAGCTGTATGACTTGCTCTGATGCCGTGTTTTTTATACTTTTGTCCCTGACTTAAGCCTGGAGTGTTTGGAGGCACAATGAAAGATGCATGCCCTCTAGATTTCAACTCGGGTTCGACAACTGCAACTACCACATGGATATCCGCTAAACCTCCATTAGTGATCCAAGCTTTGGTTCCATTAAGAATCCACTCATCTGATGCTTCGTCATAAACCGCCCTTGTGCGATATCCCCCGACATCAGATCCTGCGTCAGGTTCACTTGCACAAAAAGCTCCGATTTTAAGATCCCCTGCTTCCCCATAACATTGTGGCACCCACTCTAAAACCTGCTCTTGAGTGCCAGATGCGACAATTCCCGCAGCGGCCAACCCAGAACCCATTATGGCCATTCCGATGCCTGCATCTCCCCAAAATAATTCTTCAATAGCAACGGGAAGAGTAAGTCCTGTCTTATCTCCCATCATCCCATTCGCTAGGAACTCCCAAGAATAAAGACCCACCTCTGCAGCTTGCTCAACTACTGGGAAAGGGAATTCTTCTCGCTCATCCCACTCTTCGGCTGCAGGCCTAATTACGTCCTCAGAGAACTGATGTACCCACTCCTGTAGTTGTATTTGATCTTCGTTCAACTCCATTGAGAAGTCGCCCATTAATTACCTCCAAAATAAATATCTTCAATTGACAATAGCCTTACAAATGAAAGAGTAAACAATTCCTCTATTAATCAATTAGGGAAGATAGTCTCAAGTTGATATATGACTAGTAAAAAACGTGCTTCAAAAATCCCGAACAAACCATCATTAGATGGAATAGAAGATACGTGGTGCAATAAGTGGGAAAAAGACGGAACATATAGTTTTGATCGCGACAAAACCAGAGAAGAAGTTTTTTCTATCGATACTCCTCCTCCTACAGTGTCTGGCTCTTTGCATGTAGGTCATGTTTTCTCTTACACGCATACCGATGCAATAGCTCGATACCAAAGAATGATTGGAAAAGAAGTTTTTTACCCTATGGGATGGGATGACAACGGACTTCCTACAGAGAGAAGAGTTCAAAACTTTTTCGGAGTTAGATGTGATCCTTCACTTCCTTATGACCCTGAATTTGAAACTCCTCCTGATGCCGGCGACCCAAAGGCAATCAAAGCTCGCGGTGAATTCGATATAAGTAGACGTAATTTTATTGAACTGTGTCACATTCTCACAGCAGAAGACGAAAAAGCTTTCGAAGCTCTTTGGCGTCGTCTTGGATTATCAGTGGATTGGAATCTAACTTACGCAACTATTGACGAAAAATGTCAAAGGGTAGCTCAACGTGCTTTTTTAAAAAATCTAGACAGAGGAGAGGCATACCAAACAGAAGCTCCTTCCCTATGGGACGTAACTTTCCGCACTGCGGTAGCACAGGCCGAACTTGAGGATAGGGAAAGACCTGGTGCTTACCATACTCTTGTTTTTCACACCGATAGTGGTGAAGATTTGCATATAGCAACTACCCGACCAGAGCTACTCCCTGCTTGCGTTGCTTTGGTAGCCCACCCAGACGATTCACGATACAAAAACTTTTTTGGTACTACCGCGTCTACACCGGTGTTTGGTGTGGAGATCCCTATTTGTGAACATGAGCTTGCAGATCCTGAAAAAGGTACCGGAATCGCTATGATTTGTACCTTTGGTGATACTACCGATGTGACCTGGTGGCGCGAATTGGACTTACCAGTTCGAGCAATTATCAACCGTGATGGACGGATTGTAAATGAACCTCCAAATGGCATTTCCACTGAAACAGGCGTTAATGCCTTTAGCCGTCTAGCTGGAAAAACAATTTTTTCCGCTCAAGAAGAAATTGTTTTGATGCTCAGGGAAACAGAGGAATTAATTGGAGAACCTGAACCTATTACACACCCAGTGAAATTTTTTGAAAAGGGTGATAAACCACTCGAAATTGTCACATCACGTCAGTGGTACATACGAAATGGTGGTCGTGATCAGAACCTAGCTAATGCACTCGTTGGCAGAGGCGATGAAATGGACTGGCACCCAAACTATATGCAGACCAGATTTACTAACTGGATTGAAGGACTTAACGGCGACTGGTTGATTAGCAGACAACGTTTTTTTGGTGTGCCGATACCGCTGTGGTATCCAATCAACGAAAATGGTGAAACTCTTTGGGATGAACCAATTACACCCAATGAACAAATACTTCCAATAGATCCGACTTCAGATTCACCAACAGGATTCTCTGAAGATCAAAGAGGAAAACCACTTGGTTTTATAGGAGATCCAGACGTTATGGATACCTGGGCTACCTCATCTTTAACTCCACAAATTGCTTGTGGCTGGGAAGAAGACGAAGATTTGTTTCAACGGACCTATCCAATGGACATGCGTCCTCAAGCTCATGACATTATAAGAACTTGGCTTTTCTCAACTGTAGTTAGATCACACTTTGAAGCTAATTCAGCCCCCTGGGCTAACTGCACGCTAAGCGGATGGGTTCTTGATCCTGACCGTAAAAAAATGTCCAAATCAAAAGGCAATGTAGTCACCCCAATAGGTCTACTAGAGGAATACGGTTCAGACGCAGTGCGTTACTGGGCCGCAAATGGAAGACCCGGAACAGATACAGCATTTGATGACGGTCAAATGAAAATTGGCAGGAAATTGGCAATTAAAATTCTTAATGCAAGCAAATTTGTTTTGGGCTTTTCAGGATCTGATGATGCCCCTCTTTCGATAGACAATAATCTGATAAACCACCCATTGGACTGTTCAATGCTTACGAGCCTGTCTGCTTTGGTAAACGACACCACTGATGCTTTTGACAATTTCGACTATGCGCGTGCATTGGAGAAAACCGAGTCTTGGTTTTGGGATTTTACAGACAACCATTTAGAACTTGTAAAAGTACGGGCCTATAACGCAGAAGGAGAAGCATCAGCTTCAGCTCAACATGCACTGCGTTTGGCACTAGAAACATTGCTTAAACTTTTCGCTCCTTTTCTTCCTTTTGTTACCGAAGAAGTCTGGTCATGGTGGAAAGAGGGATCAGTGCACGAACAAGAATGGCCTTCAAGTAAAAGATTGCTCGAATTTTCCGGTTCTACCGGAGAAAAAGAAATCACTGTGGTGGCTGCACAAGCAATATCTGAAATTCGCAAGAAAAAAACTGAAGCAAAATGCTCGCTAGCAACACCAGTCAAGAATTGTACGGTAATTGACACACCGGAAAGACTCGACCTTCTTCGTCTGGCTTTAGATGATGTTTCCGCTGCTGCTAAAGCAGAGAATGTAAGTCTTGTCGAAGGGGAAAAATTTGAAGTTGAAGTTTTACTTGCAGAAGTAGAAAATGATTGAAATGTCTGCTCAACCAAATTTTGAACAATTAGTTGTTTCTTGTGATGGAAGAACAGCGCATATGCAACTGAACAGGCCGGAACGTCTAAACGCCTTATCCGCTACTCTTATGAAAGAAATAATTGAAGCTGCTGACTGGTTCGACCAACAACCTGATTTACGGGTTGTAGTTATTAGCGGAGCAGGTAAATCATTCTGTGCCGGCTTCGATATTGATGCTTTCGGAGACAACAACCAAAGCTCACAAGGAAAAGCAGCAGGTAAAAAACCTGCTGACTTGGGTCGACTTATGGCAGATTCGATCGAGAAGATGTCTGCTGTGGCAATTGCACGTCTTCATGGTCATGTTGTAGGCGGTGGTGTGGTGCTCGCTGCAGCTTGTGATCTTAGAATTGCTTCCGCTGATACGATTTTTTCGATCCCAGAAGTTGACTTGGGAATTCCTTTGGCTTGGGGTGGAATTCCAAGGCTAGTGAGAGAAATCGGCCCTACTCTAACTAAGGAATTAGTTATGACTTGTAGACCATTTGATGCTGAAGAGGCCCACAAAACAGGTTTTGTAAATAAAGTTGTAACCAGTGATGAAATTGACACTTCAGTAAATGCGTTAGCGTCAGCAATAGCATCTAAATCCAAAGTTGCTATTCTCTCAACAAAAGCACATGTGAATGCAGTCACTTCTCAAATGGTAGGAATAGCCAGATCATGGGCAGACGCAGATGGTTTAGAAGTCGCAATGGCCGACCCAGAGTCACAAAAAGCACAAGCTGCCTACTTAGCTGAAATTAAGAAAAAAAAGTCTGACTAATAACTTTTTAACATCAATTGCAATCCCAAATTATTTCATGCAGGTCTATGAAGAACTCCGTTAATAAAGGATATTTTTATGGTTCCTTCTTCTGGGTCTAGAACTTCACCATCACCATCGATAATCATGCTAAATCCACCTTCGGTGTGAGGCTGGAATATTAAAGTAACCGAACTATTGTGTTTCAGGTTGCTAAGGGTGCCTTGCCCCGGTGCGCAAATGAGAAAATCCTCTTTAGAGAGGATCGATGAATTCACGACTTTTATTTTGAAGTCTGCATCGACTGTGACCACAAATGCAGAATTGCCGTATTCGTCAAGACGTTTTTCTATGTCCTCACTTGTGACTTTAACACTCATATCAAAAGCATAATTTATATTTATATATAATTAAGTTGTATTTGCAAGTTTTTTTAGTATTTTTTATTGTATGTACAAGTTTAAGATAGGTGAAGCAGCACAATTACTTGGCGTTAGTACTGACACTGTAAGACGCTGGGCTGATTCAGGTCGTCTTTTAACAGAACGAACTGAAGGTGGACATCGACTCATTGATGGAACAGACCTTGCAAAACTGGCTCAGGAATTTTCAGACTCCAATGAACAGGACGGAGCTACACTTTCAGCTCGAAATCGCTTTACTGGCCTAATCACTCGTGTTGTCGCTGATGGGGTTATGGCTCAAGTGGAGATGCAAGCGGGACCGCATCGCGTTGTTTCTTTAATTTCTGCTGAAGCTGCTGAAGAACTTGGCTTAAAACCAGGCGCTCTAGCAGTAGCTGCTGTAAAGGCAACCAATGTGGTTATTGAACGTCCTCAATAACTCGAACAAGTTTCTGCTAGCTCTTGGATTTTCTCTATTTGGTTTTTCAGGATGCAGCAATCATGAGCAAGAAATAACTGTTTATGCAGCGTCTTCTCTGACTGAAGTGGTTTCGGAGATGGTTGAACAATATGAAAAGGTTTCAAACGTGAAAGCAATAACAATTTTTGGTGGCTCAAATCATCTTGCTGCACAACTTAGAGATGGGGCATCTGTGGATGTTTTCATTACGGCTGATTTTGAACTTCTCGACGGTTTGGGCTTTAACAACTTTCTGAAAGATTTCACTCAAAACTCGTTGGTTGTTGTAAAGCCTCGTGATTTTACTGATAAGAGTTTTGGTCCGAAAGACTTACAACTAGAAGAAAAGCTGATTGCCATTTGTTCTGAAGGTGTGCCTTGCGGTGATACTACAAGATCACGATTTGGAATTGTAAATGCAGATACATACGAATTAAATGTCAAAGGAGTTTTAGCTCGTGTCGCTGCATCAGAAGTAGATCTAGGAATAGTTTACGAAACTGACCTTAAAAACGAACCAAAAGTAGTTGAGGCATGGCCTCAAGAAAAGATCTGTCCCTGCGTGTCTTATACTTTGGCTTCAAAAGGAAAAAAGGGAGATGATTTTTCTGATTTTTTGAGTTCCGAAACAGCTAAAGAAATTTTCTCTGAACATGGTTTTTCCCATGAATAGGCTCCCTAAAACGATTGAGTTAGTTGCACTTATTGCAATTCTCTTTCTTTTGTCTCCCCTTGTGGGACTGCTGCAAAGAATGCCTTGGTCTGGCTTGACGGATCTTCTGGGAAGCGAAGTTGTTTTAGATGCTTTCTTTCTGTCACTGCTTGTGAGTTTTTCAGCCACTCTGATAGTGCTTGCATTAGGCACTCCGATTGCATGGTTTTTGGCTAGGGCGAGATTTCCTTTTTTGAAACTTCTTCGTGCAGTGGTATTACTCCCAATGGTTCTTCCACCAGTAGTAGGGGGAACTGCTTTGCTATTCGCTTTTGGAAGACAGGGTTTTTTGGGTAAATGGCTCGATAATTGGTTCGGTGTAACTCTCCCATTCAGTACAACCGGGTCTGTGTTAGCGGCGGTTTTTGTTTCAATGCCCTTTTTTGTGGTTGCCGTTGAATCTGCTTTTCGTTCAATCAATGAAGACTTTGAACAGGTAGCAGAAACACTGGGAGCTTCCCCTTCAAAGATCTTTTTGAGAATAACAATGCCTCGGATTCTCCCTTCAATAATTGCGGGACTTGCTCTCTCTTGGGCTAGGGCACTTGGTGAGTTTGGGGCAACAATAACTTTTGCAGGAAACTTGCCGGGTGAAACTCAGACATTGCCTCTGGCTGTTTTTCTTGCACTGGAAACTAACCCCGAAGCTGCTTTAGCTCTCAGTTTGGTGATGATAGTAACTTCGCTAGCAATTCTTATTCCGTTCCGCGATCAATGGTTGCCGGGTAAATAACAATGCTTTATTTGAATGGGTCTTTGAAGCACGAGCACTTTAGTTTGAAAGTGAACTTTGAAGTCGCGCGAAATAAAACAGTGAGCATCCTTGGACCCAACGGCTCAGGCAAATCGACGTTGTTAAAAATAATAAATGGTTTAGAGAAACTAACTTCAGGTGAATTGAAAATAGACACAAAAGTGATGGACTCAGGAAAGACTTTTGTTGAACCGCGTCATAGGAATGTTGGCTGGGTTCCTCAAAACCAGGTGCTATTTAATCATTTAACTGTGAAACAGAATGTCGAGTTCAGCCCTAGGTCTTCTAAAGAAAAAGCAAGTGAATTAATTGACTTATTCGAATTAACACATCTGCAGGAACGAAAAGCAGGTAGCTGCTCTGGAGGTGAATCACAACGGGTAGCGATTGCCCGAGCTATTGCATCGAAACCTAAAATACTTTTACTCGACGAACCTTCAACAGGTCTTGATGAAAAGAGTAAAACAATTATTCACCGTTACTTGAAAACACAAAGAGAAATTACAACTTTACTAGTCACACACGATCCCCTTGAAGCAGCTTCCTTATCTGAACATTTACTTATTTTAGAAAATGGTCTGATAACCCAATCAGGGAGTCCCAATGAAGTGAAGAGTTTCCCTGCAACGGCCTATTCTGCTTCTCTTGTCGAACTAAACTTCGTCACCGCTTCAGCAGATGGACTCATAGCCACAACCGAAAAAGGAGTAGAGCTGATTTTAAGCGAACCATTTAAAGGTCTTGTAAATATAGTTATACCGCCAAAAGCCATTGCTCTTTACAGAGAAAAACCTGCAGGTAGCCCCAGAAACGTTCTACAAGCAGAGATATTGGAAATAAACCCTATTGGTCAGAACGTACGAGTGAATTTGGAAGGTGGAATAAACTTCATGGCTGAAATTACCCAGAATGCTTTTCAGACTCTCAAACTTCGCGCTGGTGACACAGTTTGGGCAGCATTTAAGGCAACAGAGCTTATAACCACTATGGAGTGATATTTATATTAAATACAGCTATACATTGGGTAAAAATAAGAAAGGCATTGAATGAAACTGGGACTGATTTGGGGGTATTGGTCAGCCCAACCTCCTAAAGACTGGGTTGAACTTACACAGGAAGCTGAAAAATTAGGCGTGGACACTGTGTGGACCTCGGAATCTTGGGGTTCCGACGCTTTTTCTCCTTTAGCCCATTTAGCTGCTGTAACTGACAAGATTCGCTTAGGTACAAGCGTTGTTCAAATTGCAGCTCGCACACCTACCGCTTGTGCGATGCACGCTGTAACTCTAGACCACCTCTCTTCAGGTCGATTAATTCTTGGGATAGGAGTATCGGGTCCTCAAGTGGTGGAAGGGTGGTACGGACAGCCCTTTAAACGTCCCTTAGCTCGAACTCGTGAGTATGTTGAAATACTGAGGACTGCCTTTGAGCGCGAGGACTACCTTTCCTATGAAGGTGAGTTCTTTCAGCACCCCTACAGGGGGCCGGATTCAACCGATCTTGGAAAACCTCTCAAAATCATGACGCATCCGCTTCGAACAGAAATACCTATTTTCATTGGTGCTGAGGGGCCAAAAAATGTAGCCCAGACTTGTGAAATAGCTGATGGCTGGTTGCCGCTCTACTATTCCCCTTACCGTCAGGAGGTTTACAGTGACGTTATTTCGAATCGAAAAGAAACCTTTGAAATACCACTAAATATGATTGTTAATGTCACAGATGATATCGAATCAGGTTTGCTACCCATAAAAATGAGCATCGCCCTCTATATAGGTGGTATGGGCGCAAAAGGTAAGAACTTTCATACTGAATTAATGTCTCGTATGGGATTCGAAAATGAAGCAAAAAAAATACAGAATTTATTCCTAGAAGGCAAGCGTGAAGAAGCAATTGCAGCTGTTCCCAGTGATTTTTGCGATGAAATCAGTCTTGTCGGACCAGCTGATCGAATCCGTGATCGTCTTCAAGCTTTCGAAGATAGCCCTATAACCATGTTAAATATCGCCGCACGTACATCCCATGAATTGCGTGAAGTATCAGAAATCATTCTTGGCTAGTTAAAGCAAAATTGCTTTCGACTATTCCATTTCGGAAAGTTGAAAGTATTATTCGCTGATGTCTAGGAATTTTCAATGACTCTTATCAGAGCGGCTGTTTGCCATGAACCAAATTCAGACTTAACTATTGAAGAAATTGAATTGGCGTCTCCAGAACTAGACGAAGTTCGTGTAACTGTCGATGCTTGCGCAATATGCCACTCTGATATCACTTACATTGATGGAGGTTGGGCAATTGAATACCCCGTTGTTTTAGGACATGAAATTTCCGGAAAAGTAGCGGAAATAGGTCCTCACACTGAAACAGAGTTAAATGTTGGAGACCCGGTAGTCGTTTCTCTTATTCGAACCTGTGGGCTTTGTTTAGCTTGCGAAAGAGGTCATGACGTTGCTTGCACGGGAAAACTGAGACTACACGAGACAAGTCCGATAAGAACAAAAGCAGGCGAACAAATCACACATGGTCTTAACGCTGCAGGGTTTGCAGAAGAAATAGTAGTTCATGTTTCACAATGTGTGCCTGTACCTGAAGACTTGCCCAGTACGTTTGCAGCTCTTTTGGGTTGCGGCGTTATGACAGGACTGGGTTCAGTATTTAATACTGCAAAAGTTGGGCCAGATGATGTCACTGTAGTCGTAGGCTGTGGCGGTGTTGGTCTAGCAGCTATACAAGGCGCAAAAATCTCTGGAGCTAAGTTTGTAATTGCAGTAGACCCATTAGAAAATAAGAGGCATCTAGCTCTCCAATTTGGTGCAACGCATGCATTAGACCCAACAGAAGATTTGGAAAAAATGATCCAAAGTATAAATGGCGGTCGACTCGCTGATTTTACTTTCGTTACAACAGCAGCGCCTGAAGCTGTTTCAATGTCAATGAAACTTTTAGCCCCTATGGGCTCCCTCGTGCTTGTAGGCATGCCTGAAGATGGAATTATGTCGGAATTTGATCCGGGTCTGATTGCAGCTAGAAACCAACAGATTCTTGGATCGAAAATGGGTACGTCTCGCCCACATTTTGACATTCCATCAATGGTCAAGTTATGGACCGAAGGAAAACTCAATCTTGAAAAAATGGTCTCGAGTGTTTATGCGTTAGATGAAATAAATGAAGCGATTCAAGAAATGCGTAGCGGATCGACAATACGTGCTGTTGTATGTCCTAACTCCACGAAAAAGGATCCAAAGTGAAAGTAACCGAAGTTGAAACATTTGTAGTAGCAAATCCTCCGCCACGTCATGGAGGTCGTTACTTTATTTTCGTAAAGTTGACAACTGACAGTGGCATTTCCGGAATTGGTGAAGCCTACTCTGCTACTTTCAATCCTCATCTCATTGCAAAAATGATTGAGGACACTGCAGATCGATTTCTTATCGGAGAAAACCCTTTCCATGTTGAAACTTTTTGGCGTCGCTCTTATGGAGTGGGTTATGCGCTTCGCCCGGACCCTACTTTATGTGGAGTTATTAGTTCTCTCGAAATGGCCTGCTGGGATTTAATCGGGAAAGAATGTAATAAACCCGTTTATGAGCTTTTAGGAGGTCGTGTTCACGAAGGGTTACGTGCATACACATATCTTTATCCTCCCGATGGAGAAGATACATATAATCCTTCCACGGAAAAAAATATCTATAATGATCCCTCTTTAGCTGCTGAAGCAGCTGCTTCTGCAATCCAAAAAGGTTTTACTGCAGTAAAATTTGACCCTGCTAGTTCATATTCAGTTTTTGACGGTCGTCAACCCACTCCGAGTGAATTGGAGTTTTGTGAATCAATGGTTGGAGCACTTCGGGAAACTCTTGGCACTAGTGCTGACATCTTGTTTGGCACTCATGGTCAATTCACCCCATCAGGAGCACTAAGACTTGCGAGAGTTCTGGAAAAATACGATCCTCTGTGGTTCGAAGAACCTGTTCCTCCTGATGATGTCGAAGGAATGGCTCGAGTTGCTGCTGGAACTTCGATTCCGGTTGCGGCCGGAGAAAGACTCACAACAGTTGGTGAATTTGCAAGACTTCTAGAATATGGTGCGGCTTCAATAATCCAACCCAATCTCGGTCGTTGCGGGGGTATTTTACAAGGTAAAAAAATTGCTTCCGTTGCAGAAGTTAAACAGGCTGTGCTAGCTCCACACTGCTACTGCGGTCCTGTAGTAGCTGCTGCAAATATTCAATTGGCTACCTGCACACCAAATTTTTTAATTTTAGAGTCGATCGAAGATTGGTCCGGTTTTCATGCTGAAATTCTCGAAAAGCCTATTG
>DBFL01000051.1:0-639 GCA_002294285.1 Candidatus Neomicrothrix sp. UBA881
ACCGCCGATGTAACCCATTTTTTCCTGATGAGGGAGAGAGAAGAATTCGCGTGAGGCTACCTCTACTCTCTTAATGGCTTCTTTTGGCACACCGTGACCTGTTACTACAAGAAAGCCGGTATCTTCGCATGCTTTACGAATCGTCTCCACTGTCTCTTCACGGTGTTGAACTGATTGGGAAACAGCGGTGAGATCAACGAGTGGTATTCGCGAGTCCATACTATTCTCTAAAAATCTTTCAGAGAGTTTTTATTCGTCAGCGGTCTCCGGTCCAATAATTCCTCCGACTTCAGAAATTATGTCAGCTGGGAAGCCGCTCCGTTCAGAATGCTCACGAACAAGGCCTTCGTCAGCAGCCTCGTAAATACAGAAGGACTTGTCTGCTGTTCCGTATGAGTGTCTCCATGAGATCTCCTTACCTTCAGACCGCATTGCCTCCAAAGTTTCGTTGGAATGAGCTGCAGCTCCTTTTAGTTCTTCAGGGCCCATATCACCCATTCCGGGCATTGAGCGTTCTATCACATACAGGGGCATTACCTACCACCTTTCAATCTGGCAACAGCACACACTGTCGCACAAAATGAAATTAACATGTTCGAAAAGAATCAGTCAATTGAAATCCTCTAGGTCACTGTTCGA
>DBFL01000051.1:1025-4081 GCA_002294285.1 Candidatus Neomicrothrix sp. UBA881
GTATTTACTTTCAACGTATTTTTGAAATGGATTGTTAAAGTTCTGCCACATATTTGCTTTTAAAGACTTCTATTTTGATTCAGCGAGTAAAGCTAGGTTCTCTAAAGTTGCTTCCATATTTTTGAGATTATGGGAGGCTCGATCTGAAACGCCGCTAACAAGCCAGCCAATTTTCTCTTGCAGTTTTGTTCTCATGTCAGTCCAGGACTCTGTCACGACGCAACCATCTTCGACCGCGTCTATCTGATATGACCATTCACACCACTCTTTTCCACCCACTCGAAGAGAAAAAGACAATTTTTTTGGTGGTTCACATTCTGTAATTAAGACTTTCGTTGACCATTGTCGAAAACCATTTTTGTTTTTACCTCTGAAAATGGCTCCCTTTTCAATTCCTGTCACACCTTTTTCCCAGCGTCCTCCACTGTTTTCCGGAGAGAGATTTCCCATCGATTCAAGATCAGAGATAATTTCCCAGACTTCTTGTGGTGGAGCCGATATTTTTCTGTTTGTTTCAACCCTATTTTCCATAAACGAATCACTCACTTTTTACAGTTACTGGTTCAGGGTCAACAGCAGAAGCTTCAGTTAATTCCTCTGCATCAGTGCTCCAGTCCTCATACTGAATTATCTGCATCTCTTGAAAACGTTCACGAAGCCACCCGTCACGGTGATCAAGAAGACCAAGTTTTTTACAATTCGGAACAATTTTCGAAAATAACAAATGTTGAAAACGCTGCTGGGAACGCGTGTTGGACAGCATCGTCTCTATTTCAGAATTCGAAACTCCGAAAGCCGGCCATAGTTCCGGGTTGAGGCTTCGTCTCCTCATCAGATCACATGCCTCAAATGCGAATTCTTGACGTTCTCTGAGCTCATCTCCGGAGAGCTCTTTATAAACCTCCTGCAAGGAGAGAATTCCGAATGCGACGTGACGAGCTTCATCAGCCATCACATAACGAATCAGCTCTTTGAGTAACGGATCCCGAGTGGTTCCCATCATGAAACCAAAAGCTGCTAAAGCTAATCCCTCGATCACTACTTGCATTCCCAAAAATACGACATCCCAACGCGAATCCGCCAGAACCTGATCTATTAAAGTGCGCAGGTTTTCATTGATCGGGTACGTGGTTGGCATTTTCTCATCTAAATATCTGGCAAATGCTTCAACATGACGGGCTTCGTCAACAACTTGAGTGGCCCCGTAATATTTCGCATCTATCCATGGAACCGCTTCAACAAGGCGAGCAGCAACCAGCAGTGCCCCTTGCTCCCCGTGCAAAAAATTACTTAACGAAGTGCACTGAGAGTGAACAGCAAACTCAACCCACTTGTCGTCCGTCCATGATGCAACTGGTGAACGATCAATTTCAGCTAGCGATCGAGCAGGAAATCCTGGGGGCACCCCTGATTCCTCTGCTTGTAAACGGATAAGTCTTTCAGGGTCAACGTCAATAGACCAGTCAAGATCGTCGCTAACGTTCCACTGAGCACGTTTGGCTTTTTCATAGAGGCGGTCAAGGCCACCTCCGTCACGGTCATAATCCCAAGTGAAAGTGGTGTCAAAATCAGCTCTTACCCGAGCTACTAGGTCTTCGAAAGACTTCGCATCCATGACCGTAGCCTACTTAAAAAATCCTTTATGGGTGATATTTGCAATACGACTAAAACTAAACAATCCAATTAACTATTTAAGGCTCGTGAGAGACCTTCGGGATCATTAGTTCCAACCACAAGTCTTTTACCATTAGCTTTTCTTATTTCTACGCAACTACGACCCCAGACTCGCCATAGCCAACCACCTGAAACTCCTCTTATACCTGCGCCAACCCATCCAGAAATTTCAGTTATTTCGTGAGAGAGTATTTCACTTCTCAGTAATCGGGTTCGAGGCCACCCGTATGCGAACCTGAATTCAAAATGTTCAAAAGTCACGACCGTGGTAGCTGACATGAATGGTCGAATAAAAGCAAAATAGATGACAAATACAGCGGCTACGAGGATCCATGAAACACCTTTTGAAGTAAAAGAGCCTGCAACAACGTTGGGTCCCAAAATGAAAAAAATAGAAACAATGAGAAAAACTCTCCTCCAGTTTTTCGAAATGGTTTGTGTATTTTCGTAGATCACATTTCAAAAATAGCAAATCTACTGATGTATAGTCCCTTTATGGCCGATTCTGATATTAAAGCAATGACCGCTCAGATTCCTGGTGCTGAATTTGAAGAAACTTCTTTCACCACTCCAGTCCCACTTAACGAAGCGACAGTAGCGATCGTGACATCGGCAGCCATGCATCATCCTGATGATGAGGATTTTACGATGCTTGATGTCGGGTACCGGATTTTAGAATCTTCAAAACATGATTATCTTTTGCGCCACTGGAGTCCTAACTTCGATCCAGTCGGTTTCGCTTTGGACATAAACACTGTTTTCCCGATTGACCGTCTACAGGAACTAGCTGATCAGAATGTGATTGGAAAGGTTGCTGAACAGCATCTTTCCTATGCCGGCAACCAGTTTGACCTATCCGCCATTCAACTTGATAGTGGTCCTTCTGGGGCGCAGTTGCTGAAAGATCAGAGTGTTGACGTGGTGCTTCTGACACCTGTTTGACCATTGTGCACGCGTACCGTGAGTACGCTCGCCCACATTTTTGAAGCTGCTGGTATGGCAACAATCGTTCTCGGCTCCATCAGAGAGCAGGTTGAATCTACTGCCCCTCCTCGTGCTCTTTATTGTGACTTTCCTTTAGGTCGGCCTCTTGGTGAGCCTCAGGATCCTGAATTTCAACACAGGGTTCTGGAATCAGCTTTTGAGTTGCTCGAGTCTGAAGAACCTACTATCAGAGAATACGATGTTTCAATTTCTGATAACGCTGATGAAGTCATCGCCTGCCCTCTGCCTCCAAGACACGATCCTGATCTACACCCGGCCTTAGACGAGGTGCGAGGTTTGCGCCCTGCATATGACCGCGCCATTGAAAAATATGGTAATCGGATTGGCATGGGGCGAACTATTGGTCTGGAGAGTCTCGAAGAAGCTTTAATGGCTCT
>DBFL01000081.1:0-274 GCA_002294285.1 Candidatus Neomicrothrix sp. UBA881
GAACCAACTCACGCTCTATTTCATCTTTATTTTTTAAATCGTGTGAAAAAGTTTCCTCATGTCCTATCGATTTAGCCTCGCGCTCGATGGTCACTTCGCGATTATCTATGCCTCGCGCTAAACGCCAGAGTTGTTTACCAGCTGCTTCACCTAACTTTGAGACTAAAGTCCCTTCGGAAACTCGTCCCAGCTCTCCAACAGTTTCTATACCTAGGTCATTTAACTTTTTGCGAGTTTTAGGCCCAACGCCCCAAATCGCATTTATGGGAAGAGG
>DBFL01000081.1:596-7212 GCA_002294285.1 Candidatus Neomicrothrix sp. UBA881
TCCAAAAAATTTTCAACCTCAGCTTGCTCTAAGATGAAAACCCCGTCTCCGTAAATGGGCCCGTTTTCACCCACTTTTGGTTTAGCATGTTCGCTAGCAAGTTTCGACAAGAACTTATTTACAGAAACACCGACACTGCATCTAAGTCCCTCTTTGTCAAATATGGTGTTTCTGATTTTATGAGCTACCGCCTCAGGTGTTCCATGGATCCTTCTTACCCCTCCTATATCTAAAAAAGCCTCGTCTAGGGAAAGAGGTTCAACCAATGGAGTAAAACTTTGCAATATCGTCATTATCCTCCGGCTTACCTGAACGTAATATTCATAATCTCCTGAAATGAAAATCAGATCTTTACAAAGCCTCCTTGCCCTTCTGGAAGGCATAGCAGAATAAATACCGAAGGAGCGAGCTTCGTAGGAAGCTGCGGCAACCACTCCTCGATTGCCAGTACCACCCACAACAACCGGCTTGCCAATCAATTCTGGATTTCGAAGTAATTCAACTGAGGCAAAAAAAGCATCCATGTCCACATGAAGCATTGACGACGTCATGATGTTCGTTCCACAATTAGTTTTTTGTCTTTACTTACAGTCGCCCGATAAGCAAACATCCTCTCTTCAGGAAGCTCACCATACATATAGGCAGTGAGTGGTTCTCTAACCCAAATTGGAGAAGCTTCTAACTTTGTCTCACATTGTTTTCGAGAGAAAAATTCAGCATTTTCTACAATTCCGTCCGGATCAGTAAAAACAAATGAACCACTCCACTTCAGAGCTTCAAAAACCTCAACATGTAAGAACATATTTTGCGTTGCAAAATCTACTTCAACTGCATAAACCGCCTCCGACCAACCTGATGCCTGTAAGCCAGTTTCTTCGAAAACTTCCCTCCCTAAAGCAGTGATCGCATCTTCCCCATCATCGATCACACCTCCCGGAGGGCTCCAATCCAGCCCTCCTTTTTTTTTCACATTTGAACTGCCTCTGCGCCGATTAGCTACCAACAAAATGTCATCATCCTTTCGAATAATTCCTCCAACCACTGACCACTTTCGAAGCGAATTATTTTCCATATGATTTTGTTTCGTAAATTAATTGATTTCGACTTGTAGCCTAAAGTTAGCATCACTCTCAAGAACACAACAGGAGTATCTTTGTGCAATCGTCTCCAGTCCCGTCTGTAAAAGCAAGAGTCCTAGCAGTTGTCGGAATTACCATCTCTGGACTATCCGGAGGATTAGTTGGCTATGCCGTCACAGATCTGCAGTGTGAAAACAGTTGTAATTCACTCGCCGGATCCATCGGACTAGCTTCAGCACTATTTGCAGCTATAGGAGTTTCAATCGTCACAAATCTTGCACTTAAAGCTATGGCGGAGTGGAAAACAAATGAAAAGCAACAGTCGATTCGGGAAAGATACCCAGTTGAATAAAAACTCACTTGAAGAAGATATAAGACTCCTTGCTTCTGATATAGCCATAAAAATTGGTAAAGAAGTAGAAAATAAAGTCGGTTCCTCCCATCAAGTCAGTTCCAAAAGTTCAGTGACAGATATGGTTACTGAAATTGATGAATGGGCTGAAAAAGAAATCGCAGAACACATTTCCACGCACAGACCTGAAGACGAAATCATATGCGAAGAAGGAACCTACGTATCCGGAGAGAACGCAGTCAAATGGCTGATCGACCCGATAGATGGTACGACAAATTTTATATACGGGCATCCTGGATTTTCAATATCGCTTGGAGTGGAAATCAACAATAAAACTGAAGTCGGTGCTCTTTACGCCCCCTTACTAGGCGAACTATTCAGTGCTTCATCTAGCCATGGGACAAAACGGAATGGAGAAACGGTTGAAGTCAGTAAAACAAAAAATCTATCGAGAGCTTTGATAGCAACCGGATTTTCTTACAACTCAAAATATCGTGAAACTCAAGCAAAGAATCTAACTGGCATACTCCCCAACGTTCGGGACATCCGTCGAATAGGAGGTGCTGCATTTGATCTGGCATCTGTGGCATGCGGACGCGTGGATGCATTTTTTGAATATGGTCTTTCACCATGGGATATCTCCGCTGGCCATGCTTTAGTCAAACACGCCGGCGGGAAAGTGGTGACCATAGATAGAGGTGGCTTAGATGAATCCAAAAATGCAGATATAAAGATTCTTGACAGAGCTTCGAATATTTCAAAAACAGCGATCACTGTAGCAGCCTCAGAACTTCTGATTGATCAGGTAGTCGAACTGATAATCAAAAGTCAAAACACTTCAAAATAGAATGTAAAAACACTTAAAAATCAAGAATCTCTCTAGGAATCTGAAATAAGAAAGAATTTCAATTACCCCAAATGCCACAAAGCAGCAATAAATAAGGCAACATTAGAGTATGAGTGTAAGGATTCTCACGGTAGAGGATGACGAAAGAATTAGAACAGCTGTAAGTCTCGCCCTTCAAGAGGAAGGTTGGGAGGTTGAAGAGACCTCAAATGGTGAAGATGCATTAGCTTCGTTTTCGAGGCATCCTAGCGATGTCGTTCTAATAGACATCATGCTTCCTGGGATTGATGGATTTGAGGTCTGCAGGAAAATTAGACGTCTGGGTGACGTGCCAATCGTAATGGTTACCGCCCGAGCTGATAGTCATGATGTTGTCGCTGGATTAGAAGCAGGGGCAGATGATTATCTCAGGAAACCTTTCGATCCAAAAGAATTATCGGCGCGCGTTAGAGCTCTTCTTAGACGCTCTAAAACAGTCGGTGCACCTTCAAATTTCACATTTGACCAACTCGAAATAATTGCCGATGAAGGAATGGTGAGAATCGCCGGTAAAGAAGTTCACCTAACACGTACGGAATTTAAGCTTTTAGTCGAACTAGCAAGCAACAACGGAAAAGTTCTAAGTCGCGAAGATCTACTAGAAAGAGTTTGGGGTTATGACTATTTTGGAGATAGCAGGCTTGTAGACGTTCACGTCAGGAGGCTTAGAACAAAAGTTGAAATCGATCCTGCTAATCCTAAGTACGTAGTAACAGTTCGAGGGATGGGTTACAAACTTCAAACTCAATTTTAGTGCAGGCAATAGAGCTGAATACCTATGTTAGATGAAGAAACCGAAACTCAAAGAAACAGCACTTACAGAATAAAGTTAGGTCTTCAAAGTAGAATTTCCTTATTTTTTGCAATCGGTGGTTTGCTTGTGTCGATTGGATTGTCCGGGGCGACTCTTGTACTCACGAGACAACAACTAGTTGAAAGTCGCGAGAACTCTGCTTCTGCCTTCGCATTAACCAACGCCACTCGCTTATCTAACCAGCTGACACCAGATTCATCCGTAGAAGATTTGCCTTCAATCGTTGATTCCATGACCAAAATAGAAGGTAGCCAGAGGCTTATAAGAATAGGCGACGACTGGCTCCCATCTCAGGAGTTAGACAGAGAAGACTTGCCTCAGAACATCTTAAATCGTGTCTCTGAACTTGAAGCAGGCCAACTTAGAGCGGAAATCAATGGTAAAAGACGTTTAATTCTAGGCATTCCACTTCAAGTCTTCGATGCAGCCTATTTTGCAGTCGTTGATCTATCTGACTTGGAGAAAACATTAAGCGACCTTCGGATAATCCTTTTTGGTGCAGGCACAGGCGTCACCTCTCTAGCCGCGCTTCTTGGCTGGTGGATAAGTAGACGAACACTAAGACCTTTGAGACGTGTTAGAGAAGCAGCAGAAGCAATTGCTGGCGGTCGATTAGATACGCGACTAATACCCCAAAGTGACCCAGATCTAAATCGTCTTTCCGAGTCATTCAATGAAATGGCGAAAGCCTTAGAAGAACGAATACACAGAGACGCTCGGTTCGCTTCCGAAGTAAGTCACGAGCTAAGAAGCCCCTTAACAACCCTTAAAGCAAGCGTTGGAGTCCTTGAGTCGAGAAAAGGAGAACTTTCGGAACCATCACAAACTGCACTCGATCTTTTATCTAGAGACCTTGAACGTTTCAATCGCCTGGTTTCGGAACTTCTTGAGATATCAGGATATGACGCTGGAGCAGCGTCACTAGAACTAGAAGAAGTTAACGTCTACCAGTTCATAAGAGCCGCCACGCGAAACGATAACTCGATTAATTACGTACTACCTGAAAACGCTGACTCTTTGGTGATAAGAGTTGATAAAAGACGTTTGGCGAGAGCACTCTCCAACCTTTTAGACAATGCAAATCGCTACGGGTCAGGACCTACAGCTATCGAGGTTTTGAATACTGAAAGTACAATCAAAATCGCTGTGGAAGATAATGGGCCAGGCATTTCAGAAGAGGAAAGGAAAATAATATTCGACCGTTTCTCACGAGGATCAAGTAGTGGACAACGCGGAGATGACGGAGGAACCGGTTTGGGACTAAGCCTAGTGCAAGAGGATGCTCGTCTCCATGGAGGAAGAGTGTGGGTTGAAGATATCAGTGTTACAAAATCCGAAACAGGCTCTAGGTTTGTTATTGAACTACCTTTAAGGGAAGAAGAGTGAACGTGAAAAATTCCTTTCTGGCTATCCCAATGACGGTTGCAATCTTATTAACAGGATGCAGTATTCCTCTAGATGAAGAGCCACGAGAACTCTCAATGAATCTCCCTGACGCTCTTCTACCTGCCGCTTCAACAACCACACAAGCACCGACACCAAACGAAACTGTAAAAATATTTCTTGCTAAAGCAAACGAAGATGGAGAAATGAAACTCGAACCAGTAAATCGAGAGATTTCAAGTGACGGTTCAATTAACGTTATTCTTGCCCAAGTTTTAGCAGGCCCAACTTTAGCGGAACAAGAAACGCAACTGGTTTCACCTTTCGCTGAAGGAAGTGAAGTTATCGGGGTTATTCACGAAGAAGCACTACTGGAAATCCATTTAGACAGCCTCGATGGTTTCCCTCAGGACGACTCAAAAAGTAACCGCCTTGCTTTCGCCATGTTGGTCTGTACCGCATCTGAACTAATTGCTGGCGCTGAGATTTCTTACGTTCGAATAATGGTCAGGCAAAACGACTCCCTCGAAGCAATAAATGCGCCAGTAACTGATGGAGATCCTCCCGAAGAAGGAGCGCCTGTATTATGTAGCAACTATGCGAGTTTTATGGAAGAAAACTATTTTTCATAAATAGAAAGGAATTGCATTGCAGGTAGTCCTAGCTTTAGATGCAGGAACAACAAGTGTTAGAACTCTTGCAGTCGACTCATTAGGTAACATACTTACCACTTCAAAAGAAGAATTCCCACAGCATTACCCTGAACCTGGACTTATTGAACATGACCCTGAAGAAATATGGTCAGCAGCGGCGAGCACTTTGAAAAATGTTTCACGTGAGATCGAAGAAATGGGATTTGATATTTCAGCGATCGGTATAACCAATCAACGAGAGACTTCGATTATTTGGGATCCGGTTTCTGGGAAACCATTGCAAAACGGAATTGTTTGGCAAGATCGAAGAACAACTGAACGTTGTCAAGAGTTAGAAAAGCAAAATCATCTACAGGAAATTAGATCTAAAACAGGTTTGGTTTTGGATCCGTATTTTTCTTCCACAAAATTTGAATGGATGATCAAATCTCTATCAAGCAAGAGAAACTTTTTACTCGGAACAGTTGACTCTTGGTTGATTTGGAAACTGACCGACGGAAAAGTCCATGCGTCTGAGCCATCTAACGCATCAAGGACCATGCTGTTTGATATAAACGAAGGAAGCTGGTCAGAAGATCTTTGCGATCTATTTTCAGTACCGATTGAATCACTTCCAAAAATTCATCCAACCGCTGGTCATTTCGGTTCCACTAGTAAGGATGGGCCTTTAGGTAAGGAAATTCCAATTATGAGCGCTATCGGTGATCAGCAATCTTCACTATTTGGACAAGCTTGTTTCAATTCAGGCGACACTAAGAATACTTATGGAACTGGTTCTTTCATGCTCACTAATGCTGGTGAAAGTCCACCCGCTATAAATGATGGCCTTTTAACTACAGTTGCTTGGCAGTTGAACTCAAGTTCACCTCTAACCTATGCAATAGAGGGTTCGATTTTTTCCACTGGGTCAACAATTCAATGGTTGCGTGATGAGCTCGGGATAATCGATAATTCGTCTGACCTTGAACCTCTTGCGTTGTCATGTGTAGATAACGGTGGCGTGGTAATTGTGCCTGCCTTTTCTGGCTTAGGAAGCCCTTGGTGGGACCCAGATGCCCGAGGGGTTATTGCTGGTCTCACTCGTGGGGTAGGCAGAGCGGAATTAGCTAGAGCCACTATTGAATCAATGGCTTTTCAAACTCGAGACATTTTGGAAACATTAAAGAAAAATGCCATGCCAACTCCAAAAAAAATGAAAGTGGATGGAGGCGCTGCAGTAATGGACTCATTAATGACATGCCTGGCTAATCAGCTTAAAATTCCTGTAATTCGTTCAAGCAACACAGAATCAACTGCGTTAGGAGCTGCATATCTAGCTGGATTAGCAGGTGGCGTTTGGGAAACTGTAAAAGAAATTGAAGATCTATGGCTTGGAGATGAACCGTTCTTCCCAGATTCTAATGACACAACCGCAGATGAGATGTATCAAATGTGGCTTGGGGTTCTAGG
>DBFL01000081.1:7588-8919 GCA_002294285.1 Candidatus Neomicrothrix sp. UBA881
TCTAGCCTGTCTTTCAGGTCATCAACTGCTGCGTGTACTATTTTGCTTTCTGCTCTTCGTTTTACAAAGCCCGGCAAACGAACCAAGAGATCAACGTCTAGATCATAAATAACTTCAGTTTCTTCTCCACTTGTTCCAACAGAATGAAATTCATAATCTCCATTCATCCTTTGTATAAGGTCACTTTCAACCAAACGCCAAGATATTCTAAGTGGATTTGAACCGTAGCTGTACCTTAGTGTGTATTTCGTGCTTCTTCCCATCGCAGCAGCACGAAACAAAACATCTCCGGGTCTTCCATCGTCGTCTCTAACTAAAACTTTGACTTCCTTGATATCAGTCGTCCATTCCGAAAGTTTTTCAACGTCAGATACCATGTCAAAACATTTCTGTGGGGAGGCTTTGATTATCCTTCTTTGATTTGCATGGTCGCTCATGTTTTCCTCCTCTGTAACTCTACTTTAGAGTTGCAGATTCCAATGCGTTGATCAGATTTTTGGAGAGCAGATCATAAGAAAAATAATTCTCAACTCTTGCTCGAGAATTTTCGCTCATTCCTCTCAACTTTTCAGGATTCTTTAAAAGTTCTTCAATCGATCGTGCTAACTGTCGAGGGTCAGTTGGATCATCGACTATCAAACCTGTTTCATTGTGCGTAACTGCATCTGCAGAACCTCCACTCCTACCTGCAATTTGAGGAACACCTGAAGCAGCAGCTTCGAGAAAGACTATGCCGAAACCCTCTTGTTCTAGTCCTCCCCAACGTGAGCGACAAGGCATTATGAATAGATCTGCTGTTCTATACAAGTCGGGTAATTTTTCATCAGATACTTCACCTAGAAACTTTATAAATCCATCCGCACCTTTGGTCAGAGCCTGTAAGCGACTTTTATCCCTACCGGTACCTGCAATGAGTAAAGACAAATCAGGGTGCTTTTCATGAAGCGACTTAACTGCCTTTATCAAAACATCCATACCTTTTCTTGGAACAAGACGTGTAACAGCAAGAATCACAAATGAACTATTTGATAACCCTAAATCATTACGTTGTTTCGCTTTGTCATGAAAATCTCCTGGTCTGAATCTCTCAATATCTACCCCTGGGGGTATCACAGAAACAGGTAAAGTTTCCCGTGCTATCAACTCGGCTTCCTTCGCTGGGTAATTACCAGCGCATATTACTAAAGAAGACCCTCTAAGAACTTTCGCTAAACGTTGTCTAACTATAGGCAACTTACCTGGTATCGCCAATTCTGCTCCATGAAGAATCAGTGCATAAGGAATTCCGCTTTTAGGGGCAGAAAGAGCAAGAGGAAAAGCTGGATCCCAAA
>DBFL01000020.1:0-554 GCA_002294285.1 Candidatus Neomicrothrix sp. UBA881
ATGGAATTGAAAGAGAGTCGGACGCCATAGTTAATTTTTCAGATTCTATCGTCAAAAAGAATTCACCTGAAGGTGCTACTGGTTTTGCTGCTAGAGGATCTTATTGCTATGTGGAGGGTGAAGAGCTTCTATTTGATGGTGATTCTCTTATAGAAATAAGAAAACTACCAAGAAGAATGCCACATGATCTTGAAAACGCTCAAGCTGCTTTGATTCTTTCAAACAAATTTGGTGCAGATATTGATGCATCTCTTAAAGTTCTTGAAAACTTTACCGGTTTAAAACATAGGGTCGAGTTTGTTTGCAGAAAAGGGAAAGTGTCTTTTCTTAATGACAGCAAGTCAACTACACCACATTCAACTCTTTCCGCATTTACAGGTCTTTCTGATGTTGTTTTGATAGTTGGTGGCAGAAATAAAGGCCTTGATTTAAGCGTTCTGAAAGAAACTAATCCAATTGCTGTAGTAGCTATCGGCGAATCAGCCGCAGAGATTTTTGAAATATATGAAGATATTTGTGATGTTGAAATAGCAAATAGTATGGATGAAGCAGTT
>DBFL01000020.1:932-2601 GCA_002294285.1 Candidatus Neomicrothrix sp. UBA881
CATCTTTCGACTGGTACGAGTCTTACTCCGATCGAGGCCTGGATTTCATCCGTGCTGTAAATGAGCAAAGTTTAGGTTCCTGATGACTGGTAAAACTTTGACAAAAACTCGTAAAACCTTCTCGACTATAATCGCAAGACCTCCAGGTCACCGTTCGTGGAGGTTTGTCTTTCTGATCACAGCGATGGGAATTTTAACTCTGCTTGGCGTGGTTATGGTTTTATCAGCATCTTCAGTAAATGATCTTCGCATTTTTGGAGACACATGGCATCATTTGAAAAGGCAAATTTTGTGGCTTCTGTTAGGGGTCTTCTCAATGTCTATAACAATGAGAATCGATTATCGACGCATAAGAAAACTTGCCGCTCCGTCGTTATTTGTTTCTTTATTTCTATGTTTACTTGTTCTATTTCCCGGGGTCGGTATTAAAGCCAATGGTTCAGCTCGATGGTTAGGTGTAGGTTCATTCACGTTTCAACCCTCTGAGTTGTTGAAAATATCAATTGTCGTTTATGTGGCTCATCTATTTTCAGGAAGTAAACGGAATCCAGAAGTAACAGTTACTTCTATGAAGAAATTTATTTTACTCGTTGGAACTTCATCAGCTTTGCTCATGCTGGAACCGGATTTAGGAACCACTTCGATTGTTGCTGCTATTGCTATCGCTATTTTGTTTTTTTCTGGCTTTAAGATAAAGATCCTTGGTTTGATCGGTTCTTTAGGTCTTGCATTGCTTTTTTTGGCTAGTTATACATCGGGATATCGACGCAAAAGGTTGTTAGGTGTTCTCGATCCATGGCAAGACCCAACTGGTACCGGTTGGCAAGCCTTGCANNNNTATTTTCAGGAAGTAAACGGAATCTAGAAGTAACAGTTACTTCAATGAAGAAATTTATTTTACTTGTTGGAACTTCAGCAGCTTTGCTCATGCTGGAACCGGATTTAGGAACCACTTCGATTGTCGCTGCTATTGCTATCGCTATTTTGTTTTTTTCAGGCTTTAAGATAAAGATCCTTGCTTTGATCGGTTCTTTGGGTCTTGCATTGCTTTTTTTGGCTAGTTATACATCGGGATATCGGCGCAAAAGGTTGTTAGGTGTTCTAGACCCATGGCAAGACCCAAGTGGTACCGGTTGGCAAGCCTTGCAGTCGGCAGTCGCAATTTCACAGGGTGGTTTTACTGGTTTAGGTCTAGGTGAAAGTCGTGCTAAGTGGGGCTTTTTGCCATTTGCTCACACGGACTTCATTTTCGCAATAGTTGCAGAAGAGCTCGGTTTCGTAGGTGCTTGTATAGTTATCCTCGCATTTTTATCAATTGGACTAGCGGGACTAATTACAGCATTTAAAGCGCCGGATAGTTTCGGTCAACTCTTAGCGGCTGGGATTACTGCGTGGATATGCATTCAGGCTTTTGTTAATTTGGGTGCGGTTTTGGGATTGTTACCGATTACGGGAGTGCCTCTTCCTTTCGTGTCGTCGGGGGGTAGTTCTTTGGTGGTCACTATGGCAGCATTTGGGATTTTATTAAATGTGGCTAGACAGCAGCAGTAATGGAAGAGGCAAAGTGATTTCAAAAAAGTGTCGAGTTTTAATTGCTGGTGGTGGTACAGCTGGTCATGTAATCCCTGCTGTATCGATTGCCCAGACATTGTTGGAGAATGAAATTTTA
>DBFL01000028.1:0-50949 GCA_002294285.1 Candidatus Neomicrothrix sp. UBA881
TTACTCGAAGATGAGGAAAAGTCAGATGCCCTGGTTGCACGAGTTGGAAGGCGGGCAAAAGCTCGACTCCAAAAAAATAGAGAAAGAGCCGAAAGGTCACGTCAGCGTGCCAAAACGCTTGGAGGCTTACTCAGCACGGTTGCAACTTTAACTACTTGTAGTTTGGGACTTTTGTTGGTGTTAGGAGAAATCGGATTTGATTTAGGTCCTTTAATTGCTGGAGCTGGAATTGTAGGTTTCGCTGTTGGTTTTGGAGCTCAATCAGCAGTATCAGATTTTATTGCAGGCATATTTATACTTGTTGAAGATCAGTATGCGGAAGGAGATTTTGTTGACCTTGGAGAAGCATCAGGCACAGTTGAACGGGTTTCTTTAAGAACTACAGTTCTTCGTGATGTTCATGGAGCAGTTTGGGTTGTACCTAATGGGGAAATTCGTCGAGTGTGCAACTCTTCACAAATATGGGCTCGTTCTGTTCTAGATATCGATGTCGCTTATGACACTGATATTGACTTGGCAGCAAGTGTTATTAAAGAAGTTGCTGATGACTTATGGAAAGAAGACCTTGAAACCGCAACAATTATTGAAGAGCCTGAAATTTGGGGTGTTCAAAATTTTGGAGCCGATTCGATTTCTATTCGCTTAGCGGTAAAAACTGAAGCGGGAGAACAATGGTCGACTGCAAGGAAAATAAGAGCTCGTCTTAAAAAGGCTTTCGATGAAAATGGAATAGAGATACCTTTCCCTCAAAGAACTGTCTGGGTAAGAGAAGTTGAAAATCAGGTAATAGTTGAAAAACCAGATTCTCAAATAAGAAGAGACTTATTAGATGGCAGGTCTGGAAGTGATGCCGATTAATACCTATTGCATATCACTCCGACTAATAGCTCTAGTGTCTGTTCCTAAATAACTAGCTATAACAATAGGATCGTTTCTAACTTCAGAAGGCTTACCTTCCGAGATGACTGTTCCTGCTTCTAGACAGTAAACACGGTCAGAAAGCGCCATGATCATTGGCATATCGTGTTCAATAACAAGCATGGATGCACCAAGTTCTTGTTGTATTTGTTTTAGAAGCGGACCAAAAGCTTCGGTTTCTCTTTGGGCGATGCCAGCCGTAGGTTCATCCAGACATAACATTTTTGCATCTAAAGCTAAAAGACCTGCCAATTCAACTATTCTTCTTGTTCCAGTAGACAGTTCGGCAATAAACGAGTCGGCATATCTGCCTAATCCTAAAAAGTCAATCAGTTCTGTGGCTTGGTTAGTTTTTTTAAGTTCACTACGAGTTGCATTTGGAAAAGATAAGGCGGTAGGTAATAGCCGGGTGCGGTGCCTGGCTTCAAGCGCTACTTGCACTGTTTCCCTAACAGTTAATTCGGGGAAAAGTTGAGCAGCTTGAAAAGTTCGACCCAAACCTTTTCGAGACCGTTTTGCTGCCGTTAAGGAAGTGACGTCATCACCCAAGAGAGTTACATTGCCGGTTGAATTAACATAGCCTCCGATAGCATTCATCAGCGTCGACTTACCAGCGCCATTAGTTCCGATAAGCCCCACGACTTCTCCCGCGGCAACATTTATATTCACAGCGTTAACTGCAATAAGACCACCGTATGAAACTGAAACATTTTTAGTTTCTAATACAGTTCCGTAAATTGGAACGGAGTCGAGGTTTTTCCTTATTGATTCAGGTGGCTTATTAGTTGTTTTAACTGGAGTGACTGGAAGTTTTTGTTCCGCCCAATTTAATAAAGCGTTTCTAGCTGAATAGGCGATTTGTACAAGACCACCTGGAAAATACAGAAGTAGCACAA
This sequence comes from Candidatus Neomicrothrix sp. UBA881, assembly GCA_002294285.1. Lineage (GTDB taxonomy): Bacteria > Actinomycetota > Acidimicrobiia > Acidimicrobiales > MedAcidi-G1 > MedAcidi-G1. Next base: position 1,815 of record DBFL01000028.1, read on the forward strand.
GAAGTCCGATACTTGAAGTGAAAAGTGGAACCAGATCGTTTTCTGGCCAAATAGCTGGTAATCCAATTACCCACATTGATCCGATCACTGGTCCCATAAGCGTTCCTAGTCCACCAATCACAATCATTGAGACGACTTTGAGTGAATTGCTGATCATGAAGAATCTTTCAGTGAAAGGTATATTTTGCACTAGACCGCCTAACAGAGATCCTCCAAGGCCTGCTAAACATCCCGCTAAAGAAAAAGCAATCAATTTCGTTCTATGTGGCATTACCGTGTATGCAGCAGCAGTATTTTCATTTTCTCTTACAGCAATTATCGATCTTCCTATACCACTTTTTCTTAGTTTGTTAATTAGAAAAAGAGTGATAACCAAAGCTCCAAGACAAATGAAATAATAGGATCTTTGACTTGCTAGTTCAATTGGACCAAAATTTCCTCTTCTAAACGGCACGCTTTGGTTATAACCCCCGCTAAGAACAGGTCGCCGATAAATGTATTGTGAAGCCGCCAAAGCGAAGGCAAATGTTGAAACTGCTAGAAGGAGGCCTTTGACGCGCAAAGCTCCTAGTCCAATCACTGCAGCTGAGATACCTGCTACCACACTTGCTAAAAGCATTGAAATCAGAAATGGAAATTTAGGCAAAGAAACAGAAAAAAGATGCCATTTTTCTCCTAAACCAACACCAAAATCCAAGCCACGATTAAATCCAGCGGCGGACAGTGCTCCTATACCAGCAAAAGCCATTTGGCTTAGTGACAATTGTCCTGCCCATCCTGTAACGACAGTAAGTGAGATAGCACAGATAGCAAATGCTAGAACACTAGCGTAGAGAAGATGTCTAGAAGGCAGAGTAACGATAAAAGGAAGAATCAAGGCAAAAATTAACAAAAGTGAGAGAGTCACCGACGACAAATTTCTAACCCACCAAAACTGGTTCAGCCTTTCAGGAATTGGTTTTCTACGTGGGCTGAAGGAAAATGAACTTTCTTCTGCAATGGAAGAACGACTTTGAAATGCCACTGCAATTGCTACTACTAAGAAAAGAATGAAATCTATAAGGCCTACTTGATCTAGAAAAATGAATTGAATATGAGCCTGGGCAACCCCTATGGCTATTCCTGCTATTAGAGCCCTCGGAAATGAAGACATTCCAGCAATAACTGCTGCCGCTAGAGCTCGAGTCATGGTATTGGGACCAAGATTTGTTATTCCAGTAAGTGAACCTCTGCTTCCAGATAGAAGAAGGAGTGAAACACTTGAAAGAGCTCCGGCTACCGTCCAAACGAAAAGTGAAACCACTTTTGGTTTAATTCCTGATAATTTTGCCAAATCTGCGTTATTTGCGGAGGCTTGAACTGTTTGCCCAAATATTGTTTTATTCAAAAACCAAGAAAGAGCTATGGTCAGGAGTGGTACGACTATCAAAATTGTTAATTTTGGCCCAGTAATTCGAAGTCCGAAAACATCATTCCATTTTCCAGAAATTGGAACCGGGAACCTGACACCTCTCTTACTTTCGATATCAGGATATGCAGCTAAAATCGCCTGCATTAGTTGCGCTATTCCAATAGTGGCAACTAGAACGATTACTCTAGGTGCATTGAAAAGACGGCGGATTACAGCAAGTTCAATAATTGAGCCGACTAAAGTTCCAACTAGCAATGCAATTGGTAATGCGACCCAATAAGGAAAGTCATAGTTGATTACCATTAAGGCCATAAGACCCACTGCGGGTAAACCCATGTTTCCAACTGCAAGATTAATTACACGTGTTGAACGATAGATAAGAACAATTCCAAGAGCCAACAAGCCGAAGACCATTCCATTAATCAATCCGTCAAACCAAAGTTGGCGTGTGGTCCATACAGCAAGCAATTGTGAGGATTCAGGCAAAAGAATTTCTACATATCTATGCATTTACCCTCCCTCATCACCTAGGAAAACAGCGCGGGCTAAATCGTCACGTTGTGACAGTTCGTGTGCTGAACCTTCGAAACGTACTTGCCCTTTTTCCAAGAAAATTGCCCTATCAGCGATTGAAAGCGCGATGTTTAAAGACTGCTCTACGACAATCATTGTTTGACCTTTGTCTTGAAGTCTTTCGATAATGTTTAAAAGGTCTTGTACAACGGTTGGGGCAAGACCCAAAGACAACTCGTCAATCAGTAAAATTTCTGGCTCATGAAGTAAAACACGTCCGAGTGACAACATTTGTTGTTGACCGCCTGACAATGATCCAGCTTTTTGTTTTCTTAGATTTTTTAGTTCTGGAAAAAGTTGGAAAACGTTGTCTATTCTTTGCTGAACGTCTTCTTTGTTTGCTTTATGGATAAAAGCACCCATTATTAGATTTTGTTGCACCGTCATGTCACTGAAAACTCCAGCACCCCCTGGAAGTTGTTGAATGCCGAGTTTTGCTCTTCTTTCTGGTGAAGCATAAGTGATTGTTTGCCCATTGAGTCTTATAACACCTCTTTTAGGAACGCCGAGACCACTGATAACTCGAAGAAGAGTAGATTTACCAGCACCATTCGTACCTAAAAGTGCAAGTGTCTCACCTTTTTCCACTTCAAGAGAAATATCAAAGAGAATTTGAACCGAACCATAAGAAAAATCGACGTTGTTCACATGTAAAGCGGGCACTTTTTCATTTGTATTTGACCTTCGGCGTTGCTCTTCTTGTTCTTCGAATAGTTCTTGAACGTTTAGAGAAAGATCGTTTCTTAAGAATTTTGCTCCTCTGTACATTATCCAACCACCAATTATTGAAGATGGCAGAGTAAGGACTATCACAGTGACTCGTGGACCCCATGTGTCTGTGAAAAGGAGAGAAATTAAACCCCCACCTGTTGCCCCAATGAAAAAAATGTAAAGGGTAACCAATGCTGAACCGCTGCCTCGTAAACGGTAGGGAATAATAGCCTGAAGGATTGGGCTTACCATCGCGAAAGAGGCCGTAAGGAGGATCAAACTTGGAACTCCTGTTACTACAAATAAAGCTACATTTGGCATGAAAAATTGAATTGGTTTAAGTAAACCTGCTAGAGCAATTCCTAAACCAATTAGATGGAGAGTTCGCGTTGGGTTTTCACGCCAAAGGCGGTCAAATTTCGGACCTACCCAAATAAGAGCTATAACAGCGAATACACCTCCAGCCGTTCCACTGATTCCCCTTTCAAAAGCATCTAGTCCAAATTCATCTTCAAGAAACAGATTTTCTAAAACAGGCGCTGTAAATAACCCGAAACCAAGTGCGCTAAAAGCAACAACAACAGTTTTAACTGTTTTTATTTGCAGCAAACGTGCAAATGCTGCTTCCATTGAAATTGGGAGGGGTTTATTTTCAATAAATGACTCTCCAAGAACATCGGTTTTTTCCCACTTACCTCTTTCGGGTTCCTTTAAGAAAAATGAATACAAAGCGACGATTACAACTGGGATTCCTAATAAGTAGTAGCACCATCTCCAGCCATTTATTCCATCTGAGCCATCTGCGATAAGAGCGATTGCGCCCACGAGGACTGGGCTTACAACTCTTAATCCGTTATTAATAATTCCAGTTAAAGAGCCAAGTCTTCCTCGGATGCCGATTGGGTAAGTGTCTGCAATTACAGAACTATGAACAGGAATTGTGCTTGCTTTTGCAATTCCAACACCAAACCTCGCCCAGAAGAACATGAACGCGTTAACTGCCAGTCCTGAAAGGAAAACCATTCCAGCAAAAATTGAACTAGCCCAGCCTATTATTGGGATTCTTTTTAAGCGGTCTGCCATCCATCCCATAGGCAGTGAACCTAAAACTACAAAGGCAGCTGAAGAACTTGCTATGAATGTAATTGTTCCATCGCTTACGCCAAAAGTATCTCTGATGTCCGGGGCTAAAACATTAATCGCTGCAGTTTGTAGTTCTTCCAAACCCGATAGCAGCGCAAGAGTAAAAAATGTTGCAGCTCCCCCGCCTAATCGGAGACCCTTTTTTAAACTAATTCCTTCTGATTTTACGCCCGGAAGAAGATCGTCCGGGAAAATTATCTCCGACTCTCTTTTTTTTGACTCTCTTCGTTCTTCTTCGTCTATTACTACAGCTGTTAATGAAGAGAGTTTATTTTCTTCATTTTCTTGAGAATCTGAATAACTTGAAGATCCTTTTTTCATTTTTCAGCTATCTCCATAGAGTGACATTTTTTCACGTCACAGCTTATGAAGCACAGTGGGAAGCTTTTTTATTAATTTAATTTGAGTCGCTAAAGATCATTTCTGCCACTATTAGGTCCCAAATGGCAAGTCCAACTGATTTAAACAGTGTTATAGCTTCTGGGTCAGTTCTTATGACGTTGCCACTAATTAAATCTAAGAAATCACCTTTGATGTTTTCAAAAGACCAAGTGCTTTCCCGCTCTGCATTTATAAGTTCGCCAGCTTCTTCTTTGGCTGCTTTTTTATGGTCTACGTAAATTTCAGCAGTTTTGATAAGACCTATGTCAGCTTCTTTTTGTGCTTCGGAAAAAGATCCAATTAAGTTTAAATGAGTACCCGGCTTTACTGATTCAGTTGGGATTACCGCCGTTTTTGAGCTAGTGCAAGCACAGATTAAATTGCACGATGCTGTTTCTTCGGGTGATCCGGTATAAATCTCATACCCTTCTATGCCCAGTGTCTCAATAAATTCATTTGATGAATCTGGAGATCGTCCACAAATCAAAATTTTCTTGATACTTGGACGAACTGAAAGCATTGCTTCTATATGACCGCGTGCTTGAACTCCCGTTCCAAAAATGCCTAGAGTTTCTACATTTTTCGATGCGAGTATTTCTGTTGCAACTGCTGAAGCTGCTGGTGTTCGAAGTGTTGTTAAAGCTGAGCCATCAAAAGTTGCTTTCGGCACGCCAGTTTTTTTGTCGCAGTACAGATAGAAGCCGTGAACTAAAGGGAGACCAAGATTAGGATTTTCAGCCATCACGGTAACTAGTTTTATTCCTAGACCTGTTGAAGAAACTGCTGGCATGAGAAGAAAATCTTCTCCCTCACCTAAAGGAATGTGTTCTCTGGGAATGGGTGAGTTGTCTGTTCTAGTAATAGTTTTTAAAGCAGAAATTGTCTTTTGTATTCCAAATGCAAAAATTTCGTCTGCTGAAAAGTGAGGGATTTTTTTCATCTGAGGTTAAATCCAAGACCAATTGGATCACGAGGATCTAGTTCGAAAGAGTTCTTACTACAACAATAAGCTGAGCCTTCTACTGATGTAATAACAGTGTCTTCTTTTTCTTCGATTACCTGTCCTCTGAAAACTCCTCCGGCAATTCCAGAGTTTAAAAAAGGTTGACCAAGTTTTATTTGTTTTTCCTCATATAACAGCGCAAGACGAGCGGAGGTGCCAGAACCACATGGTGAACGATCCACTTGTCCATCACCAAAAACGGTCACATTGCGCTGATGCAGAGGTACTTCTTCTAAAGTCTCATAGAAGATCGAACCATATATTCCTGAAAGTCTTTCATCAGAAGGGTGTTCAGCAAATTCTAGATTTTCTGCTTTTATTTCTCTGCTTATTTCAATTAACTCATTCAAATGTTCAGAAGTTGGTTCTAAATTTAATTGATCAGTTGAGATTGAAGCATAGAAGGCTCCTCCAAAAGAAATGTCGAGAGTTATAGGGCCAAATTTTGTATCTATTTCCAAATCTTTTGCAGTAACGAAAGAAGGAACATTCTCAAAACTAACGCTTTCAACTTTTCCGTCCAATATTTTGGCTTTTGTGAATAGCCTTCCAGAAGGTACGTCTACAACCACTTCGATTACATCCGATTTTGATTTGATTAGACCACTGTCTATTGCCCATGTAACTACAGCAATAGTTCCATGTCCGCATGCTGTGCTGAAGCCATCAGAATGGAAGAAAACGACCCCAAAATCTCCATTTGCATCATCAGGGGGAACGATAAAACCTCCATACATATCTGCATGCCCCCTAGGTTCTTGAACCAAGAACTTGCGAAGGTTATCGAGGTTTTTTTCAGCCCAAGAACGACGATCAATAACAGTTTCACCTTCCATTGGGCCAACGTCAACGATTCTGAAAGGTTCTCCAGCTGTGTGGTAGTCACAACTTTCAATATTTGCTTCTAAATCAAAGGACATGAGGAAACCTATTTTTTAACTTAGTCTCAGAACATACAAATATAGTGTGACTGACTTACAGAATCGAAATCTCATAATCGAAACCAAATAATGTTTAATTCTGAAGTTTAAAATATCTTAAAATATAAACCGTTCAGTAAGCATTTTAAAAGTTTCTGACCTACGATTTTTATTTGAGCTTTGGAGGCAATATGGAGGAAATTGAACAGCTACCAAGAGCTAGTTTCACTTCGTTTGCTGATTCCACAAAGGAAGATTGGCACTTAATTATGTCTCAGCGAGGCGAATTAGAAGCAGCGCTGCCCGGACGAATTCTTGAACAACTTGAGTTACTGCGAAATGATTATGGAGGATTTCCAGTAGATCGACTAGAACACAGTGTTCAGACTGCAACTAGAGCTGAAAGAGATGGCCGCGACGATGAGTATATTATTTGTGCTTTATTACATGACATTGGAGATGTTTTGACGCCTTATAATCATCCGGACGTAGCAGCAGCAATACTAAAACCTTTTGTTTCTTCTGCTAATCACTGGATGGTTGAAAATCATGGAGTCTTTCAAGGCTATTATTTCTGGCATCATCTGGGGGGTGATCGTAACGCTAGAGATGCATTTAAAGGAAGTGAGCATTATCACTATTGTGAGGAGTTTTGTTCCGAATATGACTCTCCAGCCTTTGACCCTTCATATAAGTCCAACCCTCTGGAGTATTATGAACCACTTATTAGGGATTTTTTTATCAAAAATCCATGGAAGAGTAATGATTAATTTTCAAATCCACGGTTCATTGCGCTAATCATGATTCTCTCCGACAGATCGATTTTAGAGGCAATTAATGATGGAAGAATCATAATTGAACCTTTTGATAAAGAATGTTTACAGCCATCTTCGGTGGATCTTCATTTAGATCATCGTTTTCTGGTTTTCAAAAATCACACTTTAGGTCATATAGATGTCAGAAAAGATTTATCTAATTTGACTCAGGAAGTTTCATCGAGTGACGATGACCCATTTATGCTTCATCCAGGTGAGTTTGTTTTAGGTTCGACTTCAGAAAGGGTAGCTGTGCCAGAAGACTTGGTAGCGCGGCTCGAAGGAAAGTCAAGTTTGGGACGTTTAGGGCTACTAATCCATTCAACTGCTGGTTATGTTGATGCCGGGTGGGACGGACAATTGACTTTAGAACTTTCGAATGTGTCGAATTTGCCTATAACTCTTTATCCCGGAATGAAGATCGGACAAATTTCTTTTGTTCAGATGACAACTCCAGCTGAGAGACCATACGGGGCGTCGGAGCTTGGTTCGAAATATAAAGGACAAGAAGGGCCAAAGGCAAGTAGATATTGGGAAAACTTTTAAGAGCTTTCCTCGTTTCCTTCAGAAACGGTTTCTAAATGTTTATCTTGACTATCTTTTGATTGAAGAGCTTCTAAAAGATGTATAGCTATGTCTCCGACTTTGACTTCATCTTCATCGACCCCTTCACCTTTAACTCCATCGTCAATCATTACGAAACAGAATGGACAAGCTGTAGCTATTCTGTCAGCTCCAGTTGCAAGAAGTTCTTGTGACCTTTCAACATTTATGTTTTTGCCAGTATTTTCTTCCATCCACATTCTTCCGCCGCCAGCGCCACAACACATCCCTTTTGTTCCTTGGCGCTCTGCTTCAACCACCTCAAGACCACCAATGCTTGCAACTACTTTTCTGGGAGCTTGATAAACATCATTATGGCGTCCCAAATAGCATGAATCGTGGTAGACAAGCCTTTCGTTTAACTCGGCATTTGACATGTCAAGCTTCCCTTGTTCGATAAGCCATTCGAGTAATTGAGAATGGTGTATTACTTCGTAATGCCCTCCGAGTTGTGGATATTCATTTCCTAGTGTGTTAAAGCAGTGGGGGCACTGTGTGATGATTTTTTTCACTCCCATTGAATTAAGAGTTTCTATGTTTTGAGCTGCAAGCATTTGAAAAATATATTCGTTTCCAGATCTTCTTGCTGGATCACCTGTGCACATTTCAGAAGGTCCAAGAATCGAGAAAGATACATTTGCTAAACTCAACAGCTGAGCCATTGCTCTTGAAACTTTCTTATTTTTGTCGTCAAAAGAACCTGCACAGCCAACCCAGTAGAGAAACTCACTTTCAAGTGGTTCACCACCTTCAATAATCTTTACCCCCTCTAGGTCATCTGCCCATTCCGTGCGAGACCCTTGTGATAATCCCCATGGGTTACCAGAATTTTCCATTGATCTATATGCATTTCCCAATTCTGTTGGAAAATTCGACTCCATTAGAGACAGGTATCGGCGCATGTCTAAAATTTTGTCAAGAATTTCTATATTTACCGGACAAATCTCGTCACAGGCTTTACAAGATGTGCACGCCCAAAGCTCTTCGGGTGTAACTCTTTCAAACATTGATTCGGCTGAAATTGAAATTTCTGCATCTAATCCAAGCGGTGGTGAAACAACTGGGTCGCCTGTTGCGGCCATTACTTCTCCTGTTTTTAGAACTATTTCGCGAGGGTCTAGAGGTTTTCCTGTCGCGTGAGCAGGACAAACGCTTGTGCACCTTCCGCACATAGTGCAAGAGTCGGTATCGAGCAGTTGCTTCCATGTAAAATCCTCAATTACAGAAGCACCGAAAGATTCTAATTCGGTTTCCATAAGGTCAGGTAATGGTTTCATTGCACCTTTAGGTCGATCTCGATCTTTTAGGTACATGTTTAAAGGGGAAGTAAACATGTGTCGAATCATGGTTATTGGCAGAAGCGCTAGAAATGCAATAAATGAAACTACGTGTGAGATCCACCAAAATTGGTGCCAACCATGCGCGTTGTTTGCTAATGACTCTGACCTGTCAATTATTTTTGCTAGTGGGTAACCGATTACTGACCACGTTTCTGCACTCCTAGCGGTTGGTTCAACAAGGGCGATACGGAAAGCTTCTGCTCCAAAACCGGTTACACCTATTGCTAAAAAGATTAGTAATACAACTGCGTGTTCAGGTTTTGATTTTATTCGAATCCGGTAAGGGCGAAATCGTTTCGGACCATAGCGTCTGAGTAAAGCCCACACGACACCGATTAAAAATAGAACACCTGCGATATCACCAACGGCCGTATATGCGCGGTAAACGTCTCCATGTAAAAACTTCAAACTTTCTGGAAGTTGATGATTAATTTCTAGAACTGTCGTAACCGCCAGAAGGATAAGAAAAGGAAAGTACATCAATGAATGCATTACACCGGCAGCGGGATCGCGTAACAGAGTTTTCATGTAGACGCCAGATCTAAAGTCTGAAAAGCGAGACTTGGCGTTTGATTTGTTTGTTGAGCGGTTATCTGGAGTTCCGCGCTCCCAGTTTTTAACCCTGTTAGCGAAAAGAACAGAACCGTAAATAAGGACCAGAGGGATTACTAGATAAAAAGCAAATTTTATCGACCCTGGTACGTTCTCGAAGACCTCTCTTGTAATCGGAGAATCGTCATGGAATTTAGCAATTGAAGCTAAAACCCCAGATGCAGCTGTGAAAAGTGCAATTAGTACACCTAGTCCAATAATTGCATGATGTGGTCGCATGCTGGGTTTTTTCATTAATCGAGGACCCTATCGTATATCTGGCTGCTACATAATTTTTTGGCAATTAAGCGCAACTTTTATATTTGCTTTATTCTAGAAAAACTATCTAGCAATTCTAGAAATAATAGAAGATTTACATTGATTCTTTGAACATTTACTAATGGACCTGTTTCTTTACCAAATCTGCTTTTAAAAGAGCAGATCCGGGGTCGACTGCTCTTTCTAGGACAGGTTTTTTGATTTTTGGATTGAGCCTGTCATCAAGTTCATATACGAAAGGCACACCTGTCGGAATGTTTAGTTGTGCAATTTCATTATCTCCGATTTCATCAAGGTGTTTACAAAGTGCTCGAAGACTGTTTCCATGTGCAGCGACAAGAACTTTTTTTCCGGATTTAAGATCAGGAACAATTTTGGATTCCCAGTAAGGAATCAACCGTTCAACAACATCAGCTAAACATTCACTTAACGGAATAGATTTCTCGGGAATCTCTGCATATAGGTCATCGTTATTTGGGTTAAATTTGTTGTCGTCGCTTATTGGAGGAGGTGGAGTGCGATATCCTCTTCTCCACTTTTGGATCCTTTCCTCACCGAATATCTCTTTGGCTTCTTTTTTGTTCATGCCTGTAAGGTTTCCGTAATGCCTTTCGTTAAGACGCCAATCTTGGTTAATTGACGCTTCATTTTTAAAACACTGATTTACTAATTGAGCTGTCCTTATAGCCCTTTTTTGTAAAGAACTATGTATTACATCTGGTATTAAATCAGCTTTAAGAAGAAGTTTTCCGGCTTCAAGGGCTTCTTTTTCACCTAAATCTGTTAAATCACAGTCATACCAACCCGTGAAGAGATTTTTCTTGTTCCATTGACTTTGTCCGTGTCGGAGGAGAATTAGTGTTGGCATCGAGAAACCCGCTATTTTTTCTATTTCTTTAACATTACTCAAAAAACACAGAATAAAAGTTGCTAATACCCCACTAAAGATTATATAGTAGATCCTACTTAGAAAATAGTATAGATATGATATAAAATTACATTTTGCTTCATAAGGAAAGACCTTTTGTTGTGAAATTCATAATCATGAGAAATCAGGAGAAAAACATGGGTAAAGCTGTAGGAATCGATTTAGGTACAACTAACTCAGTCGTGAGCGTACTTGAAGGCGGTGATCCAGTAGTTATAGCAAATGCAGAAGGTTCACGCACAACTCCTTCTGTTGTTGCTTTTTCAAAAGATGGAGAAGTTTTAGTAGGGGAAGTAGCGAAAAGACAAGCAATTACGAATCCAGATCGCACGATCAGATCAGTTAAAAGACATATGGGAACCGGGTGGAAAAAAGAAATAGACGATAAGGGTTACACAGCACAAGAAATTTCTGCCAGAACTCTACAAAAATTGAAAAGAGACGCAGAAGCCTATTTGGGAACCCCTGTTACTGAAGCTGTTATTACAGTCCCTGCATATTTTGACGATGCTCAAAGAACTGCAACAAAAGAAGCGGGACAAGTAGCGGGCTTAGAAGTTTTGAGAATAATTAATGAACCTACAGCTGCTGCATTGGCCTATGGCCTAGACAAAGAAGACTCTGATCAAACAATTTTGGTTTTTGATTTAGGAGGCGGAACATTTGATGTTTCTATTCTTGAAATAGGTGATGGAGTATTTGAAGTCAAATCTACACATGGAGATACAAATCTGGGTGGAGATGATTGGGATGAAGCAATTATTGAATGGTTAGTCAACTCATTCAAGAACGACCATGGTGTTGATTTATCTTCTGACCCAATGGCAACACAACGTCTTAAGGAAGCAGCAGAAAAAGCCAAGATTGAATTGTCACAAGTTCAGCAGACACAGATAAATCTTCCTTTTATTACAGCTACGGATGGTGGTCCTTTACATTTGGACTATTCATTAACCAGAGCAAAATTTCATGAGTTAACCGCAGAACTTTTGAAAAGATGCCGTGGTCCGTTTGAGCAAGCAATTACAGATGCAGATGTAGGCAAAGGTGAGATAGATCACGTAGTACTTGTTGGAGGTTCTACGCGTATGCCTGCAGTTGTTGATCTAGTAAAAGAAATTTCAGGTAGTGATCCCAGCAAAAATGTAAATCCTGACGAAGTAGTTGCTGTTGGTGCAGCTGTTCAAGCTGGTGTTCTTGTAGGTGAAGTTAAAGATGTTCTATTACTAGATGTAACACCGCTATCCCTAGGAATAGAAACAAAAGGTGGTGTAATGACAAAACTTATTGAGCGTAATACAACTATTCCTATACAGAAGTCAGAAATTTTTACAACAGCTGAAGATAGTCAACCATCTGTAGAGATACATGTATTGCAAGGTGAAAGAGAAATGTCCCAGTTCAATAAAACTTTAGGAAAATTTCAATTGGTTGACATTCCTCCGGCACCGCGTGGAATGCCTCAGATAGAGGTGACTTTTGACATTGACGCAAATGGAATTGTCCATGTTTCGGCGAAAGATAAAGCTACTAACAATGAGCAGTCGATGACTATTACAGGACAGTCAGCTTTGGATAAAGATGTTATTGATCAGATGGTTCAAGACGCCGAAACTCATGCAGAAGAAGACAAGTCGAGACGAGAAGAGGCTGAAATTAGAAATAATGCCGACAACCTTGTGTATCAAACTGAAAAGATGCTCGCTGAGCAGGCCGAGAACATTACCGAAGAAGAGAAAAGTAATGTTCAGGAAAAATTGACTGAACTTAAATCATTGTTAGATAGTGACGATATCGAAGCAATAAAAAATTCTACGGAAGCATTGATGATGGCTAGTCAAGAATTTGGACAAAGGATTTATGAATCTGCCGCTCAAGAAAACTCCGAGTCTCAAAGTCCAGGAAATGATGATGTTGTAGATGCTGAAATTGTAGATGAACAGTGAATTCATTAGGACCGGAAGAAAAACATGAGAATGAAACTTCTCATGAAATTCCAGAAGAGCAACGCCAAGACATTGCAGCAAATGGAATGGAATCAGAACAAAAACCTGACGATGACTTAATCGATTCATCTGCAGAGAGCGAAATAGAGAAAGATGTAGATGATATCGAACCTTTGACTGGTATATCTATTGATGAAATATTGCTAGAACGTGATGAATATTTAAATCTCTTACAAAGTGTCAAGGCTGAATTCGATAATTACAAAAAGCGCACAGACAAAAGAATCGATGAAACACGTATTCATGCGCGTGGAGATTTAGTTGAAAAACTTCTTCCGGTGCTCGATGCATGTGATGCCGCTGTTGCACAAGGAGCTGATGATGTGGTGGCTATTAGAAAAGCACTAATTGACTCTTTAGAAGTTGAAGGTTTAAAACTTGTTGGGACAGCTTTAGAAAAATTTGACCCGTCCATCCATGAAGCTATTTCTCATGAACCTGGAGATGAAGAAGACGAAGGCCAGTTAGTAATCGAAGTGCTAAGACAGGGATATTTTTGGGAAGGTAAAATACTTCGCCCTGCCATGGTCAAAGTACGCGGCTAGTGGCATTAGCGAGATATTAAGTGAGTGTTCAAAAAGATTGGTTGGAAAAGGATTTTTATAAGATTCTCGGGGTTTCAGACACTGCATCATCTAAGGAAATAACAAAGACATACCGAAAACTCGCCCGCAAGCTACATCCGGATGCAAATCCTAATGATCAAGAAGCTGAGAGAAAGTTTAAGGAAATTTCAGCTGCATATGACGTTATTGGTGATGAAAAGAAACGTTCTGAGTATGACGAGATTCGGCGTTTAGGTCCTGTTGGCGCAGGTTTCAATTCAGATTTTGGCAGTTTTCGTTCAGGTGGTATGCCTTTTGACATAAGTGATCTTTTTGGTAATTTTTTTGGGAACCAACCAAATATGGGCAGACAAAGAGGTTTAGATCTCGAAGCTTCCCTTTCTCTTTCTTTTATGGAAGCTATTAATGGCATTACAACGACTTTGACATTAGGAAACATTGAAGGAAAAAGTTCCACATCCGTAAAAGTAAAGATTCCTGCTGGCGTTGAGAACGGTCAAAGGGTAAGAGTAAAAGGAAAAGGTCAATCTGGTCCTGCCGGTCCTGGGGACTTATTTGTAATCGTAGAGGTAGAACCACATGAACTTTTTGGACGTGATGGAAATAATCTGACCTTAATTTTTCCAGTAACTTTTCCCCAGCTTGCGCTTGGGTCTGAGATAAAAGTCACCACTCTGGACGGTAGTAAAGTCAAGTTACGTATTCCTGCTGGAACGCCAAATGGCAGAACATTTAGAGTAAAAGGAAGAGGAGTTACCAGGTCTGAGGTTGTTGGAGACCTCTTGGTAACAGTCGAAGTTCAAATTCCAACAGAAATGAACGAGAAAGAAATGGCATTAGTTGAAGAATTGGCTGATGTGATGTCAAAAAATTCGCCCAAGGATTAAAAAATTGATTAAAAAAGCTAGTGTCTTGAGTGTGTTGAGTTTTGCCGCTCAAGCAGGGGAAAATATATATGGAACGACCACAACCTGATCAAGCAGTTTATGTCATCTCAGTTGCGGCTGAACTTTCTGGGATGCATCCTCAAACTTTACGTATTTATGAAAGTCGCGGATTGCTAGATCCAGCTAGAACAGCTGGAGGAAATCGTAGGTACAGCGATGCCGATATAAGACTCCTCCGCAGGATTGCAGATTTAACTTCTGATGGTTTGAATTTGCAAGGAGTTAAGCGCATTTTAGAACTTGAAGCTGAAGTAATTCGTCTAAATAGAGAACTTGAGATAGCAAAAAATAAAATAGCTGAGGCGGTGACCGAAGTGCATCGACAGTATCGACGAGATCTTGTTCCAATTCAGCAAAGTGTCACTTTACTTCGGCAGCAGAAAAGGCCTTGACCTGCAGTTTTAGGAGATTTTCTCCCAAATATTTAGTAAAAAAAGATTACAAATAGATTTCATTCCACAATTGACCCCTTTGTCTGAAAGGGTATAGAAGACTTTTCCACAGGCCATGTGGAAAAGTAAATCTTTAGTTCTATGAACTAAGGATTTACTGTTTAATTCTTTGAAGTTGTGAAATAAGTAACGGAAAAAAATGAAAGATTAGGTTAAGATCAGCGAGTAATAATCCCTATCTAGGAGGATTAATGTGCCCGCAACAGTAGTTGTAGGAACTCAATGGGGTGATGAAGGTAAGGGTAAATTTACCGATCTTGTCGCTCAGGACATGTCGATGGTTGTTCGCTATCAAGGTGGACATAATGCAGGACACACCTTGGTAGTTGATGGAGAAACTTTTGCTCTGCAGCTAATCCCAAGTGGAATTTTGTCAGAGCATGTGACGCCAGTAATAGGAAATGGAGTTGTAGTTGATCCAGGTGTTTTGATTGAAGAAATTGATGCCCTTGAATCACGTGGAATTAGTACAAAAAAATTGCGCATTAGTGGTAACTCACACCTAATCCTTCCGTATCACCAAGAATTAGATGCGCTTTATGAGAATTATCTCGGCGATGAGAAAATTGGCACAACTAAACGTGGTATCGGTCCCGCATACGCCGACAAAGCTTTACGTATAGGCCTGCGTGTTCAAGATCTTCTCGATAGTGAGGTTTTTACACAGAAATTAGAAGCAACGATGCCTTATATAAATGGTCTTTTAACTCAAGTTTTTAATCACTCACCAATGGATCCAGCTCAAATTGCAAAGATTTATTTAGACGAATATGCACCCCGCATAGTCCCTCACATAGCAGACACCATTCTTTTAGTTAACGAAGAGTTGTCAGCAAAGAGACGAGTCTTACTCGAAGGAGCTCAAGCTACATTCCTTGATTTAGATTATGGAACCTACCCTTTTGTAACTTCTTCAAATCCTGTTGCAGGGGGAGCTTGTACCGGATCTGGTGTTGGTCCACTTGATATTGATCGAATAATAGGAATAACCAAGGCATATACAACACGAGTTGGGGCCGGACCTTTTGTAGCAGAACTGTTTGATGAAGTTGGTGAACACCTTATTGACATAGGTCATGAATACGGAACCAATACAGGTCGTAGACGTCGTGTGGGTTGGCTCGATTTGGTAATGCTTAGTTATGCAAATCGTGTGAATTCTTTAACCGAGCTTGCAATTGCAAAACTTGATGTTTTGGATGACTTGGAAACTATTAAGGTTTGTGTTGCTTATGAAGTCGATGGTGAAAGATTAGATTGGATGCCCAGTAATCAGTCTTTACAAAGTAAAGCGGTTCCAATTTATGAGGAATTTCCTGGTTGGAAATGTGACTTGTCAGAAACAAAAAATAGATCTGAACTTCCAGAAGAAGCTGAAAATTATTTGAATTTCATAGAGAATTTTTTAAAAATTCCTATTGACTTAGTTGGAGTTGGACCAGGACGCCATCAATATTTCAGCCGTCAAAATTGACGCGGTTAAATGAAGGTTTGTGTTATTTGATCAAATGCTGATGCCGTCAAGATAGAATGAATTCGTTTTGATTGTGGAAAATGTTCTCGCTAGTCGCTATGCAAGCCAGGAAATGGTGGATATCTGGTCAGCCGAATCGCGAGTAATTCTCGAACGAGAACTATGGGTTGCTGTACTAAAAGCACAAAAAGAGTTTGGAATTGAAATTGATGATCAGGTAATCAAGGACTATGAATCAGCCATTCATAAAGTCGATTTGGGTTCGATTCGAAAGCGAGAAGAAATTACTCGTCATGATGTTAAAGCTCGCTTAGAAGAATTCTCTGAATTAGCTGGACATCAGCATGTCCATAAAGGGATGACATCTAGAGATTTGACAGAAAATGTCGAACAGTTACAAATTAAAAAAAGCTTAGATTTAGTTTTAGATTTGGTTGTAGCCTCATTGAGCAGATTGGGACGTCTTGCTGCTGAAAATTCTTCATTGATGTTAACGGGACGTACACACAATGTTGCAGCACAGCCAACGACTCTTGGTAAAAGATTTGCTAATACAGCAGAAGAACTTATCAATGCTTATAACAAGGCAAATTTTTTATACAATCATTTTCCACTTAGAGGACTTAAAGGTGCTGTAGGCACTCAACAAGATTTGTTGGACTTATTTGAAGGCAACTTTGAAAAAGTAGATCTGATTGAAAAGCGTTTAGCAGAAATTCTGGAATTTGATGAGATTTTAGACTCTGTCGGTCAGGTGTACCCGCGGTCACTGGATTTTGAAGTTATTGCTGCATTAGTTCAGATCTCTAGTGCACCTGAAAACTTTTCTAAGACAATCAGATTAATGGCTGGACATAATTTACTTTCAGAAGGTTTCCAAGAGGGACAAGTTGGTTCATCAGCTATGCCTCATAAGACAAATACACGAACCTCTGAGAGGATAAGCGGTCTTTCAGTGATACTTAAGGGTTATTTGTCAATGTTTGGTGGTTTAGTAGGTGATCAGTGGAATGAAGGAGATGTAAGTTGTTCTGTTGTTAGAAGAGTTGCTTTACCAGACTCATTTTTTACCATTGATGGCTTGTTTCAATCGTTTATAACCGTGCTTGACGAATTGGTTCCATTTCCAGAAGTTATTGAGAAAGAGTTACTAGAAGAACTTCCATATCTGTCGACTACGCGACTTCTTATGGCTGCTGTACAGAAAGGAGTCGGTAGGGAGACTGCTCATGAGATTATTAGTGAACATGCTAGAAAATCGGCGGCATCTAGAAGAGAGGCTTCAGCTGATTTAGATTTTGTATACCTCCTTGCTAATGATGACAGATTTCCATTGGAAGAAAACGAAATAAATCAATTGTTTAATCAGAGAGAAGTCTTGATAGGTAATGCCCCGAATCAAGTTCAGTCGGTTGTAGAAAAAATTGCAGACATAGTTACACATAGACCTTTAGCGGCGTCTTATAAACCAGAACCAATTATTTGAGGTAATTTTCTTTTATGGATAAAGATGGATTGATCGCTCATTTGAAAAAGTTTTCGATCCAAGAAGGTGATTTTGTTTTAAAGTCAGGGCGTAAAAGCGACTGGTTTTGTGATGCCAAACAAACAATTTGCAGACCTGAGGGAATGTTGTTGGTAGCCCAAGCTGCTCTTGAAGTTATACCTGAGAATGTTCAAGCAATTGGTGGATTAACTGCGGGCGCAGATCCAGTTGCATTTGGAATTGCTGCTGCTGCTGCTAGAGATGGAAGGTTTTTACGTTCCTTTAGTATTAGAAAGGAATCGAAAGATCATGGTGTTAAAGGCAGGCTGGCTGGTGCTTTAGAGTTAAACGATCGGGTGGTTATTTGTGAAGATACTGTCACAAGGGGAACTTCTCCTCTTGAAGCCGCAAGAGTAGTACGAGAACTTGGTGGGGTGCCGGTGATGATTATTGCGGTTGTTGATCGGGGGGGCACTTGTGCTTCAGAGGCTGAAAAAGAGGGTATTTCTTTTCATGCTTTAATTTCAGCCCCAGAATTAGGGTTTAATTACGAAAATCAATAGCTGTATTTCCAATACATCTCGTAGGCTTAAACCTTATGCCGTATCTACCTACTGCCGCTTATTCCATTTATCTAAAAGTAGAACTTCAAAATGTCCCAAATACTTTGGGGAGGTTTGCTACAGCTGTTGGAGAGGCTGGCGCGAATATTGTTTCAATGGGTGGGTTTGATGTCAGGGGTGAAATATTAACTAATGATGTTGTAGTGAATTGCAGAGATGAAGATCATGTTGATTCGGTTATTTCACATATAAAACAATTAGAAGGTGTTGAGTTGCTGTCTTGGCATGATCGAACATTTGAGATGCATAAGGGCGGAAAAATAGAAGTTTTACCTCTAACAGAAATTTCTGATAATCATGATCTTTCAATGGCTTATACGCCGGGTGTGGCAAGGGTCTGCATGGCTATTCATGAAGATCAATCCCGAGTTCATGATCTGACGATTAAGAAAAATACAGTTGCCATAGTTACCGACGGGACAGCAGTTCTCGGATTAGGAGATATAGGACCTGAAGCATCTTTACCTGTAATGGAAGGAAAGGCTTTACTGTTCAAAGAATTTGCTGGGGTAGATGCTTTTCCAATTTGTTTAGATGTAAGTGATTCGTATGAGATAATTGAAGCAGTTAAAAAATTAGCGCCTTCTTTTGGAGGAATAAATTTAGAAGATATTGCTGCGCCTGCAGCATTTGAAGTTGAAGAAGCTTTACAAGAAGCTCTTGATATTCCGGTTTTTCATGATGATCAACATGGAACAGCTGTAGTTACTCTTGCCGCTCTTTGGAATGCACTCCGTTTGACTGGTAAAAATATTGAAAATCAGTCTGTTGTAATTGCAGGTATGGGTGCCGCAGGAGTCGCTGTGGGAAAAATATTGATTGGTGCTGGAGTTGGAGAGATAGTAGGTGTTGACCGAACGGGCTCTGTTTATAAAGGAAGAGACAATTTAAACGTTGCTAAAGAATGGTTTGCTGAGAACACAAATCCAGATAGAAAAATGGGCACTTTGAATGAAGTTATTAAGGGGTCAGATATTTTTATAGGTCTAAGTGGACCAGGGCTGATCGATGCTAGCGATCTTAGGAATATGGCTTCAGATCCTATTGTTTTTGCAATGGCTAACCCAGATCCTGAAATTCGTCCTGAAGAAGCTGATGGTCTTGCAGCTGTGATGGCAACCGGAAGAAGTGATTATCCGAATCAAATTAATAATGTTTTGGCTTTCCCTGGTATTTTTCGAGGTGCTTTAGATGTAGGTGCAACTGAAATTACTGAAAATATGAAATTATCTGCAGCGCAAGCGATAGCAGATTCAATTTCTGAAAAAGAACTAAGTCCGGAGTTTATTGTTCCCTCGGTTTTTGATAAGTCAGTGCCTTATAAAGTTGCCGATGCTGTTGCAAAAGCTGCAGTTGCTGACAATGTTTGTCGTAATTAAGAGTTAATGAAAATTGAAATTACAACATGTTGATTTTCAAGGTATAACTTTCGATCTTTGGAACACTCTTTTGGTTAGTGAACCAGGTGGTGTTGAAGTTAGACAGTCTTTTTGGCAAGAAGTGATTGATGAAAGAGGATTGAATATTTCTTCTGACCTTCTGCTATCTGTTCTTGAAATGCTTCCAGTCCGATTCGATGTTGAATGGCGAGCTGGCCGTCAATACACAGCCAAAGAAGCATTAGAAGATGCTTTCAATGTTTTTGGACAAGAAATCACAGATGAAGATCGTGAGGTTTTAGCTGAAACCTTTGATAAAGCTTCTTTTGCCCTCGAAGTAAATATTGTTGAGGGAGCGGATCAAGTTTTGGCTTATTTAGTCAAGAAAGGTATTAAAACTGCAATAGTGAGTGATACATCATTGTCAGCTGGTCGACATTTGAGGTTTTACTTGAAAAAGTTTGAAGTAGACCATCACATAACTTCTTTTGCCTTTTCAGACGAAGTTGGGGTTTATAAACCTGACAAAAAGATTTTTCACCATGCACTAAAAGGAATGGGTGAGATTAATCCAATTAATGCTGCCCATATAGGTGATTTGAAAAGAACAGACGTTGCGGGAGCTAGAAATATTGGAATGACAAGTGTCAGGTTTAGAGGTGCGAATGACGATCAAGAGGATGAATTGGAGGCAGATTTTGTCATAGATCATTTGTCTGAACTGCCTTCTGTATTGAATTTATGATCAGTCTGTTAAGAGAAAGTTTTTCAGTTTTTTAACTCTTTCGTCACTGATTTTTAGACCATTAAGCCTAAAGTTGTCCCAGTTTCCAAAATTTTTCTTAACCTCATCAAATACTGAAGTGATAAAGTTCTCTTTGGCGTATAGAAGTGACTGAGCTATTTCCATACGTTCTTCAATAAGTGTTTCGGAACTGTTTTCAGTGGTTTCAACCAGATGATCTCTGATCTGTTTTTCTTTTAGCTGCATTTCTTTTTCACGTAGTTTATTTGTCAGTAAGTAATCTTCAATAATCACAGATTCATCTACATCAAGAATTCCGAGCAGAAAAGCGGAGACAATTCCTGTCCTGTCTTTGCCTGCTACGCAATGGAAAAGTAGAGGAAAATTGTCGGGGTTAGTTAATGATTCAAAAACTGGTATGTAAGAGTCAAGCTTTTCCGTGACTGAATTTTTGAAATATTTTTCAATAATTTTTCCTGTGATTTCAGTAGGTAGTTGCTCACCATTAAGAAAATTTGCGGCTACAGCAAATTCGTTATCGTCAGAAGACACTGAGAAATTAAGAGTTTCAACTTCTTCCAAATTCGGGGTTGGGTACTTTTCTATTTCTGAAGGCCTTCGTAAATCTATGATCGTTCTTAATCGCAGGTTTTTAAATTGTTTGAAATCTTCCTCTCCCAATTCGCTTAAATGACCACTGCGAAATAGATATCCGGTTTTTACTTCCATACCAGTTTGAGTTTTGTTACCGCCTAAATCTCTCAGATTGGCATTTGGGACGATAATATTCGGGTTGTGATCCACAATTAAACTTTATCTAAGATGATTTGGATGATTATTAGGAAATGCAAGTTTATGCGCATTCTTGATATTGCTTCAGAAGATGAAAAGTTAGGAGTTTCCTCATGGGGAAAGCTGTCATAGTAGAAGCGTTGAGAACCCCTATCGGAAGGGGAAGAGAATTAGTCGGCCAGTTCAATGGTTTCCATGCGACACAACTACTTGGGCTTTTACAACAAGGAATAGTTGAAAGAGCAGGAATTCAATCTTCCGAAGTAGAGCAGGTAATAGGCGGTTGTGTAACTCAGGCTGGGCAACAAGCTAGTAATGTAACTCGAACAGCGTGGTTAAATACAGCAGGTGATTACACGACAGGTGCCACGACTATTGATACTCAGTGCGGATCCGGACAACAAGCCAACAATTTGATTCACGCTCTGATAGAAGCGGGAACAATTGATGTTGGATTAGCATGCGGAGTGGAGTTGATGAGCCGAGTAGGGTTAGGAGCAAATGTCCTCAACGGTCCTGGTTCTTCGAAACCTGATAATTTTCCTTGGGATAGCCCTAACCAATTCGAAGCTGCAGAACGAATAGCTTCAAACAGAGGTATTAGCCGTGAAGAGGTAGATCGCTGGGGGCTTCGCTCACAAGAAAAAGCATCCGTTGCGCGAAATGAAGGAAGATTTGAAAATGAGATTCTTCCAATAAATGCACCCGTTTTGGATTCTAAAGGGGAGGTAACTGGTGAGACTTTATCGGTGAGTACCGATCAAGGCATTCGTGATACTAATTATGAATCTCTTGCAAGCCTAAATCCAGTATTAGAGGGGGGCATTCATACAGCGGGCAACTCTTCGCAAATTTCTGATGGAGCAGCAGGTTTGTTATGGATGGATGAAAATCGAGCTAAAGCAAATGGGTTAAAGCCCCGTGCAAAAATTGTCGCAAACGTAGTTGTTGGCACAGATCCTTACTATTTACTGGATGGCCCTGTAGACGCTACAAAAAAGATTTTATCGAAGTCTGGGATAAGTCTTTCTGATATTGACTTGTTCGAATGCAATGAAGCCTTTGCATCTGTTGTGTTGTCTTGGCTTGGGGAAAATCCAGAGATTGATTCTGAAAAAGTAAATGTGAATGGCGGAGCGATAGCACTAGGTCACCCAGTGGGAGCGACAGGTTCCCGTTTGATGGTCACTGCATTAAATGAACTCGAAAGAAGAGATGGCTCTTTAGCAATGATCACGATGTGTTGCGGCGGAGCAATAGGCACAGCAACAATCATTGAAAGGATTTAATATGGGTGCTCTTGATGGGAAGGTCGCAGTTGTTACAGGTGCTGGAAGAGGCCTGGGGCGAGTTGAAGCTTTGGAATTAGCGAAGCATGGAGCGAGTGTTGTAGTCAATGATCTTGGACTGTCACGAGACGGAATCGGATCGGACACTGAGCCGGCGGACTCTACGGTTGCTGCGATTACTGAACAGGGAGGAAATGCGGTAGCGCATTTTGGTGATATTGCTGATTGGGGGCAGTCCAAGGAGTTGATAAATACAGCTGTCGATGAATTCGGTTCTTTAGACATTTTGGTTAACAATGCAGGTTTTATTCAAGATTCGATGTTGCAAAAAATGACTGAAGAACAATTTGACTCGGTTGTAAGAGTTCATCTGAAAGGACATTTCTGCATGATGCGTCACGCGATGGGTTATTGGAGAGAAGCTTGGAAAAAGAATGGAGAAAAACCATTAGGTGGACGCATCATTAATACTTCTTCAGAAGCAGCGTTAATAGGAGCTTTAGGAACAGGGAATTACAGTGCGGCTAAAGCCGGGATTATTGCTTTAACTCTTTCGGCTGCTAGAGAATTACAACGATTCGGATGCAATGCAAACGTTTTGGTTCCAAGAGCTAGAACGCGTATGAATATGGGTGGCCCATCAGCTCCACTTTTTGAAAAACCTGAAGCAGGTTTTGACACATATGCACCTGAGCATGTAGCTCCACTAGTTGCCTGGTTAGCGTCGTCTAGCTCTGAAAGAGTTTCGGGAAACGTCTTGCAGATTTGGGGTGGAGAACTTGTCGTTTATGAGAAGCCTCGACGCATTTTTGAAGCTTCCACAAATGAAGCATGGTCTTTTGAGGCAATAGATTCTGAGCTGGGTCCTTTTTTCTCGGATAAAGAACCAATAACTGATGGTTTCGGGATTTAACTAGTCTTATTTGAAGCTTCTTCAGCTATCAACCTTCCTAGAGTGTTTAAGCTTTTTCCTGCACCGTCCAAAGTGTCAGCTAATTGGATAACCCATAAGAAATAACGATGAATTGGATGTGTTGTATCTGCACCTGTTCCACCATGCAGGTGTTGAGTTGTCACCACTACTCTCTGCCCGGCTTCTGATGCCCACCATTTTGCTGAAGAGACAGCTTTGGAACATTCAAAACCTTCGTCAAGTTGCCATGCAGCCTGCAGTTGTGTGACTCTGATCCCGTCTATATCAATGTGTGCGTCTGCCGCTTGCAATGCGACACCTTGATTTGTAGATAAGGGTCTTCCAAATTGTTCTCGTTCTGAAACATGTTGAGCGGTCATAGTCAAAGCTTCTTCACAACAGCCGAGAATGAGTGCGCAGATACCAATTTTTGCTCTTTGAGAGACTTCTTGGAAAACTATTTCACCTTTTTCATCTAAAAGGTCTTCTTCAGTTAACTCAACACCGTCAAATGAGAGGTTTCCTTGAAGTTCGAGGTTTGTAGTTTCGACTGTTTTTGTCTGCAAACCTTTTTTATCTAGAGAGATGATTGCAATTCTTTGGTTTCCATCAATAGTTATTGGGACTAGAACAGCACTGCTTAAATTACAAGCAGGGACTGCAAGCTTTTCACCTGTTATGCGCCACCCATTGCCATTGTTTTCAGTAATTAATTTTGTTGAATTTTTTTCCCGAGTCCATGCTCCTGTGAGTATTTGGTTTCCTGAGCAAATCTCTTGCAACCAATGTTCTTTTTGAGCACTTTTACCATATTTTGCTATTGCCCACGACCCAAGAATAGATGTTGCAAGAAGTGGTACAGGAGCAACTTTCCTTCCTTGTTGCTGAAGTACAAGGGAAAGTTCAACCATGCCTAAACCGAGACCCCCGTAATTCTCCGGAATAGTTATTCCTAGCAGTCCAGCATCGGCAAGTGCTTCCCACAGGTTTTTGTCGAACCTCTGATCAGTTCTTTCAACTTCAGCAACCCTGTCACTTGTTGACAGATCGTTGAAAATTGTTTTAGCGAGGTTGGACAACTCTATTTGATCTTCTGAATAGTCAAAATCCATTAGTTTTTTTTGCTTTCTGCCTGCCGGTTTGCTCTCGCCATTCCCAGACCGACCCATGCGACAATTTCTCGCATGACTTCGTTAACACCTCCGCCAAAAGTATTAATTTGGGCAGCTCGCCCCGCTTTTTCCAGGTCGCCAAATAAGACTGTTCCGTCTTGACCTGCTTTTATTCTTCCTTCTTCGCCAATTATCCCTAGTAAGCGTTCGTATATTCTTACTGCTGCTTCTGTTCCATAGACTTTTACTGCAGATGAACGGTCGGGTGTAAGTCGACCTTTTTCGACATCAATAGTCATTCGCCAATTCATAAGCTTCAGTGCTTCAAGTTCTGCATAGCAGCGTGCAAAATCGAGTTGCACCCACGGTTGATCGATTACCAGTCCACCTTCTGAAGACTCATTTTTAGTAGCCCATATCAAAGTTTCTTCGTAAAGACGAAAAGCCAAGGCGCTAGTAGCTGCGAGGCCAACTCTTTCGTGGTTTAGTTGTGTAGTGATCAGTTGCCAGCCGCTGTTGATTTCACCCAACAGATTTTCTGCTGGGACTCTTACATTGTCATAGTAAGTGCTAGTTGTTGGAACGCCGCCGACAGTATTTATTGGAGTCCAAGAAAAACCTTCTGAGTCTGTGGGGACGATAATCAGTGAAATTCCTTTATGTTTTTTTGCTTCTGGATCAGTTCTGCAAGCTAACCAGACATAGTCGGCTTCGTTAGCACCACTTGTGTAGATTTTCCCTCCGTTAATTATCCACTCATCTCCGTCTTTTATAGCTTTTGTGCGGAGAGAGGCGAGGTCAGTTCCCGCTGAGGGTTCAGAATATCCACATGCAAAAATTATCTCGCCATTTAAAATTCCTGGTAGATATTTCTGTTTTTGCTCTTTTGTGCCAAATTCTATAATTGTGGGTCCAACTGTGTTGAGTGTCACAAATGGCATTGGACAATTTGCTCTTTGAGCTTCATCGAAAAGAATGAACTGGTCTGTTGGGGGACGCCCACCACCGCCATACTCAACTGGCCAGCCGAGGCCCAACATTCCGTCAGTTCCCAATTGCCGGAAAATCTTTTTACGAATTTCTGAGCTTTTCTCTGCATTTCTTAGACTCTCGCGGGTTTCTTCAGTCATGATTCCCGCAAAATATTTTCGTAAGTCACCTCGTAATGCTTGTTGGGATGCTGTTTCGTTTAGTTGCATAGGTTTAAAAAATGTTAAGAGTAATTACAAATAAATGTTAGAAAAATTGTGGTCGGGCCCGGCATCGATCCGGGGACCTTCCGCTTTTCAGGCGGACGCTCTGCCAACTGAGCTACCCGACCGCAAACTGCGGTAAAAACTTCAGTTTTGCGGTCCTGACGGGATTTGAACCCGCGACCTCCGCCTTGACAGGGCGGCGTGCACTCCAAACTGCACCACAGGACCAAAGTAACTTCATAAGCTAAGAGCTTATTGTTACTTTATGATTTATTTAGTTTTGCACCCCCAACGGGATTCGAACCCGTGTTACCGGCGTGAAAGGCCAGCGTCCTAGGCCACTAGACGATGGGGGCTCATTCCCTATAGAAGTTTTGCCACGATAGCAGAGGCTTGAGTATTAGCGTTCACTCTTTAAATTATTCTTTTATCGCCTCCAAATGAATATATTTCATCTTTCTTCTTATAGAAAATCAATAATCATGTTAATACGGCTCATCTTTATAAATACATTTCAATATCAAAACCTGATTCTTAATTCCTCCAGAGATGTTTATTAATCATTGTTACATAAGATTACTTTGTGGAAGTAAAGGACTGTGTTGCGGTTGTAACTGGTGGTGCTACTGGAATTGGTAAAGCATTAGTTGAGAAGTTTCACCAAGAGGGGGCATCAGGTTTAGTAGTCGCAGATTTGAATTTTGAAGGTGCAAAAGAGGTTGCCGAAAATGTCGATGGTTTAGCGATCGCCTGTGATGTATCAGATGAAAATTCTATTTCTCAACTTATTTCAAAAACAGTCGAAACTTTTGGTCGTATTGATCTTATGGTTTCAAATGCAGGTTATGTAACTATTGGTGCTTTAGAAGCACCAGATGAAGAGTTGAAAAAAATGTTTGATGTTCATGTCATGGCTCACCTTTGGGCAGCCCGACATGCAATTCCACATATGATTGAAGCAGGTGGAGGCTATTTGTTAAATACCGCTTCTGCAGCAGGTCTTTTAACCCAGCTGGGTTCACTGCATTACTCGATAACTAAACATGCTGCAGTTTCTCTTTCAGAGTTCTTATCTATTTCTTATAGAAATCATGGAATAAAAGTTTCTGTTTTATGTCCGCAAGCTGTAGAGACAGATATCTTGCACAACAGTCCTACAAAAGATTTAATGTCCGGTCCGCTTGATGGACCAGCATCTGTTGATGGAATTATCACCCCAGAAGATGTAGCTATTAGTGTTGTGCAAGGGCTTAAAGAGGAAGAGTTTTATATCCTTCCTCATCCGCAAGTAGTTGAATATTTAAGTCGTAAAGGGGACGATATTGATAGATGGCTGGCGGGTATGCATAGATTTCAACAAAAGTTATTTCCCGATGGGAATTCGCCCGGAGATTGGCTTATTTCTTAAAAAACAATTTATGTGTTTGCGAATTAAAATGAACCCATAGCCTAAGCATGATGTCTGTTTTTAGCCCAGTTTTTACTCAGTTTCGCATAAATGCATTTTTTGCCTTAACTAAACCCGCGATAATTAGAACTTTGCTGATTACAACTGTTCCAACAATGTTTGTAGCGGAAAAGGCAACTCCTTCGTTGTGGCTAATAATTGCAACCATGATTGGTGGATCTTTTGCGGCAGCTGGCGCTAATTCTTTCAATATGGTTTTAGATGTTGATATTGACAAGCGAATGAACAGGACTATCAACCGGCCTTTAGTTACAGGTGTGATTAGTCCAAAGGAGGCACTAGTTTTTGCTTCGATTTTGGAAATAGTTTCGTTTTTCTGGTTTTTCATTTTCGTTAATTTATTAAGCGCAGTTTTGGCTATTTCAGCAACTGCTTTTTATGTCTTTGTTTACACAATGTGGCTAAAACGTTCTTCCACTAACAACATTGTTATTGGAGGTGCCGCTGGTGCTGTGCCTGTTTTGATTGGTTGGGCGGCAGTTACAGATACTTTAGATTGGGCCCCGATTGTTTTATTTTCGGTGATTTTCTTTTGGACACCGCCACATTTCTGGGCTTTGGCAATCAATTACCGTGACGATTATGAGGCTGCAGAAATCCCTATGCTTCCAGTTGTTACAGGTTTAGAAGAGACAAGTAAGCAAATTGTTTTCTATTCGGTTGTTTTAATAGCTTTTTCAATTTCTTTTTTCTTTGTTGCAGAAATGGGAATTTATTATCTAGTGGCTTCTTTAGCGCTTGGAGTTTTGTTTTTATTTTTCGCTCTGAAAATAAGATTTGATCCCACTGAAAAAAATGCTTCAAATTTGTTTAGGTATTCAATTACCTATATTTTCTTACTTTTTAGTTCGATGATTGTAGATGTTCTTTTATAGCAATTAAAACTGATAGAAAATGTCACATAAGAAGTAGCTAAGGTTTTTCATCTCAAGTAATTTTTTGAGTAATTTCAATCGAATAAAATTTAATAATTTCATCTTGAATAATTAGTTTGGAATGTTAGAAAACGGCTAGCGTGACAGAATTAATACTTCTTTAATCAACTTTTTTTACTATAAAAACATGTAGATTTAGTTGAGCAAAGTTTCGATTTTTATACCCCCAGGACACAGGATTAAATGACTACTACTGACATCGCCCCAGATTCTGTAGAAGTTAGTGTGCAGCAGAAGCAGACGTTTATTGAACGCTTAGTTACTAGTACTAATAATCTATCAATCGGAAAATTATGGATTAATACAGGTCTGTTCTTTTTGGTTGTTTCCTCTTTGCTTGGCTTTTTACTTGACATTGTCAGATTTGACGCTGACAGTTATCTAATTTTTTCTAATATTGACAGTTTTTTTCAATTCTGGTCATTGAATCGCACTGTTTTGGTTCTGTTGACGTTAATTCCAATGATCATTGGTTTAGCTACTTGCGTATTACCACTTCAGATAGGTGCTAATACGATTATTTTTCCAAGGGCAGCAGCTTTTGGTTTTTGGATGTGGTTTTTAGGAGCATGTATCACAGTTTTTGGGTTTTTGGCTGATGGAGGTTTTGGTGCTCCCGAATCAGGAAGCCAGAAAGAGGCGGTAGCACTTACACTCGTAGGAATTCTGCTTGTAATTGCCGGTATCTGTATTTCGGTAATTTGTTTATTGACAACAGTTATTTCAGGTAGATGCATGGGAATGAATTTGCGTAGGATCCCATTATTTAGTTGGACCATGATGGTTTCAGGAACTCTTTGGATTCTTACACTGCCGGTGCTGGCCGCTAATGCTGTATTGACATATGTTGATTTGAGAGGCCGCCCAGCAATTTACTTCGGATCGGAAGATTTGATTTGGGAACAAATTTCATGGGCCTTTAGTCATCCGCAAATATATGCATTTGTTCTGCCTTTGGTAGGTATTGCTTATGACATCATTCCAGTTGCAACAAAGACGCGCCAAAAAAATCATGATTTAGTGTTAATTTTGTCAAGCCTTTTTGGGATTATTGGTTTTGGAGCGTATGCGCAACCGTTTTTTGATACACCTGGAACTCCAGTTCGAGAAGAAGCTTTGTATGTAGTTACAGCTTTTTTAGCAGTTCCACTTTCAGTTCTAATTTTGGCAGGAGTTTTAGAAACTTTGCGCATGGGTTCGAAAAACCTCACTCGACATCCACCAGCACCCTTAGTGCTGTCCCTCCTGTCTTTACTTCTTTTAGTTTCAGGTACGGTCGTAGGAGCTTTGAGGGCAATAGAACCTTTTGAACTTGTTGATACAGCGGCTACAAGTGCGCAGATGAAATTGACTATTGGAGCTGGCATAGTTGCCGTTATTGCAGCAATGCTTTGGTGGGGCGAACGAACTATAGGAAAGAGCGCGAAGCAGGGCTTTGGTCTGATTTCCGGACTGCTGATAACAGCAGGAGTTTTGATAAGTGGACTGACTGAAACAATTAATGGATTTTTAGGATTAGATGATTTCACAAGAATTAATTTCTTGGAGAAAGTTTCATCAGAGTCCACGGTTAAGGTCCTTATCTTTTTCTCATTTATCGGATCGTTGCTGTTTTTTGCAGGTTCTGCACTTTTTCTAGTTGTCGAGGTTTTAAGAGTTAGAAAGGGCGTTGAATCGGAAGCAAACCCATGGGACGGTCATACTCTTGAATGGGCTGAAGGACCAATTGCAGTTTTTTCAGAAAGGCCTCTATTGGATGTGAAAGAACAAGTAGGAGATAGTGATGTCTGAAACTATTTTGCCACCATCTCCTTCTAGGCCTAGAACTCTTATTACCGGAGCCGTTTTAGGAAGCATTGCTTCAGTAATGTTTTTCGCGGGATTATTGGCCATTTATTTTTCGATGCGTGCAGATGCCATTGCTTGGGGAAATGAATGGTTTCCTGAAGGAGCTATTCAGCTTGTGCCAGGGGGCATGAATATGGCCACCATGTCATTATCTGTTGTAACAATGGCATGGGCTGTGCGTTCAGTTTCAACTAATGACCGAATTCATACATATTTGGCTCTTGGGTTAACAGCACTTCTTGGAGTGGCGATGATTAATCAGACTGTTTTTTACCTAAACGACATTGGATTGCCCATTGACCACAGCAAAGCGGTCACTTTGTTGTTTACCATCGTTGGTGCCCATATGACTATGGTAGCTGTTGGAGTTATCTGGGGTTTATTAGTTCTTGTAAGAGCTTTTGGTGGTCAGGATACGGAACGACACCAAGATCTCGTTTCAGCTTTATCTTTTTATTGGTATGCAAGTGTTGCTGTCTATTCGATCATTTGGATCGGCATATATATAGCCAAGTAGGGATGTGATTAACTAATGCTCACGACTGGATTCAAATTATGGTTTGGTCTCTGTGTATTGATGGTCGCAGCGGCAGTTTTTGCTGGCTATACAACTGGTGGAACAGAAACAGGTCCAATTTCTTTAGGTTGGAAAGGTGGGGTT
This sequence comes from Candidatus Neomicrothrix sp. UBA881, assembly GCA_002294285.1. GTDB lineage: Bacteria > Actinomycetota > Acidimicrobiia > Acidimicrobiales > MedAcidi-G1 > MedAcidi-G1. The sequence continues at coordinate 32,405 of DBFL01000028.1, forward strand.
GGGAACCACGTGGTTTACACCTTGCTAATGCTTGGAGCCGCTTCTATGGCTGTAATGGCAATTGTTAGTCAGGCTTTTCGTGATAGTGAACCTGAAGCAGCAATTGAATTGCTTGGGGTAGATGAAGTTCCTGAAGCACAGTCTGAAATAGGAAATTCTTGGTGGCCAGTGTTTTCTGCTCTTGGAGTAAGCATTTTAGTAGTTGGTCTAGTAGTGCATCCTGCAGTTTTTGTCGTGGGAATAATAATAATTGTTGCAATCGGTTTTGAGTGGACGATGACTAACTGGTCAGAGAAAGCTTCTTCAGATCCGGAATTGAATAGTGAACTTCGCGAAAGACTCATGAGACCGATTGAAATACCTCTTATCGGAGCTTTAGGAATAGGTGTAATTGTCCTGGCCGTTTCTCGGATACTTCTTGCATCTTCTGTCTCAGGTGCAGTTTGGGTGGCCACCATAGTAGGTGTGATTATTTTTGGCACAGCTTTTTATTTAAGTAAAAGGCCTTCTATCTCAAGAGGTTTGATACAAAGTATTCTTTTTGTTGGGATCGCGGGAATCTTGATAGCGGGAGTAGTCTCAACTGCGATAGGAGAACGTGAATTTCATCACAAAGGGCCACATCACCATGATGATAAAAGTCATATGGACGAAAAAGAGTAGAAACCATGATGCAGAAATATTTTAAATTTCCGGTTTTCTTGCTTAGCGTTCTTGTTTTCGTATCTTCTTGTTCTTCAGGTGCTGAACTTGACACATTAAAACCAAAAGGACCCACCTCACGGTCAATAGATGCTCTTTCAGATCCTGTTTTTCTAATTGCAGGAATTGTATTTATTATTATTTTCGGTGGTACTGCTTTATTGTGGATTCGTTTTAGAGATGATCATTCAGATGATGAGTTCCCTGAACAAGTGCATGGAAATTTCAATCTTGAAATTCTTTGGACTCTTATACCAACTCTGATTCTTGCAGGAGTAGCCGTTTTTACTCTTATAACACTTTCGGAAATAAATGATAGTGACAACAATGTGATGGCTTTGTCAGTCGATGGTCAGTCAGTTTCTTGGGAACCTGAGGTGGTAGTTGTAGGACAACAGTGGTGGTGGGAGTATAGGTACTATCTGGATGGTTTGGAGGGAGTAGATCTTTCGGATGCGAGAAATTTGCCTCCAGCTGACATCGTTACATCTACTCAAATGGTTATACCAACAGGTGAAGAAATTGAACTTAAAATTACAAGTCGGGACGTAATCCATAGTCATTGGATACCGGCCTTAAACGGTAAACGAGATGCAGTGCCCGGAAGAGTAAGTCCATGGAAAATTGAAGCGGATGAACCTGGTGTTTATTTTGGTCAATGTACCGAGTTCTGTGGTTTGTCTCATGCCAGAATGCGGATGCAGGTAGTTGCTATGGAGCCGGATGAGTTCCAAGAATGGGTTAATCAACAGAGTGAATCAGCTAATGAACCTAAAACTGAAACTGAAAAACGAGGATTAGAAATTTTTGAATCTTTATGCGCACGCTGTCATGTGATAAACGGAGTCAATGATCAAACTTCAAAAGGAGCCGATTTAGTTTCCAATGCAGCTCCCAACTTAACCCACTTAATGAGTCGAACGACTTTCGCAGGTGGAATATTTAACATGTATGAACCCAATGGAAGCCTAAACCGTACACAACTCGAAGCATGGTTAAGAAATGCTCCTGATGAGAAACCTGCTTATGCAGAAGGTAGAAGAGGAATGCCAAATATGGGTCTTGATGAAAGCCAGATAGACGACCTGATCGCTTATCTTGAAACTTTAGGTGAAAAACCAAAAATTGAAATAATTTCTGCTACGGAGGTCGAGTAATGACACAAACATTAGAGCCGGAAGTGGAAGAAGTGACTGAAGACGGCACACACCAACCTCTGGGGGTTTATACAAGGCCTAAAGGGGGTAATGGCTGGAGGGATTGGGTAACCACTGTAGATCACAAAAAAATCGGAATTCTTTACGGTGCAGCAGCTTTATTCTTTTTCTTAATTGGAGGTATTGAAGCTCTGTTAATTCGACTCCAACTAGCTACACCTGATGGAACAGTTTTGGGTGCTGATATGTATAACCAAATGTTCACCATGCATGGTGTCACAATGGTGTTTTTGGTGATTATGCCTCTAGCTGCAGCATTTGCGAACTATTTGTTGCCACTTCAGATTGGTGCAAGAGATGTTGCTTTCCCAAGACTGAATGCCTTATCATTTTGGATTTTTCTCGCTGGGGGTCTTTTCCTAAACACTGCCTGGATTTTTGGAGATGCTCCTGATGGTGGTTGGTTCGGTTATGCACCGAATACGGGAATTGTTTTTTCTCCAGGCAATGGCATGGATTTTTATGCAATAGGGCTTCAGATAACTGGAATTGCCTCATTAATATCTGCAATGAATCTGATAGTAACTGTTCTTAATATGAGAGCACCAGGTATGACATTGTTCAAAATGCCTGTTTTCACTTGGATGATACTGGTTGTCCAATTTCTTCTAGCTTTTGCGGTGCCTGTTATAACCGTTGCGCTCTTTTTATTAATGTTTGATAGAAATTTTGGATCGCATTTTTTCAATCCGGAAATGGGAGCTGATCCTTTACTCTGGCAACATCTCTTCTGGATATTTGGTCATCCAGAGGTATATATTCTGATACTTCCATCATTTGGAATCATTTCAGAAGTAATTCCAACTTTTTCTCGGAAACCTATTTTTGGTTATCCATTTATGGTTTTTTCAGGAATTGCAATCGGTTTCATGGGTTGGGGAGTTTGGGCACACCACATGTTTGTCTCTGGTATAGGTCCAATTTCAGTTGCTGCCTTTTCTCTTTCGACAATGTTTATTGCTGTTCCGACAGGCGTGAAAATTTTAAACTGGATGGCAACTATGTGGGGAGGCAAATTATTGTTCAACACCCCGATGTTGTTCGCCGCCGGAGTGGTTTCTATGTTCACGATTGGTGGCCTTTCGGGAGTTACCCACTCGGTAGCACCAGCTGATACTCAACAAACCGACACTTATTACATCGTCGCTCATTTCCATTATGTAATTTTTGGTGGAGCGCTGTTAGGAATTTTTGCTGGTTTTTATTTTTGGTGGCCGAAAGTATTTGGTTACATGCTCGGCGAAAAGTTAGGAAAATTGAATTTCTGGCTCATGATAATTGGATTTAATTTAACTTTCGGCCCTATGCATATTTTGGGTCTTCAAGGCATGTCTAGACGAATTCATAGTTACAGCCCAGGTTTTGGATTCGAATTCTGGAATCTGGTAGAGACAATTGGTTCTTTTGTTATAGGAATAGGAGTTTTATTATTCCTCATAAATATTTATGCCTCAGCTAAAAAAGCCAAAGGGCAACCACCTGTTGGTCCAGATCCATGGGACGCTCGAAGTCTTGAATGGATAACTCCGAATCCGACACCGGTTCATAATTTTGATGAGGTCCCAGTAGTAGAAGAACTTGATGATTTCTGGCATAGAAAATATGGAAAAGATGAGAATGGAAAAGTAATTAGAATCGCTTCTGCCGAAGAAGTATGTCAAGACGGTTCAGCAGAAAATGTTCATCTCCCATCACCTTCTTATTGGCCACTGATTCTAGCTTTAGGTTTTCCATTTATCGGATATGGGCTTATATATAACCTTTGGTTTTGTGTACCCGGCGGAATTATGATTTTGATGTCGATTTATGCATGGGCTTTTGAACCCCCGGATGATCCTGATGCAGACCACGGGGAAGAACAGCACGATATGAACTCAGATAGTGAGACAGAGGAGGTTTCAGTTGACTGACAATGAACACTCTGTTGGAACCGGGCTTTCAAACAACAAACTATTGATGTGGGTTTTTTTAGGGTCTGAGTGTCTACTTTTTGGAGGTTTGATATCGACTTATCTGATCTATAGAAGTCGTTTTGCAGATGGTCCGGCTCCAGGTGACATTTTTGATATTCCTTTTACTTCAGTCAGCTCTTTCGTCCTATTAATGAGTTCTTTAACCATGGTTTTGTCTTTGTCAGCTTTACAAAGAGGAGACTATAGAAATAATCGACTTTGGTTACTCACAACAGCTTTACTAGGTGCTCTATTTATAGGCGGGCAAGTTTATGAGTTCACTACATTTTTGAGAGAAGGACTTGGTTATACGACAAGTCCATTTTCATCGGCTTTCTTTACTCTTACAGGCTTTCACGGAGTCCATGTGAGTATAGGAATCGTGATGTTGATGTCACTTTATGTTTCTTCAATGCGAGGTAATTTAAGACGCGAATCAGCAGAAACAGTAGAAATAGTTGGCTTATATTGGCATTTTGTGGATGTAGTATGGATCTTTATTTTCACAGTAATCTATTTAGTTCCTTCACCGACGAGTTGAAATTAGGTTTTAGCGCATGAGTAACACCGAAAATAAAGATATTGAATCCCCGAGTGACGCCGAAGATGAACACGATCACCCTTCGGACAGCAAATATATTCAAATAGCAATCATTTTAGGAGTGATTACAGCTTTAGAGGTAGCTACTTACTTCTTTGAAGACATGCCCGGTGAAATTTTGATACCACTACTTATGGTGATGATGGTAATTAAGTTCTTTTATGTGGCTGCATGGTTTATGCATTTGCGATTCGATAGCCAGGTGTTTACAAAATTTTTCGTTGGTGGATTGGTTTTGGCTACTTTTGTTTATGTTATAGCCCTGACCATGTTTGAGTTTTGGAATAAAGGTTGAAATACTTTCAGCATTTGATCATTAAGTGTCTAAGTCTCTAGTTTTAAAACGAGTTTTAAGGTGTTTCAAATAAATTCAATAAATCCTTGGGTTTGGAAGGCGCATCCAGAAGTCTGGGTGTTAGTAATTGCGGTATCTTTACTTGGGTTTTGGGCTGTAAAAGTTATAGGTCCTAAAGTCGTAGATCCTGGTCAAAAAGTAGTTTCGAAAAGACAAAAGATTACATTTATTGTTGCTACCGTTTTGCTTTTTGTTTCAGCCGACTGGCCTTTACACGATATTGCCGAAGATCATTTATATTCGGCGCACATGCTTCAGCATCTTCTGATCACTTTTATCATCCCACCTTTATTTTTGCTTTCTATACCTATGTGGTTGGCTAATCTTCTTGTTGTTAGTGATACTTTCTCGTCACAAATAATTAGAAAACTTTCTCATCCGGTAGTGGCTGGAGTAATTTTTAACGCTTTAGTTGCGTTAACTCATTGGAGTGGGTTTGTTCAGTTTTCTGCTGACTCAGGAATTTTTCACTACACAATTCATGTTTTGTTGTTCATAACAGCGTTGCTCATGTGGCTTCCGGTGGTTTCACCAATACCAGAACTTCGCTTATCTCTTCCTGGTCAAATGTTTTATTTGTTTTTGATGTCAATTATTCCTACGGTTCCAGCGGCATGGTTAACTTTTGCAGAAGGAACTGTTTACAACCACTATGACGATGGTTATCAAATGTGGGGAATAAGTGTTCAATCAGATCAACAAGCAGCCGGTCTGATTATGAAATTGCTTGGCGGGTTTTATCTTTGGGGAATAATTGTATTTAAGTTCTATATCTTTGCCCGTGAGCACACTAGAAATCAGAATATGAAGACAATTTCGACTAGAAATTGAAAAAAAGTTTAAGGACCGAGTCTTTTAAAGGGTAAGTTCGTTTCAATGATTGATATTCGTTTATTGCGTAATGATTTGGATTTGGTAAAAAAATGCATTTCACGACGCGGGGAAAATACAGAGGTTTTGGATCTGGTAATTGAACTAGATCTTAAGCAAAGACAAAGTGCTGAAAAAAGGGATGAATTACGCAACGAAATCAAGGAAGTTTCAAGGCAAGTAGGAGAATTGCATAAATCAGGAAAAACAGATGAAGCTACTCCACTTCAAGAATCAAGTCGCAATATGAGAGTAGAAGAAGAGAAATTAAGTGAAGAATGCGATCGAATTTCCGATGAGATCAGAGAACTATTACTTCGAGTGCCGAATATACCAGCCGAGGATTGCCCAGAGGGTGTAGGCGTCGAAGACAATGTAGTTCTAAGAGTTGAAGGTGGGGACACGTTATGGGAAGAGCACCAACGCATACCACATTGGGAAATAGGTGAAGCTTTAAAAATTCTTGATGTTGAAAGAGCCACCAAACTCTCGGGAGCTATGTTTGCGATGTATACAGGCTTGGGGGCTACTCTGTGTAGAGCATTAATTCAGTATGGGTTAGATAGGAATGCTGACGAATATCGCGAAATAAGACCTCCTACTCTTGTTTTGACAGAAACAATGATTTCTACGGGGCATCTTCCGAAGTTCATAGATGATGCTTATCATCTTGAACGAGATGATCTTTGGGCGATACCTACTGCTGAAGTTCCATTGACTTCATATGCTCGTGATGAAATCCTTGATGAATCTGATTTGCCAATCAAGTTAATGTCACATACTTCATGTTTTAGACGCGAAGCAGGTTCTGCTGGTAGAGATACACGTGGTCTTTTGAGAGTTCATGAATTTGACAAAGTTGAGCTGTTAGCTTACGCGACTCCTGAACAAGCACAGGAGGTGCATGATGACATACTTTCTAGAGCCGAGTCAGCAATTGCTGATTTGGGCTTAACATATCGAATTTTGGATTTATGTACAGGTGATTTAGGCAACTCTTCAGCAAGAACTTTTGATATTGAGGTATATGCACCCGGTGCAGATCAATGGCTCGAAGTTTCATCAGTTTCTTGGTTTAGTGACTATCAGGCGCGCAGGGCAAATGTTAGATACAGAGCTCAAGGAGAAAAAGGAACATCTGTTGTGCATACTCTTAATGGCTCAGGTTTAGCGGTGCCTCGTGTATGGGCAGCTCTTGTGGAAACTTATCGACAAGAAGACGGCAGTATTTCGATTCCTGAGCCTCTCTTACCTTATATGCAAGGCGTGAAAACTATAAATTAGTTGAAATGTTCAATCCAATTGTTGAAGCTATAACACCAGAGATGACATTAAGCAAAACATAAGCCAAACTTGATCGGTAGTTTCTTTTTGAGAAGGAATCTATATTTGCACAAAAGACAGAGAAAGTTGTCAGTGACCCTAGCAGGCCTATTCCAATTATAATTATTGCATCATTGTCTAAATTGTTAATCAAACCAATACAGAATGATCCGATCATGTTAACAATGAAGGTTCCCTTGTAAATTCCAAAAAATTCTGTCAATCTCCATCTGATGATGCTTCCAATAGTTGCTAGAACACAAAAAGCCGCGAAAGTCATTGGTTTCTTTCACAAATTGTTGAAGTTGCCTTGTAGAAGATGACTCCAAAAATAATCGACGTTAGTAAATAACAAAGAGAAATAAAGATTTCATGATCACGAAGTAAAATCGCTAATTCGAAAGAAAATGTTGAAAAAGTAGTTAGACCACCACAAAAACCGGTGCCCAGCATCAATAAGGATCTTTTGTCTATTTTCTTGCCTATAAAAATTCCTAGAGCTGCGCAACCAATGAGGTTAACTAAAAGAGTAGGCCATGGGAAAACTGTTGATGTCGTCGCAGTTTCTATTACTAGCCAGCGAATACCCGCTCCTATAGCACCACCAATTCCTACTCTCAAAAAGTCAAATTTTTTCACTTAGGAAACATTACATCCTGATATTTGAAGTTAATCGCCATTTTGGCTAAACCATTAATGTGGATTTAAGACGAGTACGTGAAGAATATGAGAGTCGTGGCCTTGATGAAAACGATTTAGAAAGTGATCCAATTAAACAGTTTAAAATTTGGTATTCAGAGATTGAGAATGTTGGCTACCTGGAACCTAATGCAATGGTTTTGAGCACCGTAGATGCTAATGGTTCACCTATTGGAAGGAATGTTCTATTAAAAGAGATTTACGATGACGGATTTGTTTTTTTCACAAATTATAAAAGTAATAAAGCCTCCGATATAGAAGTCAATAACAAAGTCTCTCTTACTTTCAGTTGGAATGAACTCCGTAGACAAGTAATAGTCAAAGGATCAGCTGAGAAGATATCTGAAAAAAATTCTGATGAATATTGGTCAATGCGACCACATGAAAGCAAAATAGGTTCTCTTATATCAAATCAAAGTGAAGTGATTCCCAGTAGAGAAAATTTAGATAAGGATTTTGTATCTGAAAAACTTAGGTGGCAAGGAAATGAAATACCAAGACCAGATCATTGGGGAGGTTATAAAGTAACTCCAAACTTTATTGAATTTTGGCAGGGAAGACCGAATCGACTCCATGACAGGTTGAGCTATGTTTTAGCTTCAACCGGGTGGGTTATTAAGCGGTTATCTCCATGATTTGAAATCGAGAAAGTTTTATATTGATTTCCACTTGTTTATACCTGAGATCAATCCATCAATTAATTGGTTCAAATCCTCAGATCTGGGGGTTCCACCTGAATCAGACCAAAAATTGTATTCCCTATTCCATCTCAGACCTGGGGGTATTTCAATTTGAACCCCTCTGTTTATTGGAAAGTTAACCGGATTTGAAGGGTGTACACCTCTTAAAGAGCGTGGAATCTTATCTATTTGATCAACTACACGATACTCCTCTGGTAAAACTTCTCTTAATGAACCGGCTAGATGGTAGGCAAGTTCTCTGTTGGTTCCTCCAAGAAGCACAGCCCAAAAATCGTCGTCTTTTCCGTAGCCATGAACAGAAATAACAGTATCGATTTCGTTTAAAAATTTGCACAATTTTGATGATTCGCGTGTGTCGAAATTTTTAGACGATAGATGCAATCGAGAACCTTCAGGTTGTATCAACGCATAGTAAGAAGAGTTAGTTTCTTTGGCTACATCACGAGCAACAGCTTCAGTAGCCCTTTCTAAACCTCCGCCATGAAGTGCGCAAACACCGAATGAAGATCGGAGTTCCATCTCTTCGACTACGCCCGGTTTAGAGAGAAGGTCAGACAAACTTTCAATTTTTTCAACTTTTTTCATTTGTTTTTTTCTTTAAAGAAAGCTACACAGCTTAGAAAAATAATTGAAAGCAGAACACCTGAAGCAATAATCTCAAGAAGCACTGCCCACCTTTTTGGTTCTTCAAACCAGTTAAACGCTCTTTCAGGCCATTTAGAAAATAAATTAATTACTGGTCTTACTACCAATGTCCCTTTATACAGAACTCCTTCAACCAAAAGCCAAATACCTAAAAAAGAAAATCTAATAGCTTTTTTGGCTATACCAGTGAAAGCGGGACTCAACCCCCAGATTATAAAAGTCAACACTATTAGCCATAAAGCCAAACCAACTTCTAAACCTCCAACTTCTGAAATCCAAATTGTTAAATGTGATTGAAGGTCATTAATTTTCTCAACTATTTGATTAGTCCCTGACCCAGGGGAGTTTAAGGTTCTGATTTCATAGATTCCATAAATGAATAGATAAGCCCCTCCAACCATCAAAGAAAGAGCACCGATTAAATCTACATAAGGCAAGACTTTTCGAACGTTGCGAACAAGACCACCTCTTGCTAAAGCCAAAGACAATGTTGAAACAGTAACTACAGCACCTAAACCAAGGGCATAAGTAAGAAAAATTATAGTGCCTTCAAAAATTCCCTCTCTGCTAAAACTTCCTGAGATTTGGAGCAAAAATAGAGGTGCTGAACATCCAACTGAAACAACTGCATAAGAAACTCCGAAACCAATCACAGAAAGCATTTCATTTGATGCCGGACCTCTTCTATTTAGTAAAAAAACTTTCTTTTGGTTATTTTTAAACAAAAGTGAAAAACCGTATGGAATTAAAAGTGCCCCTAAAATGACAGTAATCCAAGGAGTTTTCTGAGCAATTGTTTCCTCATTAACCAGATGTGAGATTACAAACCCGAGAAAACCAAAAACACCTACAAATGTTGTTGTAAGAATCAGGCTCACAAATAGACCTCTTATTACTTGTTCTGGACGTGCTTGATTATCAGCAGTATCTCTACCAATGAAATATCCAAGCCAAGTAGGAAGCATTGCGAAACCACAAGGATTAATTGCCGTGACAATACCGAGGCTGAAAGGAAGAACTAATTCGATATCAAACATTTAAAAGTTCCAATATTGATTTTTCAATAGCTTCTTCACTCATTGGACCTTGATGAACTTTTGACAATTGCCCCTCAATATCGAAAAAAGCAGTAACAGGAAGACCAATTGCATTTAATGATTTGGTGAACTTTCCATCAGGATCGCGTCCAAGCATGTAGGAAATATTAAGCTCTTCAGCTCTTTTGCTAGCTCTAGTTGGAGAGTCGCTTATGTTGATACCTATAAACTGTATTTTTTCAAAATGTTTACGATGAGATGCTTCGAAATAAGGCATTTCCTCTAAACAAGGAGTACACCAAGTAGCCCAAAGATTAATTACCATCGGTTTTTTATTTTCTTCAAAGATTTCTTTAAGGGTTATAGCTCCATCTTCTGTTTCGAAAGTTTGGTTAAAGATGTTTTGATTAACAAGTTCATTTTTTGCTGGACTACCACAAGAAACTGCGATTACTAAAAATGCAAATAAAAGTTTTTTCACACCTATAAAGGTAGTCGGGAGGTGGCCCTTACGACTATAGGGTCGTAAGTTCACCTCCCGACCAGCCTTTTAATCGAGGTTCGTTAAAGCGTCACCCCGATTTTTGGCCCATCATCAAGCAGAACGGAGGGTCGACTGCAGATGAACAGGTATAGGTATGACTGGAAGTTCGTCTTCTGGTCTGGAGATTTTACGTGGCCTTCCTCTTCCGCGTTTATTTGCCAGAATTTTTCCTTTTCGGAATAATTGACCGCCCCAAACTCCCCAAGGTTCATTACGATCTATAGCCGCTTCTAAACACAATGTTAGAGAAGGGCAATCTGCGCAAATTCTTTTGGCTCTAGCTATATCTCCCAAATCTTCAGAAAAGAAAATGCCGGTAGGTACACCAAGTTCTGCACATGCTGCATCTTCTCTCCAGATTTCATTTTTATATTCGATAGCAAACATTTTTTACTCCTTCTTAAATTGATCTCGAAAACGAAAAAAGCCGCCGGATTTTCCGGCGGCCGTGGTCTTTGCTTTTTAGCGATTAGCTAGTTGCTTCCCAGGGCCGCTTTATGGTGAAAAATCCGTACTTGTTAAACCAGAATGAAAGTGTTTCTACCATAAGAGTTGTTGGTTTAACTGGTGTCAGTACGTGTGAGGTTAAAGCATGATCAACGGTTCGATGACCGGAATTATTGTGAATTTTGTTATTCATGCTCATATTTTCTTTCAAAAAAACTGCAATGCAGTTTCAATAAACAAGTCTACCAAAACTACGTTGCGTGACCACTCAACACCTTTAAGTGAATTTTGTCAACTTATTTTTTAATAAAATAAGGATAATTCGTTATTTTTTCTGTAATTTAAGCAAATTTATAGGTTTTTATGCCCTGTTTTTCTTCAGGTAAAGCTTCACCAAGAATTCTTAGATGCTCAAGATGGGCGTAAGTTTCACTAGCTGCCATGTCACCCCATGATCTTTCTTTAAATAAGTGTTTCATATAATCTTCAACTGAAGCTTCACCTATTGAGTCCCCTGTTTCTCTGATTAATTGAAGACGATCTACATGATGTTCAATGATGTCATCTGCTCGTTCCACAAGATTATTGAAGGGGTGTCCATGGGCTGGTAAAACAAGCGAAACTTTTGAAAATTCTTTTGTTCTTTCTAATGAATTGAAAAACACCGCTAAAGGGTCTTCCATGTTGCCCATTCCACCAATATGTGGAGTGATTGTTGGTAGTACGTGATCTCCAGATAAGAAAAAGCCATCTACTGGATCGTATAAACATAAATGATCGTGAGTGTGTCCAGGAAGGTGTAGGGCTAGCCATGTTCTTCCGCCAATTTCTAACTCTTCAGAATCTTCTACGGTTATAGATGGCTTAGGAACTTGAAACGATTTTGAATCAGCTCCTGTGTTGGCTCCACTCCACTTTCTGAGTTCTTCAACTGAAGGTGGTTCTCTTTTAGTGCCCCAAGGGGTGGGGCGGCTGAGCATTTCTCTTAGTTTTTCAATGTCTTCATCATCTGCTAGATCCAAAGCAGCTGCATCAGGATCTTCCATAATGTCATCAGTGCCAAAAACCGATGAAAAAGAAGAATGAGTAAGAACTTCGACATCGTAGTCATCACGAAGTCTATGGACTCCGCCATAATGGTCAACATGACTATGGGTGACTATTGCTGTATGGATATGTTTAAAGCCAGTCCCAAGATCATTAAGTCGTTTCTCAAGAGAATTCCATGAATCTTTTCCCGGCAAACCTGGGTCCACTAGGGAAAAGCCGTTCTTATCTTCAAGAGCGTAACAATTTACATGTCCTAACCCAGGCATCGAAACGGGAAGCTGCAGTCGATAAATTCCCTTCGCAATTTCAACAACTTCTGTAGAAGCCGGTTCTTGTTCTTGCCTTATTGGGCGCGGAGACAAACCTGATTTTTCTGAATTAACTTTGTTCATTTGCTTATAAAAAGGTTTTTCCGATAATAAATTAGTTCTTCAACTGATTCACGAATATCGTCTAGAGCTCGATGGCCACCAGTTTTTTTCGGTGCAGAATTAATCACTTCCGGATTCCATCTTTTTGCAAGCTCTTTAATTGTTGATACATCTATAGATCTGTAATGGAAAAAAGATGCTAACTCTGGTAATCCTTCTGATAAAAATCTTCTATCAGTACCAATTGAATTACCACATAAAGGAACACTTCCAGGCTTTTCAATGTGTTGTTTTAAAAACTCTAAAGTTTCTTCACCAGCCATAGAGAGGGTGATCGTAGATTTATAAATCTCATCTAACAAACCACTGGAAGTATGCATTTGTTCCACATGTTTGCTCATGTTTTTTAACTTTTCAGATGATTGATGGATAACTAGATTAGGTCCAGTAGCAATTTCCTCAAGATCGTCATTAGTAATTAAGCTAGCGATCTCAACGATCACATCTTCTTTTGGGTCTAACCCCGTCATTTCTAAATCCATCCAAACCAACACAGTTTGATCATACGGGGTTGATGTGTCTGTTATTCACTAAGAAGTGCAAGTAAGGTCATATTTATGTTGAATATTCCAATTATTAGATTAATAGAAGATGCAATTATCCCTGTTTATGCAAAATCTGGTGATGCTGGTGCGGATTTAGTTGCAGCGGAGTCAGTTGTTTTAGAACCAGGTGGCGGCAGGGCTCTTATATCAACAGGGGTTGCAATAGCGATTCCTGAGGGATTTGCAGGATTTGTGCAACCGAGAAGTGGATTAGCATTAAAACATGGCGTTACATGTTTGAATACACCCGGTCTTATCGATTCTGGTTACCGAGGAGAATTAAAAGTAATACTGGTCAATACTGACCCAAAAGAAGCTTTTCAAGTAAATAAAGGTGAAAGAATAGCCCAGCTAGTAATTCAAAAAGTTGAAGAATGCGATTTCCAAGAGGTTGACGAGTTACCTGATTCAGAAAGAGGGGAAACTGGATTCGGTTCTTCAGGAAGGTAAAAGTTTTGAAAATAACATATCTTCCGACAGTCCATCCGCAACAGAAATCGGATCGAGCGTCTGGCTCTGATTCTCGAATGAGAAATATAACTAGACAGGCAGCGCATGAAGGCATTTGGAACCTTTCTTTGGCGAAAGAAGTTAAAGATTTATTTGATGAGAAAGCTTCTGAATGGTCAGCTACTCGAAATATTCCATCAAGAGGAGTTCCGGTTCAAGATGCTTTAGAGAGAGGTCAGGTTAAAGGGAAAAGAGTCGTCGATTTAGGTGCCGGTACAGGTTTAGCAACTCAAATTTTACGAAACAAGTTTGAAAATGTTATCGCAGTAGACATTTCGCAAGAGATGATTGTTAATTCAGTGGCATCAAGAACTTCTCAAATTTGTGCAGATGGTTTTAGTCTCCCATTTCCAAATAACTCTATTGATGTTTTTTTAGCTATGAATATGATTCTTTTTCCAAATGAGATTGAAAGGTGCCTAAGAAACGAAGGATTTTTAATATGGATAAGCAGCAGGGGTTCCGATACTCCTATTTATCTCCCTCCGGAAGAAGTCATAGATTTGATGTCAAGTAACAGTGATGCTGAGTGGTCAGGAATTTCAGCACATGCTATAGAAGCAACCTGGTTAGTAGCGAAACGATCAGCTACCAATTAGCACCAATTGAAACAGAGTCGTTATCCGCTCTTATTTCAGCAGAGATTCTGTTTTCAAATGTTTGAAATTCTATTTCTATCCAGGAGCCGGATACAGAAAGCTCATTAAGTTTTTGTTGCATCGAAATCGCTAGTTCGCTTACTACGGCCGGATCAATTTTGTGGATTCTTAGAATGGACGCTAAAGCAACTCTAGAAATTTCTGCACTATCACACTTTGGAGAAAATTTGATACTAGTGGACTTAGTCTTGTCATCACTCATCTGACAAGTGTGTCATCAAATCGGATACTTTTATTCGCTGGGAAAAAATTTTTCTACAAATTGAAAATTTGAATTTTTGAAGACAGCATGTGAAATGGCAGTAATAGTCGATAAAGCAATTTGGCCTTATAAAGGGAAACTATGGGCTCATCTTGCAAGTGATAAAAATTTGGATGAGTTACATAGTTTTGCTGAATTGCTGGGTCTTCGTCTTATGTCATTTCAGGGTGACCACTATGACATTCCAGAAGAAGTCAGAGACAAGGCAATCGAATTGGGAGCAGAAGAAATAGATGGACGTGATTTGTTGTCTCGTTTGAAGAAAGCAGAATTACGATTACCTGCATCTGAACGGCCAGGTAAGTGGGAAAAATTCTGCTTTCTTAGACCAACAGGTGACCCGCCTAATTTGGGAGGCTTTATCTTAAAAAAATCAGTTCCAGAAATAGAAATTTTGGTTAAAGCTGATTGGGGTTTGGCTGAGGTTACGGTATTTAAAAGAGATAAGGAAGTAGCTTTAGTGATTCAAGATCCAAGCGGTTTGGACGTCAGAAGAAAATTTTTACAAGATGTAGAGTGGCGGTGCATTGATGGCAAACTTTTGGAAATTTTGATTTAAGAGTCAGGATCATTTGTGAGAAAAAAGTACTTCTACTTATTTATTTTACCTCTAATGTTTTGGCCATTCTTTTCATGCGCGAGTAGTGAAAATATGATCGAAACTACGACTCAGACGACTCAGACGACTCAACCTAAAGTTGAAAAATCTGAGTTTCCAAATGGTTGGATACAAATTGGTACTGACACTTTCAGATTAGTTTTTAAATGTTATAAAAATCAGTTAGGAGAACCAGTAGCAATAGGAACTACTACAGATTCCAGTACAGGAGAAAGCGTTGAAGCATTGATTCAAGTTTTTGAAGGGAAACCGTATGTGGGCGTATTGAAAAACGGTTCAACAATGTTTGAATCTTCATTAAACGAGACTCTCGACATTTCAGTAGATGGTTATGAGATCAAATCTGATGTCATAACTTGGCAAAAGGATATAGATCTGCAATCAGCTTATGGTGAAAGTGTCGGGTTTGGATCTCTGTTTGTGCAATGTGAAAAGTTTGAGGCGGATCTTCTTGAAGAGAAGATGAATAATTAACAGATTTCAGTCATTTCAACCCAAGGAAGCCGACCTGACCAAAGTTTTGTAATTACTCGTCCATTACTTTTGAAAACAACGCGAAAATCTTTATCTGATGAGTCGCTAGGAACATAAATAAGAAGCTTTTCTGAAGAATTGGGAAGCACCCTTGTTTCTATTTTTTCTCCAAATAGTTCATTAATTAATAATTCTGTGTCTCCAATACCAGCTCCTGATCGTGTTCTGATTAACTCATTTTCTACATCTACGCGTTCTACGGTATTTTCTATTATCCAAAAAGTAATTCCGTCAGGCCCTTTATCTGGTATCGCTAAAAAGCATTCGCCTCTTGGTGTAACAGGAGAAAATCTTGTTCCAGCTGCTTTTTGAGCAGCATTTACTGTCATACCGAATGTGACAGTGTCAAGTCCGACAGTACTGATAGATGAAAAGTTATCAAGAGTTACAGCGCCTTCAATTTTGATTTCTGGAAGAGTCCCAACAGGTGTTTTAGGAGACAAGACAGTTGTGGTTGTAGTTGTTGTTGTCGTGCTGGTCGTGGTTGTTGTTATTGGTGCTTGAAAAGTCTGAAAGTCGTTGTTGTCTGTATCAATTGCACCCAGCCAGATAATTGCAGCCACTAAAGCAGTTCCCAAGATACTAAATAAAATAAAACGCATATTATGAGGTTAGAAGAAATCTTTTAATTTGTGATTTCAACCATCTCTTTAGGTCTTTCTTCAGATTCAGTCTTATTTCAACTTGAATGGAATGATAAACCGGCTAGTCTACATTTTGGGTCGCTAGCTCATCGGGTAGAGCAGGGGACTTTTAATCCCAAGGTGCCGGGTTCGAGCCCCGGGCGGCCTACTTAAAAAAGGGCAGTTTATGAATCTGCAGTTTAACTTAGAGACAAGACCCATCGTTTGCACGTGAAGTATTTAACTGATTGGGTAAGAAAAAACACTCGTGGACTTTTATTAATCGTTACTGTTGGAATTGTTGCTGAGTTAATTAGCAATTTTAACAGCCGGCTATCGTCTCCTGTGGTTGCGCTAGTTATTGGGTTTTGTCTCGTCAATTTTGGACTTGTAAAAGAATGGGCAAAGCCATCTTTGGATTTAGCTGCCGGTCGCGTATTAAAAATAGGGATTTGCTTGCTTGGTTTCAGGCTTGCATTTTCTGAGATTACTGAAATTGGTAGTCCAATAGGAATTATCGTTGTAATTGCAGTTGTAATAATCGTATTTTTTGGTATTCAAAAAATTAGCGCTGCCTTTTCTGTAAATAAGTCTTTATCTCTCTTAGTTGCTTCAGGATTCTCAATTTGTGGGGTCTCAGCAATTGCTGCCATGAAACCTCTAAGTGGAGCTGATGAAGAAGAAACCGGTTATGCAGTTGGGCTAGTAACACTATTTGGTTCTATTGCTGTTTTTGTTTTCCCAATAGTTCAAGAAATTTTTCAACTTGATGAGAATCTATTTGGTTGGTGGATTGGGTTATCTGTTCATGACACTGGTCAAGTAGTTGCTGCTGCATCTGCTGTAAGTGAAAATACTTTAGATTCTGCAGTTTTAGTAAAAATGTGCCGGATTTTAATGCTTGCACCGCTACTGATGTTTGTGTCAATAACACAACAGAACAGAGAAAAAATTAAGACAAAATGGAGCTTACCTATTCCTTTTTTTATTGTCGGATTTATTGCAGCAGCAACGATTAGATCAACGTCGCTTTTCTCTGATGAGTTAATTCAAAATATAGGGCAAGTAAGAAATTTTCTGATAACAATCGCGATGTTTGGTCTAGGCTCAGGTGTTCGTATTAGAGGTTTAAAGAAACTTGGTCGTCAACCTATGGCTCTCGGGTTTGTCTCCTGGATAGCAGTTTTAGTCGTTACTGGTGCGGGTGTATTGATTCAAAATCAAATCTGATAGCTATTTAAAGAGGAAGATTAATCTGTTTAGCTTCCACGAATTCATACATTCCGAAACGCCCTAATTCTCTACCATTACCGGATTTTTTGTATCCACCAAATGGTGCATCAGTATTCAAAAAAGAACCATTCATATCAACTTCGCCAGTGCGAAGTTTTTTAGCCACGTTTAGAGCTCTTTCATTGTCGGAACTCCAAACGCCCCCTGACAATCCGTAGTCAGAGTCATTTGCTATTCTGACCGCGTCATCTTCATCTTCATAACCGATAATTGAAAGTACAGGGCCGAAAATTTCCTCTTGGGCTATTGTCATAGAGTTATCGACATCAGCAAAAACTGTGGGTTTTGTAAAATAACCAGTTTCTAGCCCGTCAGGCTTACCAACACCACCAGTTACTAATGTTGCACCTTCGTCTATACCTGTTTGAATATAGTTTTGGACTCTCTCCCACTGGGCTTGAGAAACCAGAGGCCCTAATTTGCTAGTTTCATCGTCTGCAGGTCCAACAGTAAATCCTGCAGCTGCCTGAGCAGCCAGATCAGCTGCCTCTTCCATTTTGTTCGTAGGAACAAGTAGACGTGTTAATGCACTACAAGTTTGACCTGAGTTAAGAAAACAAGCTCCGACAGCAGATGGGATCGCTGCAGAAAAATCTGCGTCATCAAGAATAATGTTTGCGGATTTGCCGCCTAGTTCTTGATGTACACGAGTTACGTTGGCGGCTGCTACTTCAGCTACACGGGTGCCAGCACGTGTTGAACCGGTGAAAGACACCATGTCAACATCTGGATGAGCTGCAATAGCTTCTCCTACTACAGGGCCAACTCCTGAAACAAGATTGAAGACACCTTTTGGAAAGTTCAATTCGTCGATTATCTCCGCGAGAAGAAATGCGTTTAAAGGAGCTACTTCACTCGGTTTTAGTACAACTGTGCAACCTACAGCCATGGCTGGAGCGACTTTTGCCATGATTTGATGTAGCGGA
>DBFL01000028.1:51254-54045 GCA_002294285.1 Candidatus Neomicrothrix sp. UBA881
GATTTGATGTAGCGGATAGTTCCATGGAGTTATACAACCCACTACTCCGACAGGTTCACGAGTAACTAATGAACGTCCGATATTTTCTTCAAATGGGAAATCTCTAGCTGTACCGGAAACACTTGCGGTTGTACTTGCTGGAAGACCAGCTTGGATCATCATTGACATTTTCCCCGGCATGCCCACTTCTTGAGAAATGAGTTCACCTATTTCAGCACTTTTTTCACCGAGTTTTGCTGCTAATCCTTCGATATATGAGAGTCTTTCTTCAAGAGGCATTGCCGCCCATTCTGGGAAAGCCTCTTTAGCTGCTTTGATAGCTAAATCAACATCTTCTTTCGTGCCTGCGGGAGTTGATCCAATCACTTCTTCAGTTGAAGGATTAATTACGTCGATACTTTCTGATCCGCTTGAAGAGATCCAATTTCCATCAACGTAGATTTCGCTTCGGTTATTCATTTTTTTCCTTTTTGGTCAGCGATGTAATAAGCAAATTACATCGGATTTAAATTTTTTAATCGGCTATTTGTTTTGCCAATGCAGGTGGAGCTTTCACAAGGTAACTGATGTCAAGAAAATCAGTTAACTGTTCAGTTGTTGCATCAGTGAGTCTAATTAGGAGATTGCCATAGCCGTCATAATGTGGAGTTGTAAACAAAACTCCTTCGTATTGTTCTAAAAGTGCTTCTTTTTCATCTAATTCACAGAAAATTACGAGTACTTCAGTATCTGATATCTCATCGCGTTCATATTCACGTTCACTCCAGATGCGACAGAAGCCTTTACCTCTCACTTTCAGTCCTGCTGTTCCATAGATAGTTGTTTCTTCCACTTCTGGAAGTCCCATTCCTATTTTCCAGACATCGTTAAAGGTTGCCATTTGGTTCCTTTCGAGGATCAAAGCGCAAATGATATTCTCTATACATTTTCGCATCATTAAGGAAAAAAAAGAACCTAAAAGTTTTCACTGTAGAACTTGGGTTGTTTCAGAATGTTTTTTCCTGTACCAATTTGTAATGGAGAACGAGAAACAAAAATGAGAAAAGTTGAACTACCTAGTATTGATATTAATGCTTTGACTTTTACTAGTAACAGTAAGCACATGGCTTCTTCTAAATTGATCGAGGCTTTTGAAGATATTGGCTTTGCTGTAGTTGTGGGACATGGGATAGGGGTTGAACGTTTACTTGAAATGAGAGACTTGTTAATTCGTGTGTTTGATGTTTCTGATTCAATTAAAGAAAACTTAACTATTTCACGAGATGACTATCGAGGATATATACCACTAGGATTTTTCTCTCCCAATGAAAAAAATGCTCGAACCGTAACAGAGCCGGATGCTTATGAAGGTTTTAAATTGCATTGGGAATGTCCAGAAAATAACCCTGTTAGAGATGAGTGCGCACTTTATGGTTCAAACAAATGGGTTAAACAGGTTGACAAAATGTCACAAATAGTTCTTTCTTATTGGAATGATTGCGATCGTTTGGCTTCGACACTTTTCCAGCAGATGGCTATGGCATTAGATCTAGAACAAAATGTATTTTTAGATTTTTTTCAGGAACCATTAACGAATATGACTTTGCTTCATTATCCGGTTTCAGTTTCCAAATCCCGTATTTCAGGTATTCACCCTCATAAAGACATAAGTGCGATAACTATTCTGCATCCTGATCCTGCAGGAGGTCTAGAAATTCGAACACGCGAAGGTGAATGGATTGAAATTTTCTGTCCACCTGAAGCACTTTTGGTAAATATTGGCGACTTGATGGAGGTTTGGTCTGGAGGAAGATTCATTTCAACACCACACCGTGTGTTCAACCGAGGTCAAGAATCTCGTTACAGCGCACCGTATTTTTCTGTTCCCCGTCATTCAACCCTAGTGAAACCTTTAGTTGAGTATGAAAACAGTTTTGAGGAGAGAGAAATATTAGCTGGTGAGGTATCAGCTGAAGTTTGGAGAACAAACTGGCTTGATGAAAGCCCCTCCGAATCTGGTTATCAACTAGGGGCAATAAATTAGTTTTGCTATTAGATCCCTTCAACTTTCTAGGCCTGAGTTAGATCATCTGGGGTAGCCGGAATGCTCTCATCAAGCTGGTGGTAGTCTGAAACCGAGTTACTAAAAATATTTAATACAGTTTTAAGACCGGTTGGAGGATCTAAAGCCCCGGCAGTTATAGCTCTTGTTTTATCTCTCCCTCTGTCTTCCCAAAAAAGACTTGATCCGCAATTAGAGCAGAATCCATATTTGACTTCTTCAGTCCTGTTCCACCAAGTTAGAGTCGAGTCAGACTCAAAGGTGAAATTTTCAATCTCAGCAGATGTACCGGCCATAAAGTGACCCGTCCAGTGACGACACGGATCACAATGACAATTAACGACGCCTCTTAATTCTCCTTTTATACGAAAACGAATACTTCCACATGCACAACCTCCAGTTACTTGGTTTTCAAAATTTTGGTTTGATGTTTTCTTATTATTCATTTTTCTCCTTAGCTAACTTGAAATCGGATACGGATTCTCTGGTTCCCTTTTTCGTTTACCATTCAGCAAGGTTCCAATAGGCGTGTATCTGACAAATAGTTGGTAAGAAGCCAATAAAACCGGGCTTACCAAAATACAAATCAGTAAAAACTTAAGAAATGGAAAAATTTCCCAGTCTCTAAATAGCCATTGAGTTGCTATAACAAGTGGTAAATGTGTGATGTACATCCAATAGGTCGCATCAGACAAATAGCGAACTCCACTTCTCTCAGTGGCAAAAAGTTTTCTAAAAAGCCCTATTAGT
>DBFL01000010.1 GCA_002294285.1 Candidatus Neomicrothrix sp. UBA881
TCAACGAAACACCCTCACCAGGTAGGTGATCATGATCATCGTCAGCGGGAGCAGCAGCTGGAGCGGCAGTAGTTGTAGCCGCAGGTGCAGCAGTTGTAGCAACAGCAGCTGAACTGCTGGCTGAACTACTTGCACTATCATCACCGTCAGACCCGCAGGCCCCGGCAATCAATCCAAGCGCCAGAACAGCAGAAATAATCCGCCAGCTCCGACGCCTCATAAGCGTTTCCATTAAGGAATTCCCTCCATTAGTCAACAAAAACAAATGTTAAAAAAACATTTAGGTAAAGAAGTGTAAGACAAAGCGGGCCTTTTAGGCAATGGCGGGAGAATTTGTTACAAATCTGACATTTTTAAACTGTTATTCAAAGCCTTTTTAAAGGCTTTTTTCAGTTTTCGTCGATATTTATGTCAATTTCAGCTTTTAAATTTGTTGCCGAAACACCCAAATGTGCTTTGTAGAGACCTGGATCGGCGTACCAACCTTCTATAGCTCGATGTCCAGGACCTGATTTTCTGCCTCCGGCTGCTACCGGAACACGTATTGAACGTTCAGGCCAATCAGGGTCAGCGGGATCCCAGTAGGAAAAAGAACGACTTCCCAAGTTGATTTCAACATCTTTCGTTTCACCAGGCTCTAGGGATATTTTTTGGAAACCTTTGAGCTCTTTTTTGGGTCTCGCCAACACTGGTTCAACATGTTCTACGTAGCATTGAACTACTTCAGTTCCAGCTCGATCTCCAGTGTTTGTAACTGAAATTTTTATGTCAACTGTTTTTCCGTCAATCAGTTCTTGACTCGATGGCAGCTTTGTAATTTTTGGTTCTCCCCATTCAAAAGTGGTGTAGCTCAATCCGTGACCGAATGGAAATGCAACTTCAATGCCGCGTGTGTCATACCATCGGTACCCGACAAAGACTCCCTCTCCGTATAGAACCTGACTGTTCTCCCCGGGATAATTCGTAAATGCAGGCGTGTCTTCTAAGCATTTAGGAAAAGTCGTTGGCAACCTTCCGCTAGGTTCACAATCGCCGAGCACGACATCTACTAATGCGTCTGACATTCCTTGTCCCCCGAACCAGCTAACAAGAACTGCATTTACGTTTTCAACCCAGTCCATAGTCACCGGTGAGCCTGAGTTTACGACTACTAGAGTTCTGGGATTGCTCGCTGAGACTTGGCGAATCAGTTCTGCTTGGTTACCTGGCAGATCCATATTCTCTCTGTCTCGTCCTTCTGTCTCCCATTCTTCATCAGTGCCAACAACCATGATTACCACATCTGCATCTTCGGCAGCTTTAATGGCTCTTTCAAATGTGTTTTCGTTTTCTGGTGGTCGAAGGCCAACTTGAGCTCCGCATAGGGCAACACTGCCTTCACTTGAATATTCAACAATGAGTTCAACTGATTCACCTGAATTAAGTTTTAGAGGCACGGATGCTTCTTCGCTCCCAAGACCGAAGAAAGCTTCTCCTGGTGGTAGCGGCTCACTTATTCCATCAATAAGCGTCTCTCCGTCAACTTTTATCCTTGCTTTTCCCGCCTGGATCAAAGTCAACATATGGATACCATCCTGATCGGCTGTCAGGTTTGATTTCGCTCTGAAGCTAAAATCAGAAATGTTTTCAACACCTTCTATAGTCTCGAAGTGCAGTAAGCGCCCGTCAGGTTTTGAAGATGTTGCAACTGGAGTTCCTTCACAATTGAGACCATTAAAATACTCAATTAAAAAGCCTTGCTCTCCATCTTCTCTGGTAAGGATTCTCCTTGCTATAGGTCTACTGGTTCTATCTGAAACTGTTCCCGGTTCATAAAGGACCTCATTATTAGGCAATCTATTTTTGAAAGATTCGAGCGGTGAAACTACATATTGGGGTACGAGTTGAGCTGAGCCTCCTCCCATAATCATTGCTGTTGCAGCATTTGGCCCTATTAAGGCAATAGTTTCTGTTTCTTTAAGTTCTATTGGAAGTAATCCATCATTTTTCAGTAAAACCATGGATTCAGCGGCAGCCTTTCGAACCAGAATCTTGTCGTCTGGATTGTCGAGTTCTCTTTCGGGGACTTGAAGCGGATCTTCAAAAGCGCCTGTTCTCTCAAGTAGTAACAGGAGTCTATGAACCGATGAGTTAACTATTTCTTCGTCTAGTTCTCCGCTGTTTACGGCCTCTACTATTTTTTCTCCGTAATGAGAAACCGGTCCGGGCATTTCTAAATCAAGTCCAGCCTCAATAGATTTTGTAGTAGATCGTGTTGCGAACCAGTCGCTAACAACTACACCATCAAAACCCCATTCTTCGCGCAAGATTTGATTTAATATTTTTTCGTTCTCACATGCGTACTCACCATCGATGCGATTGTATGCAGCCATTATTCCCCAGGCTTGAGCTTCTTTTACAACGGCTTCAAAAGGTGCAAGATAAATTTCTCGCAACGCTCTCTCCGGTACAACTGAATTTATTGTGTTTCTCTCAAACTCAGAATCATTGGCGACAAAGTGTTTAGTCGTTGTTGCCACTCCCCCTGACTGAACACCTTTTACAAAACCCACAGCAATACGTGAGGTGAGAAAAGGATCTTCTGAGTAACACTCAAAATTTCTCCCACCAAGAGGAGTTCGATGGATATTTACAGTTGGAGCTAGGAGAACATGTGAACCTCTTGCATGGGTTTCACGCGCAAGCGATTTTCCTAGTTCGGTAATTAGCTGTGGGTTCCAAGTAGCTCCTAAAGCAGACCCGCAAGGAATGCATAATGCTGGAGTGCCGGAACCTAACAAGCCTGCTCCTCGAGCACCTGCGGGTCCGTCAGTAACTTTGAGGGAAGGAATTCCAAGCCGTTCAACAGGAAGAACGTCCCACGCTCCTTTCCCAGACATCAAAGAAGCTTTCTCTTCAAGAGTTAATTCGGCTAACAAATGCTCTAAACGTTTACTCATATATAGATATCTAACCTACAAAAACATATTTTGCTAATGGAGGAATTAATAGATATCTCGCGAACAAAATGCGAGTGAATGATCTCGGAAGTAACCTTTTGTTATGTTTGATCTAATAATTAAAGGTGGCACTGTCATTGACGGAAGTGGATCTCCTGGAGTCAAGGCTGACGTAGCCGTCACTGAAGGCAAAATTTCAGAGATAGGCATAATCGATCCGAATCAGGCAGAAGCAATTGTTGACGCAGAAAATATGATCGTTTGTCCGGGTTTCATTGATCCCCATACGCATTACGATGCTCAACTTTTTTGGGACCCTCATGCGACCCCCTCTAGTCTGCATGGAATCACAAGCGTCGTAATGGGAAACTGTGGTTTTTCAATAGCGCCTATATCCGACACCTCTGATGCCGATTACCTCGGCGCAATGCTGGTACAAGTCGAAGGCATGTCAGCAGATGCTCTTCGTATAGGAGTTGACTGGAACTGGAGCTCTTTTGAAGACTATCTAAAGCGTTTGGACGGAAATGTTGGAGTTAATGTCGCAGCAATGGTTGGCCATTGTGCACTTCGTAGAACGGTCATGAAAGACGATGCGGTAAAACGTGAAGCAACTGAAAATGAAATAGAGGAGATGCAAAAACTTTTGGGCGAAGCTCTTGAAGCTGGTGGCCTAGGTTTTTCCACGAGCCGTTCTTTTACTCATACCGACGGAGATGGTTTACCTGTCCCGTCGAGAATTGCATCAGTTGAAGAAGTTTTAGCTTTGGCAGAAGTCTGCGAAAAGTATCCCGGTACAACTCTCGAATGGGTTGCCGATGGCTGCATGAACGGTTTCTCTGATGAAGAAGTTGAACTTATGGCAGAAATGTCACTGAGAGCCAAACGTCCCCTCAATTGGAATGTTCTGACTGTAGATTCAGCCCGTCCTGATGACTACAAAAATCAAATAAATGCTTGCGAACGCGTCGCTGAAAAAGGCGGCAGAGCGATGGCTCTGACAATGCCAATTCTTGTTGGAATGACAATGCATTTCCATTCTTATTGTGCTCTCTACAAACTCCCCGGTTGGGATGAAATAATGACACTCCCCCACGAAGATAAAAAAGAAAAACTTGCTGATCCTGCTGTAAGAAAACTTCTTGAAGAGAACGCCGCCTCACCGGAAGCAGGCGTTTTCTCAAGACTCACAGGATGGGGTAAGTATCGCATCGGGGAAACTTTTTCTAAAGAGAATCAAGGACTCGATGGGAGACTAGTATCTGACATTGCCAGAGAAAGAGGCACCCGCGATTTCTACACTCTCCTTGATATTGTTCTCGCCGATGACCTGAAAACAGTTCTGTGGCCGGGACCGACAGATGATGACCCTGCCAGTTGGCTTATGCGCCAAACTGTTTGGGAACACGAAGAAGTCATGATTGGCGGTTCAGACGCGGGAGCTCATCTGGACCGAATGGCGGGCGCTTCCTATCCAACGGAATGGATTAGAGACTGCCTAAGTGGGAGGAAACTCACGAGTGTTGAAAAAGCTATAGAGCACATGACTGATGTTCCAGCTAGATTTTTTGGTTTGGTGAACCGGGGTCGGATAGAGAAAGATTTTCACGCTGATCTAGTTGTGTTCGACCCTGAACGGATCGACGCTCAAGAACTGAAAATATTGAACGATCTACCAGGCGACAGTCCGCGTCTTTACGCAGGATCGGAAGGAATCGAAAAAGTTTTTGTAAACGGAGTACTCACTGTTGATTCAGGTAAGCCAACAGAAGTTTTGTCAGGTGTTATTTTACGCTCAGGATCCCATACCGTTACCAATAAAATCCCCGCTGATGCTTAAATGATGTTTCTGGAAGAAAACTCGGTAATTTCTCCAAAAATTTGGGGCATCTAAAAATGTCTGAATCATCGAGACCAAAAATCAGACATATGCCCGGTCTCGATGGCGCACGAGGTCTTTGGGTGATACTCGGACCCCTTTTGTATCATGCAAGACCTGAAAACGTGCCTGGAGGACCTTCAATTGTCCCGGGAGGAATTTTATCTCTCGACCTGTTTTTTGTTCTTTCAAGTTTTCTTATTGTCTCCATCGCCTTAAAGGAATGGGACCAAGCTGGCAGAATTGATCTAAAAGGATACGCAGGAAGGCGCGCTCGGAGACTTCTCCCCGCTTTACTTGTGGCACTTATAGGGCTAACTGTTTATCTGGTATTTTTCGGACAGGCCGATCAGGTTAGTCGTTGGACTGGAGCTATAGTTTCGGCTCTTACTTACAGCGCCAACTGGCATGAAATAGCAGCAGATATTTCATATTTCGAGCATTACAGAACACCTTCACCCTTGAAACATATTTGGTCTTTTTCGATTGAAGAACAGTTCTATATTTTCGCCCCTCTTTTCATAATCTTTGGTTTAGGAATTTTGAAAAAAAGCGAGAAATTGCTTCTGTGGATAGCGGTTGTCGGAGCTATAGCATCGGCTTGCTGGATGGCAATTCTCCATGAACCCGGAACTGATCCTTCTCGCGTTTATTTCGGTACGGACACCAGAGCTCAAGCTCTTTTTGTTGGAATTGTTTTAGCTCTAGTAGCAAGACAGATAGGACCTCCGAGAACAGAATCAGCAAAAAAGCTAGTTGCTTTACTGGCGTATCCAGCTACAGCGTTTCACCTGTGGGCAGTCCTTTTCGTTTCACAGGAAAACGAATGGATGTTTGAACGTGGAGGCTTTCTCTTAATTGCTGTGATGAGCGCTTTGATAATTTACAGCTTGACAGTTTCTGCTCAATGGAGTCCTTTGCATCGCTTTATGGAGTCATCTCCCCTCAGATATCTGGGACGGATAAGTTACGGCCTTTACCTCTACCACTGGCCGGTATACATGCTCGTAACAGGAAACAGGCTTTCACGTTTAATGCCGGGAGTGGATGAAATTAGCGGCGTTCCACTTCTTCTTTGCCATTTGTTGATTACCGGAATTTTGGCTTCTCTAAGCTTTCATTTAATTGAGCGTCCTTTTCAAAAACGTCGTTTTCCTCTGACTAACCGTCCCACTTCAGCTCTGACAGGAACAGTTGCGGCTTCTATTGGGGTTGCAGCTATTCTGTTTGGCCTTCTTTGGGTCAATACACGACCAGCTGATGCTAGCGAGGACTTTTCTTCAGCTGGTGGAATATGCGTTAAACAAGGTGTACTCCCACCTCCAACGGATGCAAGAACAAGGATTTTGGTAGTTGGAGATTCAGTGTCTGTACAAATTGCTGAAGCTCTCTGCGGTTGGTCGTTAGAAAATCCAGGTGAAATTGTTGTTATGAATGAAGCACACCTTGGGTGTGTTGTGGGACGTTACGGGGAAAAAAGAATACCTGAAGGAATAGAAGGACCTGTGGGAGAATTATGCTCAGCTTGGAATGATCCCGTACCTTCGCACGAGATGTTTGAGAGAGACATCGTTTCATGGCCTACAGCTGTCGATATTTTTAGACCAGACATAGTAATTGGGCATATAACCCCGTGGGATGTAACAGACCGGCTGATTCCATCCCTAGGAGATGAATGGGTCTGGATTGGGACTTCCGCTTACGACGACTACATATCGTCTGAGTACCGAATAGGTAGCCAAACTCTGGGTGCAACAGGTGCACATGTTTACTGGTTGGAAGGGGCACATCTAAGAAGAGAAATAAAACCACAAAACCATCCAGACCGCATAGATGCCTTGAATAAACTTGTTACCGAAGCAGTTGCAGATCTTAACTATGTGTCTATTGCTCCCTATAAGGAATTTATCGGTGAGCTTGGAAGTAGTAGAGAAAAGCAGATACGAGATGATGGAGTGCACCTCACGGAACAAGGTCTTTCTGAAGTAGCTGAATGGTTGATGACAGAAATCATCTCAAAAGAAACCAACAGTTGAGTTAATCTCTTTTAGACCACCAAACGTTTAAACGTTCTTCAAGTTCTTCTCTATCGAGATCTCCTTCTTTGCGCTTTATCTCTAAAAGAAACTTCAAAGCCTCCCCTACCTCTTTTCCAGGTTCTAGACCAAGGTGTTGCATTATTTCGTCACCATCCAAACCAGGTCGTTCTGATTTAATTCTCTCTTCTTCGGCCAAATCTTTAATACGTGTTTCTAAAT
The DNA here is from genome assembly GCA_002294285.1 of Candidatus Neomicrothrix sp. UBA881. Lineage (GTDB taxonomy): Bacteria > Actinomycetota > Acidimicrobiia > Acidimicrobiales > MedAcidi-G1 > MedAcidi-G1. Next base: position 7,077 of record DBFL01000010.1, read on the forward strand.
CATCCATTGCTGCTTGAATGCCCTCTTCTTTTGCACGGTTTCTGGTCGTACAGTCACAACGAATTAAATGATTTAACTTTCCCAACAAGGGACCAGCATCTCTTGCATACCTTCGCACAGCTGAATCTGACCAGCCATCCGCATAACCTTTAAACCTTCCTGAGAGGCGCACCAGTTCACTCACTTGTTGAACTATCTCCTCCGGAAAATCAAGAGCTTTAAGTCGTTTACGTGCAATTCGGGATCCAACTTCTTCATGATGTCTGAAGGTGACTCCTCCATGTGAGAACGATCTAGTATCAGGTTTTCCTATGTCATGGAAAAGAGCCGCGAGACGGACAACTATGTCGGGCTTGGTTTTGTTAACGACAGCAATTGTGTGAGCTAGAACATCTTTGTGTTTATGAATGGGATCTTGTTCCATTTCTAATCTTGATAGTTCAGGGATTATGTCATCCATTTCCCCAGACTCAACAGATGACCATAGGTCTTCAGCGCAATCTTCCTGAAGAAGGATTTCAGATAGTCGGTCCATAGTTTAAATTTTAGAAAAGAATGCGAATAAAAATACTGTTAAACAGATTTTGGCGAATTCTCGATTTTTATCCCCAACATTCGAGCCGCATTTCCTCTAACTATTTTCCAAACGACATCTTCCGGCAAGTGGCCCATCATCTCTTCAGCCACTTCTTTTGTGTTCGGCCAAGTGGTGTCAGTGTGCGGGTAATCAGTTTCAAAAGTGATGTTGTCGACTCCTACTTCATTTAATGAGTTAAGCCCATGTCTGTCACGGAAGAAACATCCAAACACCTGCCGGTAGTAATAAGTCGACGGTGGTTCAGGAATAATGTCCGCCACACCTCCCCAGGCTCTGTGCTCTTTCCATACATCATCAACCCTTTCCAAAATGTATGGAAGCCACCCAATCTGACCTTCGCTGTAGGCCAGAGTCAGTGTAGGAAATTTCACTAGAACACCTGAAAACAAAAAATCACTTAATGAAGCTATTGCATTATTGAAACTCAAAGACGCTGCGACTGCTGGTGGAGCGTCAGGAGAAGCAGCTGGCATCTTTGAGGATGAACCTATATGCATGCAAACCACCGTTTCAGTGTCTTGGCATACCTGAAAGAAAGGATCCCAGTATCCGGTGTGTATGGAAGGTAAGCCTAAATTCGGTGGTATTTCTGAAAAGCAAACAGCTCTGCAACCGCGCTCGGCATTCCTTTTAACTTCTTGTGCGGCTAGCTCAGCGTCCCAGAGAGGAATGATGATCAATGGTATGAGAGCCCCGTTGGAATCTCCACACCATTCCTCGATCATAAAATCGTTATAAGCCTTAACACAGGCCAGAGCTAGTTCACGGTCTTTTGCTTCTGCGAACGTTTGCCCACAGAAACGCGGCATTGTAGGAAACGAAAGTGATGCTTCGACATGATTAGAAATCATGTCTTCAACGCGAGCCTTGGGTTCATAACAGCCGGGTCGCATCTCATCATATGTAATTGGCGACATTGTCATTTCTTCACGTTCAAAACCTACTGCTGCTACATGTCTCTTGTTTGGGTGTACGAGATCTTCATAGAACCAGATGTCGCACCATGGAGCATCGGGAGCGTCGAGGTCGTATTCATACATCTTCGCACCACCAACCCAGATCATTTCGCCTAAACGTCGACGTTCTACTCTTGGACCTCTTTCTTTAAACTTGCTGGGAAGCCATGTTTGCCATAAATGTGGCGGTTCAACTAAGTGATCATCAACGCTAATAATCTTAGGAATCTCTGTTATGGAACCTTTATTTGCCTCTTCGGTTATGGCCATTGAACCCTCCGGATTTTCGGAAATCTCTTCCTGTGCCTGAATCAGATTCTAGACCTTTGTAACCCGACTCGCATATAGAGCAATTTCTAGGCAGTATGTATTGAGTTAGAAAGGTTAGAAAATATGAAAGTTGGCATTGCATTTGCAAATATCTTAAATTTCGGCACTGCGGAAGGAAGTATTCAATTCGCTCAGGCTGCTGAAAAAGCAGGGGTTGAATCCTTATGGACCGTAGAACACGTTATTTATCCTTCAAACTACGACTCTAAATATCCATATGATGCGAGTGGTCAAATGATGATGGCTCCCGACACGGATCTAACTGATCCATTAATTTGGCTCACATGGTTAGCTGCTAGAACAAGTTCGATAAGGCTAGGCACCGGTATCCTGATTCTCCCAGAACGAAATCCTTTGGTGCTAGCAAAAGAACTGGGAACTTTAGATTCTCTCAGCGGAGGCAGGGTTGAACTTGGCATCGGTGTTGGGTGGCTCAAAGAAGAATTCGAAGCTCTAGGGATACCTTGGGAACGTAGAGGCGCTCGCACTGACGAGTATGTTGCTGTTATGAAAGAGCTTTGGAGCGAAAATGAGGTCTCCTTTGAAGGCGAATTTGTTTCATTTGAGAATGTTTCCTCTAATCCGAAGCCTGTAAATGGAACAATTCCTATAACAATCGGCGGTCATAGCGATGCTGCGGCAAGAAGAGCAGGTCGTATAGGAAATGGATTTTTCCCTGGAAAAGGCGATCTGAAACACATGCTAAACATTATGAGTGAATCCGCCGAGAAAAGTGGACGTGACCCTAAGGAAATAGAAGTCAATTGGGGCGACAATCAAATCATGGGTGAAGATCCTGTGGCTGCCGCTGAGAGATTAAAAGCTGAAGGGGTTACTCGAGTCATTGTCCCTTCAGTAATGTTTTTGCAAAACCCTGAAGAACAGTTAGAGGAATTCGGTGAGCGAGTTATATCGAAAATTTCTGATATCTGAGTTCGAATAGTTGAACATTCTCTTAACTTTTAGACTGTTTTAAAGATACTAAATGGTGAAAGCCGGAAGATGATCCAATGACAAACTGGAGGAGTAATACGGGAATGCGTTCAGGTATGCCAATAAATCCTCTTGGTTCAGGTAGACAGCCATTTGGAAAACCCAGAAACAGCTTTCTCTCGTCTTTACTTACCAAAAGAAATATCTTAATTGCTCTAATCGTTTTCTCTTTTTTAATAATTGTTGCCATAGGCCAAAGGAATGACTCAGAACAAAAAGATGAAGAACTAGGACTTACTGCATCAGTTCAGGAATCGATGATTCGAGCAGGACTACTTAAAGTCGAAATTCAAGTAATCGATTCAACAGTTGTAATTGATGGAATAGTTGAAAATCAAGAACTAAAAGAGGCAGCTACCCGAGTTGCTCAAGCCCAACCCGGTGTTATAAGCGTGCAGAACATGCTTAAGGTGCCAGTGCCTAAAACCCAAGCAACAACAACTACTGTTCCGGACCTTCCTGCCAACCAAGAAGATCTACTTCTACAAACCCGTCTGAGTGCTGCCGGGGCCTCCTCTGGGATTCAGTTTGAATCAGGAGGAGATGTTTTGACCCTTGAATCAATACCCACTTTAGAAAGACTCGCTTTTTTCTTGTCAAATGAAAAAGAAATCAAGGTTCAAATACTTGGACACACTGACAGTGATGAAAAATGTCCAGGAGATAACCTTGTGCTCTCCCAAAGACGTGCCGAAGCAGTTAGAGCCCAGTTACTAGCTCGAGGGATAGAAGCAGAAAGGTTGATTGCAACAGGAATGGGACATACCGACCCTATTGCAGACAACATAAGTAAATCCGGAAAAGCTGCAAACAGAAGGATCGAATTCCTATTAATCACTAAAGACCAGCAAGGAATTCCAGCTCCAGCAAAAAGTGAAACACAAAGCGGTTGCTAACAGAATTTTTCCTAGGACCAACTGCTTCTTAACTATCCCTACAACAGTCAGAAATGTTTTATAAAATGTGTTTGGACATATCGTCTAAGCATCTGTAAATCTCATAAAGATTTGCGCTTGTTTCAATTAGCACTCAAAGGCGAGGAGCTTTAATGACAGGAAAAGGACTTTGCGTGAGATGCAGACAAGTAGTTCCTCTCAAACTCACAAGCCTTGTTTGCGATAGAGCCGGTGCTTCAGCTCAACCAACTGGAGTCTGCAGTGACTGCATTGACTTCAATGAAAAGAACGAGCAAAAAAGTATAAGCAATTAACTTGACCATTGTCACAAAATGACTGATTGCTCGATCACCTAGGCAAAATACGTTGTGAAGAAATCTGAAAGTAAGCCTCGCGTGTCATCGCAAAACAAGAAACCAAGTTTTTCAGGGTGGAAAGCTCGACTTACTGAAACCGCTGTAGGACTTTTTAGCCATGCACCTGACCCTCTGGAAGAAACTTTTAACTATCCAGACGATCCAGGACTTTTTGGACCTGAGTCAGTTACTTGGAGGGTAATGGGTGATGTCTCTTCTTTTATTGGTGGAATCAGAGCACTTTTAGTGCAAGCAGCTCATCCTGAAGTCGCAGCTGGTGTTGCAAACCATTCAAATTACCGTGATGACCCACTCGGCAGACTCTCAAGAACCGCTTCTTACGTAACTGCCACTGCATTTGGTGCAATGCATGAAGTTGAAAAATCAATTGACATGGTCTCTTCAGCCCATCGGCCTGTAAACGGAACTTCAAGCAGAGGCCAAAGATACTCGGCCAAAGATCCTGAAATGGCAGCTTGGGTTCACAACGCCCTGATTGACTCTTTTTTAGTGTCATTTCAACACTTCGGGCCAATGCCTCTAACCAAAAAAGAAACAGATCTATATGTTAGCGAGCAGACAAATCTGGGAAGGTTAATGAAAGCCTCTCCACTACCCGACAATGCTGAGGCGTTGAGTTTTTGGCTGTCGAAACATCCAAGCTTAGGAGTGTCGTTAGAAGGTGCGGAGGCAGTTTCTTTTCTTAGAAAACCACCACTGCCGTTTTTTACACGCGTCGCTTACAAAGTTCTTTTCAATGCGGCTGTGGCAATTATGCCGAAAGAAATTCGTAAAGCAGTAGGAGTCAAACCAATAAAAGGGGCCAAAATGGCAGGTCGGTTTCTGACAAAAATTTTGCGTTACGCTTTAGGTTTCTCCCCCGCCTGGGCTGCGGCTTTAGATAGAAGCGGAACCGAAAGACCTTCTGGAATAAGGTTTCGAAATACATCTGGAGTCACACGCTAAATAGCAAATCTTTCCGTTTACACATAAGGTTTACGAATGCCAGACGCGATAGTCATAGGAGCAGGAGTGATGGGCTCCTCAATAGCTTATGAGCTGCAAAAGTCGGGTATGGAAACTCTTGTATTAGATAAGGGTGATTCTGTAGGTGGCGGATCAACAAGTGCTTCTTCAGCTGTAATTCGTTTCAACTACTCAACGCATGCTGGCGTAACTGCCGCCTGGGAATCCAGACATCGTTGGCTGTCATGGGCTGAACATTTAGGTTTGGATGAAAACCATAAAGAGCCCTTAGCGAAATTTCACAAAACTGGAATGCTTTTTTTAGAACCCCCCGAATTCCCCCGATCAATTTTTCTTGACCTGCTTGACGAGTTCAATATTCCTTACGACTCATACAGTGCCGAAGAGCTTTCAGAAAAGTTTCCTTCGCTTAACCTCGGCAGGTTCTGGCCTCCCAAACTGCCCGACGATGAAAACTTCTTTAATGATTCGAACGGCAATCTAAATGGCTGGATTACCCCAGATGCCGGATTTATCGATGATCCTCAATTAGCTGCAAACAATTTGATGGATGCTGCGAAAAGGCACGGGGCTTTGCTTAATCTTCATGCTCAAGTAAAAAGCGTTCTTATAGAAAATGAACGTGTCTCAGGAGTTGAGCTTCAAAATGGGACAGAAATAAAAGCTCCAGTAGTTGTAAATGCGGCTGGACCATGGAGTTCGATGCTTAACCGAATAGCTAACGTCGAATCCGAAATGAAAATTAAAACCAACCCCATGCGACAAGAAGTTCATGCTGCTGAAGCTCCCAATAATTTCAATTTTGACTCCGGTGCTCCTCTACTAACAGATCTTGATCTCGGATATTATGCAGTTCCAAAAATGGGCGAAACTTTTTATGTTGGCGGTGTTGAACCTGATTGTGATCCATTGGAATGGGTTGAAAACCCAGATGAAGTATCTCTAAATCCGACAATTCAAAGATTCGAGGCTCAAGTTTGGCGTTTAGCCAGAAGAGTTCCAGACCTAGGCATACCAACTCGCCCCCTCGGAATTGCTGGTGTATACGATGTAACGCCAGATTGGGTCCCTATTTATGACAAAACTTCATTAAAAGGCTTCTATGTGGCTATTGGAACTTCTGGAAATCAGTTTAAAAATGCTCCTCTTGTTGGAGAAATAATGAAAGAAATTATCGAAGCCTGTGAAAATAACCATGATCATGACTCAGAACCCCTAAAAATTAGCTGTTCTCACACAGGATTAACTCTTGATTTGGGAGCTTTTTCACGTAATCGTGAAGAATTTTCTACAACCGGTTCCGTACTTGGCTGATTCGAATTTTCAGTAGTTAGAAATAAAAACTTTAGGAATTAGACGTTTAGTTTTTTTGCTGATTGACTGTAGTTCCTGCTTAAAATATGCAGGACTGTTGTGTATGCCCTAAAAAATTAAGGGTATAGGAGGGAAAATTTTAATGAGAACCACTAAGCGTTTTTTGCCAGTCTTAGGCATTGCGCTCACATTAGGACTCATCGCTGGAGCCTGCGGGTCTGACGATGACGATAGTGCAAGTAGTTCAGCAAGTAGTTCA
>DBFL01000058.1:0-36884 GCA_002294285.1 Candidatus Neomicrothrix sp. UBA881
ACCCTTATTTACTGAAAAAGAAACGTCTGTTAGGCCAACAACATGTCCAGACTGTTTCTGAACCTCATCTTTGTGGACACCTGATCTAGAAAGGTCAAAAGCTCTACCACGAGGATTAGGACCAAAAATTTTGTAAACATTTTCTAGAGAAATTATTGCTTCTCCGCTAGCCACTTATCCCCCTTTAATTTCCTATATTAAGCCAAAACCTGGCTGTATCTTCATAAGAAAGGTATTTATCGTTTTTTTCTACTAATAAGCACCGTAGCAGTTCAGAGAGGTACGCTGACCAGTCATGACTAAAAGTACTCATTCGGCAATAGTTGATCCTCGCAATGAAAATGTGAAAATTTACATCAATGGGGAATTCTATAACAGAGAAAATGCTCAAATCTCAGTGTTTGACAGCGGTTTTCTTGTTGGTGATGGCATTTGGGAAGGCTTGAGACTCCACAATGGAAAATTTGCTTTTCTAAATAAACATCTGGACAGACTTTTTGCCGGGGCGTCAGCCGTTCATCTTGATATCGGATTAACTAGAGACGAATTGACCGAAGCTCTTCAGAAAACTGTTGAAGTCAATGAAATGACCGATGATGTGCACGTTCGATTGATGGTTACTCGGGGTAATAAAAAAACACCTTCCCAGCATCCCTCTAACGTTGTGGGTGGACCTAATGTAGTCATAATTGCTGAACACAAGGTTGCCGACCCTTCTGTGACACAGGAAGGTATAACACTTTTCACAGTGACTGTTCGTCGCCCCGCCCCCGACACCCTTGACCAAAGACTCAATTGTCATTCCAAATTGCATGAAGTTATTGCACTCGTGCAAGCCATCCAAGCGGGTGCTGATGAAGCACTAATGCTTGACCCCACCGGTTCAGTAGCTACTTGCAATGCCACAAATTTTTTCATCATTAAAAATGGTGAAGTCTGGACCTCTACTGGCGAGTATTGCCTAAATGGAATAACCAGAGAACTAGTAATCGAACTAGCTAGAAATAACGGAATGTCAGCTTTCGAGAAACCTTTTTCACTAACTGATGTCTACTCTGCAGAAGAAGCATTTGTTACAGGAACTTTTGGTGGGTTAACACCGGTTATAGAAGTCGACGGCAGAACTATAGGTAGCGGAAAAATTGGGGAGATAACTGTTCAACTCCAAAACTTGTATAAGGAAGCTATTCACGCCGAAGTATCAAAATGACTTTACGAATTAATTGTTGGTCAGGCCCTAGGAATATATCTACAGCACTGATGTATTCGTTCAGGGAACGTTCTGACACAACTGTTGTTGATGAACCTTTTTATGCACATTATTTGAGAACTAGTGAACGTAAACATCCAGGTTACGAAGAAATTCTCAGCTCACAGGAACAGTATTCAGAAGAAGTGATACAAAATGTAATACGTGGCAATTACTCGACTCCAATTGTTTTTTTTAAACAAATGTGCCATCACCTAGTTGAAATGGACCTTTCCTTTATCGACAACTGTTTAAACGTTTTACTCATAAGAGAACCAAGCCTCGTAATACGATCGCATGCTAAAAATGTTCCTGATTTGCAAGTATCAGACATAGGTTTAGATGTCCAAAACCATCTGTTGAATAGAATTCTAGAATCTGGGATGTCTCCTGTGGTTATTGACTCCGCAATTCTATTAGAGAGACCAGAATCAGTATTGAAAGAATTGTGTCAAATTCTTGAAATCACTTTTGAAAAATCGATGCTTTCCTGGGAACCTGGACCCAAACCTGAAGATGGAATATGGGCTAAGCACTGGTACAAGAACACCCATGAGTCATCTGGCTTCTCAAATCAAACCCCTAATAGAGATCCATTGCCTGAAAAATTTCTACCAGTTCTTGAAGAAGCTACAGTCTTCTATGAAAACCTAAAAAAATACGCATGCAAAGGGATCGACTGATGAAAGACCCAGCTTGGATAGAGACTGTCTCACAAACCGACTGGGAGAAGGACCCTCTCCTGAATCCTCTGTTAGATCAAGTCAAAGACAAGGAAAGCGGTCTTGTCGATCACATAATGGCAGTGCATTCAATTAATCCTAGAGGTCTAGAAGCTCACAATGCCTTGTACTCATCAGCTATGACTGGCACTGCCTCTTTGAGAAAAGTTGAAAGGGAATTAATCGCCTTTGTCGTTAGTTTGGAAAACCATTGCCACTATTGAGTGTTCCATCACAAACGCGGTCTGCGTTCCCTGCTAAAAGATGACAACCTCCTTACGAAAATAGAAAAAAATTGGAAAACTGCAAACCTTTCAGATTCCCGCAAAGCAATGTTGACTTTTGCTGTGAAACTTACAAAGAAACCTAAGAGAATAAATATCAAAGATATAAATAAGCTTCGCTTAGCTGAATTCAGCGACAGAGACATCTTAGATATCGTAGAGGTGACGGCATACTACGCTTATGCAAACAGGATTGCTGATGGACTGGGCATTACCAAAGAAGACTGGATTACTGATAAGTAGAATCAGAGCAAACTTAAACCATTCTTCGAAACTAAAACATGATCGCCTGTTTTAATGGTTTCGTACTGTTTTTTTTCGACGACTACAACCGGCATGGCTTTTCCATAAATTTCGTCGGCAACTATAGAACCCAAAGCGATTATTTCATCTGCTTCCATCATTATTATCCCAGAAGGGCCAGAACCAGAGCGAATACCTTCGGCTACAACCGAGCTGCCGCTACTCGAGCCTCGACCGAATGGCATCATTATGACTTTTCCCTTAACAGACATTCCGCTTTGAGGATGTCTCAAATCAGTGATCTCTCCTGTTTCAGGGTCAACCCCTCCCCAGAAACTAAGCGGCTCATCAAGTTTTAAAACTTCCCCACGGGCCTCTCCAGCAACCAAAAAAAACATTGATCAGGCACCTGACCAAATTTTACTATCTACAGAAACACTTCCTGATATCGCCGAAGCCACACAGTCCTCGACAGCAGCAAAAATAACATCAACTCCTAAATTACCAGGGGCATAATATGCCCATTTAGCCGAGTCTGTTACCACAGGCCGAGCAATGTCTTCAATTATTGGAGTTATATAAGTACATGTATCTGTTACGAATATAACTCCAGCTTCTTCTAATGGTTTGACCAAACCCCGTAAAGAGGCTTCTGTTAAGACATCTCTACCTGTAGAGACATAAAATTTTACTTCTGGGTTAATAGAGTTGCCGTCGATGAGTTGAAACAGTTTTTCTATTTCGTGAATTGAATAGTGAGGTGTCCCAAGACTCACTGCTCCTATTTTTGAATTGGATACTGTACTCAACTCATCTCGTGATTTGATTATTTTTTCGATCGTCACATCTATAACTTCTCTAGGAGTATCTCCCTGAAAAGCGTCTTCTAAAGTTGCTGCTTCAGGGGTCACTCCAACAACATGAAACATGCCTACTGATCCTGATGAGGCTGCTGCCGCTCCTAGTGCCTTCAAACGATCTTCATCAATACCGCTAGGTAGCCCTTGAACTACAGGTATGGCACTTCCGGTGTTTTTTCCGATGAAATGTCCTAAAACAGGATAGAAAACATCTCGGTCTAGTAAAGACGCGTTTATTTCTTTTATACGAAACAAAATTTCACCTTTACGGTTTTGATCTAAGTGAAGTCCGGCAGCTGGAGCTCTGCCACAAATAGCTGCACAGATATCTATAAAATCCCCGTACCTATGGGTTCTCGCTCCCAAAACCGAGTTAGCGAAAACTATTGCATTTGATTCTGCCCATGCAATCTGTTCACCGAAATCAGGCCGTTCTTCCAATTGGTACGGGGCGCAAGTCCAAGTCGGTTTGCAGCCCATTCTTTCATAGGAATCCATTAAAAGCTTTGCTTGTTCACCCCAATTGGCATCTCCACGGTAAAGATCAGGGTGAATGAGGTCTAACGATGAGACATTTAAGGTCGTAGGAATTTTTACTTTCCCGCCTTGATCTTCTAACCATCTGGCAAAATCTAAAACTGCTGGCCCATGGTATAGACAGGAGTCAATATGAGCAGAGGAGACATCCAGAAGCTCTGAAGCGCCCATCGCATCAGCCAAACGAACAATTATCCTCATTGCCGAAGCAGCAGCAGGTCCTTGTTCTCCGTTCAGATACTCCTGATCGGAATCAGAAAGGTTAACAGTCACCTATTAAATTTAGAGCCTGAAATGCTGGGTCACTTGCTTTTATATCAACAAACTGGATCTTCTTCTGATGACTCAACTGAAGGCCGGCCACTTATTGTAAGTTCCTGGCCGACAAACAATAGGTTCGGATCAGTGATGTCATTAATGGACATAATTTCATCAACTGTTACACCTTCTCGTTTAGCTATTTTCGATAGCGAATCCCCTGACTCAACTATCACAGTCAGAGTTGTTTCTTCTGGCTGGTCAGCACCTTCCTCTGCACCTGGTTCGCTGAGAAGTATCACTTGTCCGACATATATGGAATTGACATCACAGATGCCATTGATTCTTGCTAATTTTTCAGCAGTTGTTCCGTTTGCTTTTGCAATCTCAGACAGTGAGTCTCCAGCTTCTACGGTCACTGAGGGTTCAGCAGTTTCGACAGTTTCAACGGGAGCCGCAAGTGTCGTTGTAGTCGTTGTCTCAACAACTGCAGGAGCAATAGTTGCAGGTGCTGCATAAGTGGTTGTCGTTATGGGGATCATGGTGGTCGACACTTCCATTTGGGTTGTGGTGGGTGGTAGCGTCGCCGGAACTAGTACAGGTTCTTCATCTCCTCCACCGCAGGCACTTAAGGCAAACAAAAAGGTTCCTCCCATTAGGAACTTGATCAATTTTGCCTTCATAGCTAAAGCATAGATTCCAAAGTGTGACAGTTTCGCGCACCCTCAGGAAATATCTTTTCAGATCACCCTGTCACTACCGCCATCCGTAGGTACAGAAGCTCCTGTTGTTGTGGAAAAATCGTCAGTACAAAGCGATATCGCTGAACGGGCTACGGCTTTAGACGTTACTTCTACCGAAAGAAGGTTTCTTTTTTTGTAGTCTTCAGGAGTGATTCCGTAGTTTGAAGCTCTTTCCGCAATCAAGGCTTCACTCCAAAGACCAGTGTCAAAGACTGCATCTGGATGAACTATGTTCACTCTTGTACCGTTTGGTGCCCATTCCAAAGCTGCTATTCGACACAACTGCTGCAAAGCTGCTTTGGAAGCTGAATATGCAGCTGCTCCTTTACCTGGAGCTGGAACGTTCTTTGAACCTATCACCACAACTCTTCCTCCTATAGGTGAAAGGGCAAGAAGGGGACCTATACGGCCGAAGAGTGATTGAACTGAATCAACGTTCACTGACATAACTCTTCGCCATTCTTCTGTATCGAGATCATCAATTGTCGCCGATTCTCCGAAAATGCCAGCTGCTACTACTGCAATGTCTAGACCGCCGAATCTCTCTACTCCTGTCTTTATTGCTAATGCGACTTCTTCAGTTTTTGTAACGTCAGCCTCTATTCCGATCCAATTGTCGCCAGAGAAAACATTTTCAACCTCAGGACTGAGGTCCAACCCAATAACAGCACTTCCACGATCTTTTAATTCTTCTGCGCATGCTTTTCCTATTCCGGATGCAGCACCTGTAACAAGTGCCACTGTTCCATTAAGTTCGGGAGGTTCTCCGGCTTTAAGCAACTTTGCCTGTTCTAAATCCCAGTATTCGACATCGAACAACTCCTCGGCAGAGAGTGCTTTATAACCACCAAGGTGATCCTCCGCTCTGCAGAGAACAGGAATCGTATGATGGTAGATATCAGCTGCAATTTGTGCATCTGTTGCAGTGAAGCCTGCAGCGAGCATCCCAATTTCGGGGTCCAAAACTATTCGTGGAGCTGGATCTATCTCCGTTAACTCGGTTCTGATTCTGTGTCGAAATTCTTCCACGTAGGACTTGTATTCTTCAACATATTGATCCAGTGAACTCTTATTTGCTCCTATCATCGGCAAACGCTTTGTGCGGATGATGTGATCAGGTGTCAAAGGTCCTCTGCGGGCAAGGTCCTCACAGTCTTCTCGTTGTAAAAATCCGCCAACAGAGTTATCTGTGTGCCTTCTGACTATCATCGGTTTTCCAGCGATGTTGGACATCTGTAAACGTAAACGTGCCAAATCTGTCATAAGAACTTCAGCTGGTAAAGAGTTGTTCTCTCTGGTTTCATGAGGAGCTTCTTTTTCCAACCAATTTTCGGCTTTTTCAATCAACTGCATGTGTAGTTCATAAGCAGTTGCAGAGTCATCTCCAAAAGTGAAAAGACCGTGATTTAAAAGAACCATTCCACGTGTACCGTCGTGAAATTGCGATGACCAGTTTTCTCGGACTTCTTGAGCTAGGTCGAATCCAGGCATAACATACGGGATGACTATCACCTCATCACCGAATATTCCTCTGACGACTTCATCAGGGCTGCTCATACCTGCAAGATTTGTGAGTGTAACTATTACGTCTGCATGTGAATGCTGAACAGCCCTATGGGGAATAAAAGCATGGAGTAATGTTTCCACTGAAGGATTTGGCGCCCCTGGGTCTAATTTTGCAGCAGACAGCTCGCGCATCATGTCTACATCACTCAGCTCATTAAGTTCTAAAAGTTGTTTGAGTCTAGGGAGATCCAGAGGGGTAAGACCAGGCACTTCAAGACTTCCCATATCCCATCCTGAACCTTTTACGAATATGGCTTCACGATCGTCACCTGTGATGTCATGGCGTACTGCCTTAACTGATGAATTGCCACCACCATGCAAAACTAAGTTTGAATCAGCGCCTATTAGCCTGCTGAAGTGGGCACATGCTTCGACGGGATCAGATGGGCTGCTGGTATTGTTTTTCTTTTCTGCTTTTCCCATCGTTTTACCCTACAAAGATGTTTTCGATAGTAAGTCTTCTATTGATTTTGAATAATCACTTCTGAGCACCCCGTACTCGGTGATTATTCCAGTGATTAGTTCTGCTGGTGTTACGTCAAAAGCAGGGTTCCATATCTCGACACCTTCGGTTGGGACATTTGTTTTTTCAACTCCCCTAACTTCATTAGCGTCCCGCTGTTCAATTTTTATGTCTTGACCATTTGATGTTTCTGGGTCAAAGGTTGTAATGGGAGCGGCGACATAAAAAGGGATTCCTGCGTTATGTGCGGAAACGGCATGCGTAAAAGTGCCAATTTTATTAGCAGCGTCTCCATTTGTAGCTATACGGTCAGCTCCTACGACCACGGCATCTACACGACCTGACGCCATAAGAGAGCACGCAGAGGAATCGGGAATAACTGTTACGGATATTCCGGCGTTAGATAACTCCCAGGCGGTAAGCCGAGCTCCTTGGAGTAAAGGTCTGGTCTCTGATGCGAAAACCTCTACCGGTTGACCTGCTAATGCCTTACCATAAATTACACCTAGAGCTGTGCCTATACCTGTTGTGGCAAGTCGACCTGCGTTGCAGTGGGTCATGAGGTTTGTGTAGGTAGACAATTCATCGGCTCCATGTCGGCCGATTGAATCGCAAGCATCACGATCTTCAGCAAAAATCTTATTTGCTTCTCTCAAAGCAAGTTCACGAATTTCTTCTTTTGAATTTCCCTCTGCAGCCGTCTTTTTAACCCTTTCGACCGCATAAGAAAGATTCACAGCAGTAGGTCTCGTTTCTCCTATTGTTTTAGCAGCTTTATTCATCTCAGAAATGATCTCTTCAACTTCGTCAGATGCAATCAGATCGATCGCTACAACTACTCCGTATGCTCCACATGCACCTATAGCTGGTGCACCTCGGATAGCCAGTCTTTTAATGGCGTCTACCACTTCATCAACCGTTTTGAGTGTTATTACTTTCAACTCGTCTGGTAACAATGTCTGATCAATTATCTCTATTTCTTGGCCCGTCCAAGCAATTGTTGGTGGGTTGTCAATCAAAATGCTCATGCAATCACTCCTAGAATTTAAATTCTATTCCTTCCACTAGCGCTATGACTCGCCTATTCACCTATCGTCTACTTAATATGAATACTAAAGAAAGACCATCGATAAATGTAATTGATGCCCTGAGAGCTAACCATGATGACTTAAAGGAATTCATTGATTCTCTAGGAGAAGATGAATGGCAAATGGATAGCGCATGTGAAGGGTGGCGCGTCCAAGATGTCTTCGCTCACGTAACAAGCAATCTCAAACAATTCGCGGATCCTGACCCACCAAGTGATGAACAAGATGCACTTAGCGCTGAAGAAGCCATGGAGGCTCTTGTCGCCCCACGAAAAGACTGGTCTCCAGATGAACTTATCGAGGAGTATTACAAATATTTAGAACCAGCTTTAGGTGTTTTTTCAAACCTGTTGGAAGAACCTACTGCCTCTGTAGAGCAGCAACTCTCTGACCTTGGCACATATCAACTCAGATGGCTGCCCTATGCTTTTTGTTTCGATCATTACTGTCACCTAAGACACGATATGACCTCTCCTGGTGGTCCGATCAAACGAGATCTACCTCCTGCAGATGACCTGAGGCTTGCTCCTGGTATCGAGTGGATGATCGCAGGGCTGCCGCAGATGTGTTCAAAAGATTTAGATTCTCTCGAAAAGCCGATACTTCTTAGGTTAACTGGACCCGGCGGAGGAGAGTGGATTTTGCATAACTCTGAAAGAAATGACCTGATTGAAATAAACGAGAATTCTGGGCATGAAACTGCTGCGACTATCACTTCTGAAAGTCACAATTTTGTTTCATGGGCGACACATAGATCATCATGGAGGGAGCACTGTGAACTTGAAGGCGACACCGAATATCTCCTTACCGTCATCGATTCAATCAACATAATTTAAGATTCAAAACCAGAAAGGATTTCATCCCATGCAGGCGAGTCGCTTCACTCCCCCCGGACCTGATTGGTATGAACTAATCCGAGAAGAAATTTTGGAATCTGACATTCCTATTGTTGACCCTCATCATCACCTGTGGAGGAGACCTGGGCTCGACTATTTATTGGAGAATTTACAAAACGATACCCAATCCGGTCATAACATCGTCAAAACTGTTTTCGTTGAATGTAGTGCCTCGTATCGGGATTCTGGGCCCGAACATCTCAAACCTGTTGGAGAAACAGAATTTGTGGCTGAAATTGCTGAAAAGTCAAAAGAGCAAGCTAAACCTTTAATCTCTGGGATAGTCGCTCATGCAGACTTGACATTAGGAGCAAGTGTTGAACAGGTTATCGAAGCACACGAAGAAGCAGGCCGTGGATTGTTTCGCGGAGTCAGGCATGCTTTGGCGCATTCTAAACATCCAGAACATATGACGATTGTCGGACGGTCTCCAGCTGGTCTTTATGAGAACGAAAATTTTCGAGAAGGTGTCCGCACTCTAGGTCGTCTGGGATTCACATATGAGAGTTGGCATTACCACTATCAGAATAAAGAATTTCTGGAAGTAGCTTCTTCAGCACCTGAAACGACGATAATCCTTGACCATTTCGGGACACCGCTAGGTGTAGGTCCATATGAAAATGAGCGTGAAGAAATTTTTGAACAATGGTCCAGAGATGTTGCTGAGATCTCTGCTTTGCCTAACGTATACGCCAAACTAGGGGGTTTATCGATGCCAGATAACGGATTTAATTGGCATCTTGAAGATCGACCTCCGACATCTGATCAGTTAGTGGAGGCACAGAAACGATATTACGAACACACTATTGAGTGTTTCGGACCCGACAGGTGCATGTTTGAGAGTAATTTCCCTGTTGACAGACTTTCTATTTCTTACCATGTTCTGTATAACGCTTTTAAGAAAATGGTCTCGCATTTTTCAGATTCTGAAAAATTAGAAATGTTTTATGGAACAGCTTCTAGCGTTTACGACCTCTGATGTTACAGACAAGAACGTATAGCTGTAATCAGCGAAACAGTTCGAGGGTCACCCATTACTGAGGTCCCCATTTGATTCATCACATAACCGAATCCCACCCTATGTTCCAAATCTCCGAAAGCTAAAGAGCCTCCAGCCCCTGAGTGGCCAAAGGATTCCTCTGTCAACATAGGGCTCGATTCCAGTGACCTCATAAAGCCCATTCCCCAACCTGAGTCAACCACCAGCACCAAATCGGGGCCTCGTGAACTTTCTTCTTTTGTTTTTAGTACTGTTTCATCTTTTATAAGCCGAACACCATCGACCTCTCCTACACAAGCCGCGTAGATGCGAGCTAACGCTCGTGCTTCGCTTATTCCACCTGCTGCTGGTATTTCGGCCGCGTGGACTTGTCTGCTGTTGAAAATGTCAAGTGCATTTGGGTTGAATGGGTCATATGCATCTCCCTTTAGCATCGAACCATCCAATGTTAAAGCGCGCCAACCAAGAGTTCCAGTTCCAATTATTGAATCAACCAGTTCCTGTACCATAGGGTCATCAACCCCAGGTGCTTCAACTATGGGCGCGACTCTGTGCTCTTCCGATTCCGGAAGCCCCATGAAAGAATCAACACCTAAAGGCAAAACTACTTCTTCGTTGAAAAATTCCCCAATAGGTCTGCCATCTATCCTTTTTATAATTTCCCCTACGATCCAACCATAAGTAAGAGCGTGATACCCGTTTCTACTTCCGGGTTCCCATAGCGGAACCTGTTTTTCCAACGCCCTTAACACAGGCTCCTTTTCACATATTTCATCTAACGTGAGTTCTTCGTCTACTGCAGGGATACCAGCTTGATGGTTCATACACTGGGCAACAGTTATTTCCCCCTTGCCTCCCTGCGCGAATTCTGGCCAATAATGAGACACAGGTTTTTCATAGTCGAGCTTTCCTCTTTCATGGAGCATCGCTGCACATATTGCTGCTAAACCTTTTGTAGTTGAGAAATGCAACTGAAGAGTATTACGCTCCCAAGGGCGTCCAGAAACTGTATCTGCTACACCTCCCCAAATATCTACGACGCTTTCACCTTCAACGTAGAGGCAAAATGCCGCACCCTTTTCTTCAAAATCATCGAAGTTATTTGAAAAAGCATCAGCTACCGCTTCATAACCTTCGGCTACTTCGCCGCTTATATCTGCCATAATTCTCCTGCTTAACTGAAAATTATTATGAGTACCCGAGGTGGGAGTCGAACCCACATGATCTTTCGATCCAAGGATTTTAAGTCCTCTGCGTATGCCGTTCCGCCACTCGGGCTTCTATAAATGGATACGCTAGCTAAACTCTTGCAACAACACTTCAAAAACGCGAAAGTTTTGTTTTTTACTTTTAAGCTGCTTGGGCGTAATTTTCTACAGAAGACCACATAAGCGCCCGATAAAAGTCTGAATCATTCTTATCGAGACTGTTGGCAACTAAAACGCCTTCAATCATGTCAGATATCACCGCGTTATACGGACGGTCATTAAAAGACACTGAAACAACGGAAAAATCATTACCTCGTCTTATTGATCGGTGGACTTCTTCAATTCTCGGAGGACTACGAAAAGTGGGAACAGCAAGATTATGTTTTCGCGCTACCTGACCTATGATTCTGGCGGTTTCGGCAAACATAAAACTTGTCATTTCTCTATTTTTCATACTTTTCTAGTATCCCAAGCATGTGTGACAATTATGAGGGAGTATGGAGTGTGTCCGATTTGGAAAATGAGTTAAACCCGGCTCAGCTTGAAGTAATTGAACACCTCGGAGCGCCTCTAAAAGATCGACCGTCGTTCACATCAGATTTAAAAAAACACTTGCGGAGCGCTCTGGAGACGTCAGTGGCTCATTGCATTGAAGAAATACCAAATGGAGAAAGCATTTTTTTATCTAAACATCGGCTTTCACAAATTCACGGTTGCGAAGAAAAATTTATCGCTGAAGAGAATGATGACTTTGAATGGCAAGTAGCGACCGCCAGAGGAACAATTGTCCATAAGGCAATTGAGCTATCCGTAAATTGGCGGAAAGAAATCGAACCTAGTGTCATAGTGGACGAAGCAGTCGCAAGACTCGAGGAGGACTCGAACAGTCTCGGTCATTGGCTCCAAGGGTGCAGCGAAATTGAAAGGGCGGAATTAAGGTCGATATCTGTCGACACCTTTACAAAATTTTTGGAATGTTGGCCGACTTTGAAACCTTCATGGAGACCCGTGACCGAAAGCCGCGTTAGAGCAGACCTGTGTAATGACACTCTGATACTTTCTGGAAAAGTTGATCTGACACTGGGTGTAGCGGAAGGAAACAGAGCAGGAAAGGTGATTGTTGATTTCAAAACCGGTGGTTTCAACGCGACGCATCATGAAGATCTGCGCTACTACGCTCTTGTTGAAACTCTTCGGATTGGGATGCCACCTAGGATGATTGCTTCCTATTACCTTGATCAGGCACACTTTGTTCCGGAAAAAGTGACCGAAGAACTTCTCACTGCAACAGTCAGGAGAATAGCTCAAGGGGTTGAAAGAATAGTTGAAATTACTTTCATGGGTGAAAGCCCCAAACTCAAACCAGGTCCTTCATGCAAATGGTGTCTAATTTTGGATGATTGCGATACCGGAAAAAAATATTTGGATGAAAGTGGTTACGACAGCTAATTTGTGGCATTTAAATTACTGAATTTGCCTCTTGACCATAAAAGGATTCCTGCACATGCCAATATTGATCCACTCAGAGCTACAACTAAACGTGGGCCGAATAAAGAAACCAACCACCCCATAGCAAGACTTGCAAATGGTGCAGGACCCAAAACACCCACAATATAAATCGCCATGACCCTTCCTCTCATCTCTTCATCAACCTGTAGTTGAACTACCGAATTAAGATTAGAAGCAGAAATTAAATGCATAACCCCTAAGAAACTGAGAGCCAAAAAGGCCACGCCATAAGAAGGCGCTATAGCGAAAAGGACGATTGCTAATCCATATCCGACTGTCGCAATAAACTGCTGCGCTGAAGGCTTCATTTGACTTACATAACCCGTAACTAGGGGAACTACAACTACCGCTCCGATTCCTTGCGCTGATCCTAAAAGGCCGAATAGAAAGGGCGACACTTCGAAGACATCCTCTGAAAAAACAATTATTTGCTGAACTACTGGAAACCCGAAAGTAGAAATAATCGAAATAGTTATGATGGCAGCTGAAATACCTCGTGATCTGAAGACATACCTAACTGATTCTCTGTAGTCAGAGATAATGGACGGCTTTTCGCTTTGGACTTTGACTTTTCTCTCTTGTGAATGCAACAGCGAAGCAGGATTTATCAACAAGAGAGAAAAAAGCATCGGCCCGTAAAAGAAAACTACGGCCAAAAGAGTCCACCCTGGGCCTGCGATTCCTAAGATCAAGCCTCCAATTGCTGGCCCTATGGCACGAGCAGCGTTGAATTGTGTTGAATTAAGAGTTATTGCATTACGTAGAAGGCTTTGTGGGACACAGTCAGCTACAAATGCCTGGCCTACCGGTATCAACAAACCTGAAACAGCTCCATTTAAGAAAAAAATAAAAACCCATACACCTGGTTCTTTTAGCCCCGCTCCCCAAGCAATAGCCATCATTCCCGCCATGGAAGACGCTATGACATTCGTGACTATTAAAACATTTCGACGGTTCATGTTGTCTGAGAGCCACCCTGTAATTGGGTTTACAATGAGCATTGGAACAAAATTCGCAAATGCGGTAAGTCCAACCCATGAGGCTGATTCAGTGAGTCTGAAAATTATGTAATAGGTCGCAACATACTGAGCCCATCTGCCATTATTTTTCAGCACGGCGCCGAACCAATACAATCGATAATTACGAATACTTAATGAAGAAAAGAGTCCATGTGAAGAAATTGTCACTATCTGACCTTATCTATCAAATTTATTTATAGTGGGAGTTAACAAGACTCATGAGAGGTTAGTGAGATGGAATATCTAAAAATAGAACACAGGGACAGGGTTGCTCTACTAACGCTAAACGATCCAGAACGTAGAAATGTAGTGAGTAACGACCTTAATGAGGAATTGGTTTCTACTTTCGATGAATTGGAGAAAAGTGATACCACGGGTGCTGTCGTAATCACGGGTGAAGGTAGGGCCTTTTGTGCTGGCGCGATACTTGATGATTTATTGGACGCAGGTGAGTTGCAAAAACGAGGAGACGAGGCTTCTTTGCCTCATATTTACAGAGGTTTTTTACGCATAGCTCACAGCTCTCTTCCAACGGTCGCTGCCGTTAATGGAGCTGCTGTAGGTGCAGGCATGAATATGGTTTTGGCGTGTGATCTTGTGATCGCAGGAACTTCAGCACGTTTTGATACAAGATTTCTCAATATCGGACTTCATCCGGGGGGTGGACACACCTGGCGGCTTAGGAATATAACGAATCTTCAAACGGCAAAAGCTATGGTGCTTTTTAATCAAATTCTTGATGGCGAAGCAGCCGCTAAGCGTGGGTTGGCGTGGGAATGTGTTGACGATGACATATTGATTGAAACCGCTGTGAATTTAGCTTCTGAAGCGGCCTCTCATCCGCCTGAACTAGTGGCTAAAACGAAAGATACTTTGAGTGAGACCTCAAAAACTTTTGACTCAATTTCGTCAGTTGAACTAGAAGTTGGGCCTCAAAGGTGGTCTATGCAACAAAGTGCCTTTACGGAAATGGTGGGAGGGCTAAAGAAAAAGATAGCCGGTGAAAAATAAGTACCCTATTTACTCTTATCCCAACCAGTCTGAGGTCATTTCATTCTTTCGCATTTCCCATTCTTCAAACGTAATTGCATAACGCAGATGATCTTCCCAAACGCCGTTTATTTCTAAATACCGCTCAGCTAAACCTTCGCATCTCAAATCTAACTTCTCAACCACACGACGTGAAGAGCGATTACGGGGAACAATTGAAACTTGGAGGCGGTGAAGAAGAACCTCCTCAAAAGCAAATTTCATTATCAAAACTAAAGCTTCAGGGGTGTAACCGTTGCCCGCACAATTTTCGTCTATCCAATATCCAACATGACCACTTTGAAAAGCTCCACGCGTGATATTCGAAATGTTTATTTCGCCAGCTAACTGATCAGACACAAAAATACCAAATGACCAAGCTGTTCCTAATTGCATCTCCCTATCTCGGTTTGCGCAACGACTTTCAAAATATTTTCTATAGTCCGTAGATTCAGGATTTTTCATATTTTGTTTAGGCTCCCAAGGAACCAGCCACTCAAAATTTGACAATCTCACATCACGCCATGATTCAAAGTCCGTAGCCACCAAGGACCTAAGAGCAATACGTCGCCCTTTCAATAACAAAGCTAGACCTTTCTTTCAAAGCTGCAACTTCCTATGAGACTACTTTAAATTGTTTTAGGAGTGATTAGTTTTCACTTTCGAAAAGCATCGAATGCAGAATCCCGTCCAATATGTCTGACTCTGAGACGAGACATTCGGTGAACTCAAGTTGTCTCATTACTTTGACCAGTATTGCTGTTCCAGCAACAATTACATCTGTCCTGTCCTCATCAAGCCCAGGATTCGATGTTCGTTCTTGACGGTTTTCTGTAGCTAACGTTCTGAAAACATCTTCAACTGCATCTTTTGACAAGCGAAAATGATGGATTCTTTCTCTGTCATATTTTTCTAAACCTATTTCGATTGCAGCTACAGAAGAAACAGTTCCAGCTAATCCAACTAAAGTTAATGCTTCATTTATTTTTGGAATTTCCCTAACGGCGTCATCTATATGGCCTCCTGCGACAGTCAAACAAGCATGTAGCTCTTCCGGCAAGGGTGGATCATTCTCAATAAATTCTTCAGTAAGACGCACACAACCAATCTGTGCGGAATGAATATCCTCTGCTTTTCTATCACCAAAAACAAATTCCGTTGACCCTCCTCCGATATCTAGAACTAAAAACGGTCCTTTTAAATCTCCAAGCTCTGCGATTGCACCTGCAAATGCTAAACGTCCTTCTTCCTCACCAGTTAGAAGCTCAGGTGTTACACCTATTACTGATTCAACTTCACTAAAAAAATCGTCTCTATTGTCAGCATCACGCGCTGCTGAAGTGGCAACTATTCGAACCTCCGCTACTCTGTGTGACTCCAAGGTGGTACGAAAACTTTCGAGAACATCCACAACACGTGTCATTGCTTGTCGTGAAATTTCTCCACTTTTCTCAAGACCCTCACCCAAACGGGTTATTTTCATCTGCCTGTCTAAAGTTTCTAACTTGTTACCTATCAATAACCGTGTTGAATTTGTGCCACAATCTATAACTGCATAATTTTGATTTTCCATTTTGAATCTTTTCAGTTCTAAACCATCAAGTAGCTTATGTAGCTTCTTTTAAAGCCGCTTCAACCCATTCCCCTACAGGATCATCGCCTCCAACTAGGAACCATGCGTAATGTGCATGCAAGCATTTCACACCTTTGCGGGTTCCTCCAACTCCCCCTGAAGGCTTAGGGCCGCTATGAAAATCTGGAAGTTGATGGTCTCGTTCCTTCCGGTATCTGTCATGCGCTTCTGCTATTGATTTAGGATCACATTCCTTTTCAGCCTGTTTGACACCGCCTTGGGATTCGAGAGTTCCTATTTTGCTTCTGATCAGGGGGTCAACTAACCAATACATGGTCGGCATAGGCTTACCATTTGGCAAGAGTGGGTAGTTGCGTATAACACGCGGATTGCCCGCCTCATCTCTAACTGCAACTTCAAATAAACCTTCGGGTTTGCGACCGAGACTCTCGGTGACAAAAACTAAGTCTTCTTTTGTCGGTTTCTGATCCACTCTGGCACTAATTTCTTTCCAATCGAACCACCCGCGACGCTAAGCAGATCTATTGCTTCAGTCTCTTCAAGCTCGGAACCTTCCGATCCTGTACTTGCAGGTTTACTATCCTCAGAAAGAACCAACTCACTTAAATTGTCAGCGAACTGTCCCATCAATTTCTTACTTATATCGGCCATCACTCCGCGACCGAACTGAGCTACTTTGCCGGTTATCTTCAAATCTGTGACAACATTTACGCGCGTTCCTTCCGGGACAGATTCCAAAGATGCAGTTATGTCAGCTGCAGCATTGCCAGCTCCACGAGTGTCACGTCCTTCTCCGCGAATCACCACACGGTGATTAGAGTCGTCTACTTCAACAAACTTTGCGACACCTTTATACTGGGCTGTGATTGGACCTACTTTGACTTTGACGAAACCTTTGTATTCATCATTTCCAACTTCTTCAAGTTGAGCGCCCGGTAGACAAGGAGCAATTAACTCCACATCATTAATAACTTCCCAAACTTTCTCGATTGGCGCAGAAACCTCAAAATCGTTGCTTAGCTCCATTTTTCTAAATCCTTAAATGTGTCAATATCGTTGCCACTACCTTGACAAACGATCTCTGTAACTTTGTAATTACCTCCATTCAACAGGTGTCTCGCACCTACATCACCTTCTGTCGGCAAATATTTGAAAAACTCTGAAGAAATTTTTGTAGGAGGCCTTCTGTCACCATTGAAGGTAGCAACGACTAAAGGATCTTGGCATTCCGACACTGAAATCCAAGCTTCTTTCGTGACTCCCGGCATATCTCCGAGCCCGACAACAATAGAATCATGACCCTTTTCGATTGCCCAATCTACGCAAACACTCAATGAGCGTGATTGCCCTAATTCCCAATCTGGATTATGTAGCAGTGTTGAGCCTTCTGGAACTAGGTGAGAAATATCAACTGAACCCGAAACCACTATTAACTCATCCAAATTCGCACCTGCTGCAGCTTCGATAGACCAAGAGAAAACTGGTTTTCCATTTAAATCTGCTAGCAACTTGTGTCCCTGTCCATCCCAGCGTTGACCACTTCCTGCTGCAAGAATTACCGCTGCAACTGTCATTTGGCTAAACCGACATCAATCATGGATAGGGCCTTCGGTGTCTGAAAGAGCCTTTGATGAACGTCCGGTTCGTAATGCAATTATCTCGGCAACTATAGAAATTGCCGTTTCCTCTGGCGTTCGGGATCCTATATCCAAACCAATAGGAGACCTGAGCCTAATGAGATCCTCCTCAACTAAACCAACCTCATGAAGACGCTTTAAACGGTCTTCGTGGGTCTTTCGCGAACCCATCACTCCTATGTAGCCTACGTCTGTTTCTAAAGATGAAATTATCGCTGGTACATCAAATTTCGCATCGTGGGTAAGAATACAAACAGCATCTCTAGGCCCTAACTCTCCACCGTGTCTTTGTATTAATTTGTCAGGCCACTCAACAACAACTTCATCAGCAAGAGGAAAACGTTGGTTTGTTGCGAAAACTTCTCTAGCGTCACAAACCGTCACCCGATAACCAAGAACCTTGCCAATTTTTACAAGAGCTGCCGTAAAATCGACTGCCCCTACAACCAACAACTGTGGGGGTTGTATAAACGACTCCACGAAAACCTGGACAATCTCTTCTCTTGCTTCACCAGACTCTCCATAATTTCTAACTCCACTCCGTCCAGCCGCTAACTCTCCTCTAGCGTCACGAGAAACCACTCTGTCTAAATCACTGTTCCCTAGCGAACCTTCAAAATCGATTTCGGGTTTTTGCTCAGGAAAAACAATCATTTTCTTACCAACGGGCGGACCTTTAACTACTGTTACTAGAGCAAAGGATTCTTCCTGATCGAGAAGTTCTTGCATTCGATCGAATATAGAAATTTCATTTTGAGATTGTTTTTCCATTTTTCACCAGTCGAGTGGCTCAATAAACAAATGGACTGTACCACCACAGGTAAGTCCAACCGAAAAAGCCTCTTCATCGCTGTACCCAAATGAAACTATGTGCCTTTTGTTATTTTCCATCACTTCAAGGGCTTCCAATACAACAGCGCCTTCTACACAACCCCCGGAGACAGAACCAGCCACTTCACCATCCTCCGCTACCGCCATTGCAGCGCCTGGCAATCTTGGGCCTGAACCGTCGAGATCTATCACTCTTGCAACAACAATTTTTTTATTATGTTTTTGCCAGCGACGAATATCATCAACAATTTCTTTCATTCTAAATACACTTTACTCTTCTAAAGTTGCCATTCACTTAGTCAATAATTTCGATAAATCTTTAAGAGAATTAAATGAGTTACCCTCTACAAAATTATCAATGTGAGGCAGAGCAGCAGCCATTCCTTTTGCCAAGGGCTCATAATCTGGAGTCGCCTTCAACGGATTAGCCCAAACGATTCGATGAGTCACACGATGTAACCTTTCCATCTGCTCACTGACTGTTTCTGCGTCTCCTCGATCCCAACCATCTGAAAGAATCAAGATAGTTGCTCCTCTGGCCATACCTCTAATACCCCACCTGTCATTGAACTCTTTTATACCTTCTCCTAGCCGCGTCCCACCTGACCAGTCATCAACACTGCTAGAGGCTTTAGATAAAGCCAAATCAGGGTTTCGTGTAGAAAGTTCTCTAGTTACACGCGTGAGACGCGTTCCTATGGTAAATGCCTCGACTTCCGATCGACTTGCCATCACAGCATGAACAAAACGTATGAGAACTCTTGCATACACTTCCATGGATCCACTTATGTCTAATAAAAGAACTAAACGTCTTCTTCTCTCACCACTTTTCTTAAAATTTTTACTGACTATTTCGCCACCAGTGCGGAAAGAGGATTTTATGGTTGCCGCAAAATCAAAATTTCTGTTTTTCTTTGTCGGGACCATTCGACGTGATTTCTTATATTCGCCTATGAAACGAATTTCGTTCATTAAAAGAAAAAGTTCTTGAAGTTCAGCTTTGTTGCATTTGGAGAAATCCTTAGCCAAGAGAGTTTCTAAACCTGAATATCTAACTGTAAGTAAATCGTTTTCGCCTTTTATCGATTCTTCTAATTCTGAGTCCTCAGTTAAATCATCGAATAGAAAATCTAAAGGTGGAATTTTATTGACTTCCTCGACTAACGGCTCAACGCCCATCCAGTGGCTTTTGAAGACTTTGTCATAAATGGCTATGTCTTCTGGCCTGTCTACGATAGTTGTGCGTCCCGCCCAATAAATATTTTCAAATGATTCTGCTCCTAGCTCTACTACAGCGAGGCCAAAATCAATTGAACTTCCTAGAGAAACTTTTACACCTTCGTTTCGTAACGCATCTAGAAAATCAACTAAATACCTGTCAAGGGTCTTAGACCCATAAGTTGCTTGATTCAATTAACCTTGACGCACCAAGGAGAGAACTTCATCAAAACCTCTCGAGCGTATTCTTTCTTGATCTTCCCTGTATTTAATTAGAGCGCCTAATGTCTCATCTATAACGTTCGCATCTAGATCATCCACTCCAATAGTTACTAATGCTTCTGCCCAATCAATAGTTTCTGCAACTCCTGGGGGCTTGTATAGATCTATTCCTCTTAAATAAGAAGCCGCTTTTGCCACTTCTTCAGCTAAAAGTTGGGAAACTTTGGGTGCTCGCGTCCTAATTATCTCCACTTCCCGGTCGACTTCAGGATGTTCAACCCAGTGGTAAAAGCATCTTCTCTTCAAAGCATCATGCAGGTCTCTAGTTCTATTTGAAGTAATTACGACTATTGGCTTAACCTCTGAACTGTAAGTACCTAATTCGGGGATAGTAATCGAATACTCCGAAAGTATCTCCAGAAGAAAAGCTTCAAACTCATCGTCTGCTCTGTCTATTTCGTCGATTAGAAGAACTGGAGGCGGTTCATTAGAAGCAGAAAGTGCCTGCAATAATGGTCGCTTTATCAAAAATTTCTCGTCATACAGTTCGCCCTCTAAAACCGATGAAGAAACTTGTTCAGTCCGTCCACTTGCTTCTGCTGTTCTCAAATGCAGCAACTGTCGCGCATAGTCCCATTCGTATACTGCCTGATTTGAGTCGATGCCTTCATAGCATTGAAGTCGAATTAAATCGCCTTCAGCCCATCTAGATAAAGACTTTGCCAGTTCAGTTTTACCAACTCCAGCTTCTCCCTCTAAAAGAAGAGGTCTGCCCTGCCTGATACAAAGAAAAACTGCTGTGGCTAGACCTCTATCTGCTAAATAGTTTTGGGTAGAAAGTCCTTGAAGAACTTCTTCTACTGAAGAAACATCTCTTAATCCCATAGATTAAGGTTAGATGCCTTATTCACTCAAGAGTCAGAAAATAGACCTTTATTTTCCAGACTCTTCAAGGCCTCTTTTTGTCAAAACTCGAGCCAGATGAGACCGGTATTCAGCTGAAGCATTTAGATCCGAAGGCGGTTCAAGCCCTTCTGAAGCAAGCTCAGATGCTTCCTCTGCAGAGGCTCCATTAATAGTCGCTTGCTCTAAAGCTGTGGCGCGTACCGGTCTTGAGTCCATATTGACGAGTCCGACACCGCATTGATTTTCAGACACCAAAACTGAGGCACCCACTATCGCCCAGTCCTGAGCCCGTCGATTGAACTTCTGAAAAGACCAAGTCGCATCAGGCATTTTGGGAACTCTAATTTCTGTTAAAAGCTCATCTGGCTCCAGAGCTGTTTCAAGAAAACCTGTAAAAAAGTCATCAGATGTTATCTCGCGTTCGCCAGAACTTGATTGAACTATGAAAGAAGCCCTCAGGGCCAGTGCAGCTGAAGGAATATCTGAAGCGGGATCACCATGTGCTAAAGCACCACCGATTGTTCCTCTGTGTCTAACTTGAGGATCACCTACCTGCTTTGTAGCCGCTGCTAACAAACCTGAATTAGTTAAAACCAGTTCATTTGTTTCAATTTCTCGATGTCTCGTAAGAGCACCGATTGCCAGAAAGTCACCTTCCTCCCGAACATAGGAAAGTTCCTCTACCCGTCCGACATCAATAACCACAGCTGGTGCAGCTAGTCGGTATTTCATCAGCGGTATTAATGAATGACCCCCTGCTAGAACCTTTGCATCATCTCCATGTTCAGAAATTAAAGAAATAGCATGATCTTTAGACTCCGCTCTTTGATAATCGAAAATCGCGGGAATCATGACTGACTTCCACTGGCCTGAAGAACTGCCTTTACGATGTTGTGATATCCGGTGCAACGACAGAGATTTCCTTCTAAACCTTCACGTACTTCCAACTCTGTTGGATTGGGTACTTCATCCAAAAGTGATATAGCCGCCATAACCATTCCGGGGGTGCAGTATCCGCACTGAAGTGCATGGCACTCTCTAAAAGCTTCTTGCATCGGATGCAAGGTTTCTCCGTCTGCTAAACCTTCAATAGTTGTGACTTCTTGCCCATCTGCTTGGGCAGCCAAGACCGTACATGACTTAACTGATTCCCCATTTAAATGAATTGTGCAAGCTCCGCATGAAGAGGAATCGCATCCTATATTTGTTCCTTTTAAGCTGGCTTGCTCTCTTATGAAGTGAACCAGGAGGGTCCTAGGCTCAACATCTGATGAAACTTCCGTTCCATTAATTGTCATAGAAACTTTCAACGATTTCCCCTTCTATGTAACTTTCCCAGATCTCCAGATCTCATTACTGAACTTAACAATACTCTCAAAGTTAGCCCCTTTCTTAATCTATGAACCTATCCGCCGTAAAGATTGGAAAGCTAAAACAGCGCCGACGGCATTAGCGGCAGCGAAGACTATTAAACCTGGCCAAGTCACTTCCCAAGTAATCCCCTCAAGAAAACCTTGTCTAGCAAAACGTAATACATTTGTTATTGGGTTAAATCGCGCGACTTGATGTAACCATCCGGTCATAAACTCTATAGGAACTTGACCAATGGTCATAAAAAAACTGGTGAATGCAACTAGCTGAACGATCATCAAGGAACGAATAGTTTTAAAGCGGTAGACGATCGCAAGACTAAAAAGGCAGAAAACCGAAGCCATAAGTGCAGAAGCCACAAATAAAAATAATATTGCTGGGAGTCCGCCTGAAAGATTCAAACCTCCTAGCAGAGCTACGATAACAACTCCTAATGTAGGGAATAACGAGCGGATAGCACTGACCATCACGGTGCCTAACAAAATTGAACTGCGACTACCTGGTGTTAAAAGAAGACGGTCAAAAAACCCAGTTTCAAAATCTTCTGCTGTAGATGCAGAGCCGAAAACACCCGCAAAAACTGAACCTTGTAAGGCCACGTATGGGGCCATCCAGTCGTAAATATTTTCGCTTCCATAGCCTTCAATTCTTGTCAATGATCCAAAAGCGCCTGTAAAGCTGATCAACATTATCACTGGCATGAAGATAATAGGCAGCAATAAAGTTGGCCTGCTCACCACTCTTAAAATGCCTCTTCGGCAAACCGCCATAGCGACCGATAAGGAAACACCGTTTACGTTTTTAAGCGACACTTGTGTGTTCATGGTCGCCCCAGTTTCTTATGAAGAGTCCGAACTGAAGCACCTGTTACCAGAACAGCCCCCAACAATAAAATACCCAAAGCAGTAACAGCATCGGACCATGACCACCCCACGATCATCAACCTTCTAAGAGGGTCAATTATCCACGTTATTGGGTTGAATTCAGCTAGTTGTTTAAACCATCCACTCATTAGTTCTGTCGGGAAAAAAGCTGAACTCATAAAAATCATCACAAATATAAGTGGAAATGTGGCTCCCACTACTTCTTGAGAACCCGACCTAATTGCTAATATTTGACTTAACCCACCGATAACGACAACGAGAAGACACGCAGACAGTGTCAAGACAATAAAGCCGGCCAGCCCACTAGATATCTGAGCGCCAGCAGCTAAAAATACCAAAATTATAATGACAGTCTTGATTCCAGCCAAAAGAGCTGAACCTGCAACTCTACCGATCAGAACAGGCACTCTCGCTACCGGTGAAGCTAGTAGCCGGTCCATAAAACCGTTTTCGATATCTAGTGCCAACTCCGTTCCTGAATTACTTGCACCGAATGAAACCATTTGCAGGACTGTGGCTGGGAGGAGAAAATCAAGAAAAGAATCAACCTCTGGAAATCCCGGAAGACTTAGGACTCGTTCAAATTGTTCCGTATATGTAAAAGCCAGAAGTAACGGAAATAGCAAACCCGGTAAAACAGTAGCGAGCTGTCTTAATTCACTTATTAAAGAACGTTGAGCCAGAATAAATGTTTGAGAAGAGAATTTTTTGATTACTTTCGAAGAAGTAGTCGTATCGACCCTATTCATTCTCCTCCCCAACGCCTTCTAGTCTTCTGCCTGTCGCTTCAGCGAAAACATCATCGAGACTAGGAGCATCCAACTCAAGATGCTCTACTGAAATCCCCGCTTCATCAAACGCTCTTACAACTTCCGCCAACCGGGTTGCTCCCCCATCCAACCCTACGGCTAGACGTCCTTCTCTAGCAGGCCTTCTCTCACCAAAAGAATCCAAAACAATCTGTGCCCTTGCTCTATCCACTTCTTCAATATCGACACGTAAGGTGGGAGAACTAATGTTTTCTTTCAGTTCCTTTGGAATGCCTTGACGTGCGATCCTTCCAGCATCAATAATCGCTATTTCGTGGGCTAGCTGATCTGCTTCTTCTAAATACTGGGTAGTCAAAAAAACAGTGGTTCCTAATTCAGTGTTTAAACGCTTCACTTCATTCCAGAGTGCCTCGCGACTCGTAGGGTCAAGACCTGTAGTTGGTTCATCTAAGAAAAGGATTCTAGGTTCGTGGATCAAAGATAAAGCCAAATCAAGACGTCGCCTCATACCTCCTGAAAAAGTGCTTACACGTCTACTAGCCGCTCCTGACAATCCAACGCGTTCAAGCAGTTCACCGCCCCTTTTCTTCGCTTCAGATCGGGTAATTCCATGCAAGACTGCTTGTAGTCTGATCAGTTCATTTGCAGTCATCAATGGATCGATTGCCGCATCCTGAAGGGCAACACCAATTAATCTCCGCACAGCAGCCGCTTCAGTGACAACGTTGAACCCTGACACATAAACCTCTCCAGAAGTTGGATGCAATAGGGTTGTGAGCATCCTGATGGCTGTTGATTTGCCAGCTCCATTCGGCCCTAGAAAGCCAAAAACTTGCCCTTCACTGACACTTAAATTGATGCCATCTACTGCGACTATCTCCCCAAACCTTCGTACAAGGTCGCGCGTTTCTATGACAGTGTTCACGGTAAATAATTTTCAGTTCTTTTGTTCTTGGATAGCTTCCCAGACTCTTAGAGAACTAACTGGCAAATCAATGTTTGTTACCCCAAAATGACTCAATCCATCCACAACTGCATTTGCAACCGCAGGAGTAGCTCCAATAGCGCCAGATTCTCCTATCCCCTTACAACCAAGCGGGTTATTAGGGGTTGGTGTTTCCATTGGAACCAGTTCAAAAGATGGCAACTCTGCCATCGAAATTATTCCATAATCTGCAAAGTTTGCTGACTGCGGATTACCATCCGCATCATAGGAAACTTCCTCTGTTAAAGCTTGAGCGACCCCTTGCGCTATCCCTCCATGTCTTTGACCTTCCACGATCATAGGGTTGATTATTGTCCCAGCATCATCACACGTGATCATCCTGTCAAGAGTTACTCCACCAGTCTCGGTATCAATTTCTACAACTGCTATATGGGTACCGAATGGGTAGCTGCACTTAGTCTGCTCATTTGATTCTGAAGATAGATCATCTGCTTCTTCTGCTATCTCTGCCCACGTCTTATTAACTGATGGAGTTCCTGAAACATGGAAAGTTCCATTTGCCTGATCCAGAACGATGTCATCCACATTAGCTTCAAGCAAATCGGCGGCAATCTGTTTCGCCGACTCAACCACCTGACCCGCAGCGCGATGTATTGAAGAACCTCCTAATTGCGTTGATCGGGATCCGAATGTTCCAACACCTTCTGAAACTTGATCTGTATCACCTTGAACAAGTTCTATATCTTCGATATCCATTCCTAGTTGGTCCGCTGCGATCATTGCGAAAGTGGTCTGATGACTTTGTCCATGTGATAAAGAGCCAGAATAAACACGCGCCTTTCCTTGTGGAGTAATTTCCACTTTTCCGTACTCAGCCCCTCCTGGTGCAGGACCTGCCGTAATCTCTACATAAGTTGCTATACCTATTCCCAGTTGAACAACTTCCCCATTATCTCTACGTCTAGTTTGCTCATCCCTTAAGTCTGAATAACCCGCTGCATCAAGTGCTAGCTCTAAACTCTTTTCATAATCACCGCTGTCATATTCTGTTCCAACAGCAGTAGAAACTGGAAAATCTGCAGCCTTTAGATAGTTCTTTCTTCTTATGTCTGCTGGATCCATTCCAATTTCACCAGCGAACATATCAACTGCTCTTTCAATGGTTAATGCTGCTTCAGGTCTACCTGCTCCGCGGTATGCCTCAGTCGGAGTTGTATTGGTGACGACGCTACGCGCTCCCGTCTCTATATGAGGAATATCATAAACACCTGAACTCATTATCAGTGTAAACATAGGCAGAAAAGCACCGAGGCGAGTATAAGCACCAGAATCAGCTAGCACTTCAAGACGATAGTGTGTGATATTTCCGTCTTTACTACCTCCAATAGTAAATCGATGAACGTGGGCGCGACCCGGACCCATAGCTAAAAGGTTCTCGGTCCTGGTTTCAAACCAACGGACGGGCTTTCCCGCTTTTGCTGAAAGCCATGGGAGTAGGGCGTCTTCAGGATACGGGGGGATTTTTCCACCAAAGCCACCGCCGACATCTGGAACAATTATTTGAAACCCTCCTTTTGCTTGTTCAGCATAAAGAGGCTCGAGTGCCCCCTTGACCCCGTGTGGAGCCTGGTTTGACATCCACATAATTGCCTTATCGCCTTCCCATGTAGCTGCGGTTGAACGTGGCTCCAAAGGAGCTGGGGCTGTTCTCTGGTGCGCAACGCGACCGCTTACTACAACTTCGCAATCACCAAAAAAAGAATCGTCTGTAATTCCAGTAGCCATACCTAGTGCAGAAAAATCAACAGCTATATTCGTTCCAACTTCGTCATATATTACGACTGAATCGGTTGCTGCTTCTTCCATGTCTACGACAACCGGTAAAGGTTCGTAGTCTACAGAGACTGCTTCAGCGGCATCTGCGCCTGTTTCAGGGGTTTCACTTAGTATTACTGCTATACATTCCCCAACAAATCGAACTGTGTCAGTAGCCAGTATCGGTCTATTCAACATTGGCTCCGGGAACATTGGTACCTGGCCCTGTAGAATAGTTGGTCCATCTAAATCAGCTGCAGTAAAGACTCCTGCTACTCCCGGCATAGCTGCTGCTTCTGAAGCATCTACAACAATCTTTGCGTGCGCCATTATCGAACGTACGTAAGTTACAAAAAGTGCACCTTCGAGGGCAGGTTCGTTCAAATCGTCCGTATAACAGGCTCCTTCAGTTAAAAATCCAACATCTTCTCTTCTAAGTACGCGGTTACCTAAAATACTCATTTAATTTCTCCTGTTATTTTCTAACAAGACTGTAGCCCGATGGCGATTTAGTGTTTCAGTCAGAGCAATATTTTAGACCGAAAAATAGTTCTATCGTCAGCTTTCTTGAAAAGGCCAAACGCCGGGTATGCGCGTCTCTTCTTCCGAAATCGGAACAACATAATAAGCCTCTTCATGTGGTTTGATAAGACTGTGTTCCTCTCTCGCAATTCTCTCTATCTCCTCGTCGGTATTCAAAGCATCTATAGAAATTCTGTATGACTCATTCAACTCTTCGATTTCTTTAAGTTCGACAAGCAGTTCTTCCTTTGTGTCTCTCACGTCAAACCACTCTTGTATTGGGATTATCCCTAGCAACATTAGAGAGGCTAAACAAAAAGCAAAAAAACTTACGTAACCCAGGCGTCGAAGTATTGACCTTGTCATCCTTTGCCAGCTAACACAGATTCTCCTTTATAGAAAGCTGAATCGCTTAACATTTCTTCTATCCGTAATAGTTGGTTGTATTTGGCTACACGATCACTACGCGCAGGAGCTCCTGCCTTTATCTGTCCACAATTTGTGGCTACAGCAAGATCCGCTATCAAGTGGTCTTCAGTTTCTCCTGAACGATGTGAAATTACCGCCGTGTACCCAGCGTTCATTGCGATTTCTACAGCCTCTAAGGTTTCAGTTAGAGTGCCTATCTGATTCACCTTGACCAAAATCGAATTAGCTATGCCATTTTCAATTCCGCGTTCAAGTCTCTGCGAGTTGGTGACGAATAAATCATCGCCAACCAACTGTGTTTTCTCTCCTAATTCTTCAGTTAGCTTTAGCCATCCATCCCAGTCCTCTTCTGACATGCCGTCCTCTATAGAACAAATTGGATACTTGCTGCACAGTGAAGAAAGATACTCAACCATTTCTTCGGAACTAAGAGAGAGTCCTTCAGATTGAATTTTATAAAACCCATCTTGAAAAAATTCTGTTGATGCAACATCAAGGGCCAACGAAATGTCATCTCCTGGAGTAAGTCCAGAGCGTTCTATTGCATCGAGAAGTATCTGCAGTGCTTCTTCATTTGAAGAAAGATTGGGAGCGAAACCACCTTCATCTCCTACTGTTGTCAACATGCCTCTATCTTGCAAAACAGACTTTAAAGAGTGATAAACATCGACTCCCCATTGCAATCCTTCTCTATATGATGCTGCCCCTAAAGGCATGATCATGAATTCCTGAAAATCAATATTGTTATCAGCGTGCATTCCTCCATTAATCACATTGAACATGGGCACTGGCAACAGGTGGGCATTTGCTCCTCCAATGTATTTATAAAGAGGAATTCCAGAGTCTTGAGCCGCTGATCTGGCTACTGCCAAAGAAACTCCGAGAATGGCATTGGCACCCAATCCGCTTTTGTCATCAGTTCCATCCAAGTCAATCATTGTCTGGTCAACCTCACGCTGGTCTGCGGCATCTAGACCCAAAATCGCATCAGATATTTCATTATTTACATGACTGACGGCTTTAGTTACACCTTTACCCGACCAAGCTTCATCACCATCTCTAAGTTCCACTGCCTCAAATTGACCGGTTGAAGCTCCACTTGGAACCATTGCTGCTCCAAATGCTCCGCTGTCTAGTGAAATCTCTACCTCTAAGGTGGGGTTTCCACGGGAATCTATTATCTGTCTTCCAAAAACCGACTTAATCCTGCTCACAATCACTCCCTGAAAATTTTGTGTAGTAAGTCTTTTCCTTATTCCAAACTACTCCTTATGAACCTGTCAAATATGGAGAATATGTAAAAAGTTTCAATAGGTTTTTTTAGAGCTCTTTTAATGTTTGATTTTCTATCTCTGATTTCAGGATTTTTCTGGTCTTACTATCGGCAGAGAACAAGTCGATGTTTTTATCTGTTGCAGCAGTTTCAATGTTTTGTATGAAAGTGACAAACCTTTTATTAGCTGCTCTTAGAGCTCTTTCAGCTTCGTAACCATTTTCCGCAGCCCAGAAAACAAGATTTAGAATAATACTCCCTAACTCTTCGTCGGTTTCAGGAGTGACCTTTTTGAGCACGATTTCTTCATCGGTCAAACCCAGGGTTTGAGACTTTTCGAAAATTTTCTGCGCATATGATAATGCTGGAAGGCTGTCTGGCACTCCGTCCAGAATGGAAGTTCGTTTTTTCTCATTTTTCTTAATCTCTTCCCATTTTTTGTGAGCTGCTTTTTGGTTTTCTTTAAAGTCTGCTGGATGATTTATGTCAAATATTTTAGGGTGTCGTCTCTTAAGCTTCTCGTAAATTCCGTTTGTGACATCAGCTAGATCGAATCTGCCATTCTCTGCCGCTATACGCGAATGGAATACGACTTGAAACAACAAGTCACCAAGTTCTTCTTCTAGGTCATCAGATCCTTCGCCTGTTTCTTCATTAAAGTTTTCGATGGCTTCCAACACTTCATAAGTCTCTTCAAGTAAATGCGAGGTAAGCGAGGAATGGGTTTGTTCAGAATCCCAGGGACATTGAAGTCTTAATGTCGCTACGAGTTCGATGAACTGCTGCAGTTCGGATGCTATGGGTGATTCCAAATGGGGAATAAAACATGAAGTTAAATGGTCGGGCTCGACGTTTTCAATTAAATCCTCCCATTTCAACTCTTGGATAATTTCGTCTTCTAGACCTAAATGTTTCAAAATGAACACTGGTTGAACCGGTGGAATGTCAACCGATGCAACTATGTCCGCTAGAACGTTAACGCTATCGATCTGCGTCACTAGAAGCGGACCTGAGTCACCTGCAGCTTCTATTGCGAATCTATGGGCATCTATAATCCTGACTCCAGCTTCCATCGGGTCAATATTTAAACAGCTCCATACCAGGTCAATAAAGGAAAGACTGGGGATTACTTCAACTTCTACTTCGGTTTGTTCAGCGAGTAATTGAACTGTTTTTTCAGCTACAAAAGGCGAGCCGGGAACTGCGTAAAGTATCTTTCCATTCTTTTTCGCAGAGTTAATTAACTCTGTAACAATATTTCTGTAGAGGTCTTCGAAGGATTCAGCAGACTCGTACAAGTGGTCGAATGAGGTAACTTTGTTTTCCAGTAACACACTAGAGGGATGCCTAAGTGTCCTTGCATAACGAAAACTATGTTCATTAATCAGGTCTAATGTTCTCGAATTGCACAGAGAGGGTTCTCCTGGTCCAAGACCTATAACTGTCACCTTAGGCGAAGGTTTCAAATCAAGGACTTTCCGAAACCTGCACGGGAACTATTTGTCCAATTACCGGATCCCAAGTGCCGTAACGGGGATCCAACTCTATTTCTCGAGTGAGTGTTGCAAGGTGCATCATCGACATAAAAATCCGTTCGTCTTGTTCTTCGAACAGCATTGGCTCAATCGGACTCCTTTTGTCGATACGTATCACATGAAAACCGAATTGACTGCCCACCGGATCTAATAGTTCTTTCGAAACTTTCAGACCACCGAGTACAGCCCTTTCAAAAGAAGGCACAAATGCACCCAAGGGGACACATCCGAGATAACCACCTTGGCTGCCTGAACCTGGGTCTGTTGAAAATGTTAGAGCTAAATCCTCAAAACTTTGCCCAGAATCTAAAAGTTTGATTACCTCCACTGCTTCCTGTCTGGTATTCGTGAGAATATGACTCGTGCAAAGTTCATGACCAAGAAGATTTTTGTTTCTTTCATAAGCCAGTTGAACTGCGGGGCCACCCTGTGCTGCAATATTCCGAAAAGCTTGCCATTCGCTGTACATATCTAATCGCGGATCTGAATCATTTAAGCCAGACGCTAAAAGTTGATTCCTTGCTCTATCTATCTCTTCTTTTTCTACTTCAACCCCGTATTCATTCAAAAAATCGACTAAAGCCTGATTTTGTATCCACTCATCAGCTGTTTGCAGCAGCGTTAGAGTGTCAGGGTTTTCGATTCCTGTTCGTTTGCCACTCCAGTCAATTAATTCATTTCGCTCTATCTGTGTTTCACCCACCTCAATCGCGACTTGGGAACCGCCGCAACTAAACAGGCAAAGAACCGCAAATGGAACTACTGAAAATTTCAAGATCTTAAAGAAGGATTTTTTCATATTTAAACTCACTACAAAATGCTACGTGACCTAAGTCGTAACGGGAACCAAATCTTTCAAGTAGTTACTTAAAGCTTCAGCCGGATTTTTTTCTGGTATCGGGATTTGCAACTCGGCAGAACTCTCCTTTAAGTAGGCTTCGGGATGCAATCTTTCTAAACGAGTTTGTTTACTCAGGGGAAGCAAAACAGGTGAGCAGCGAGCAAGAAAGCCTGCTTCAGATGTTTTCCTTTTTGTCACCGTCACTTCTTTGATTCCTCTCTGAACACAAGTTGTTCTTAAATGACCTATTGATAGAAGTTCTTCTGCTTCTTTTGGAATAGGTCCGTATCGATCTTCCCATTCCTGTCTAACTTCTTCGATATTCGTCGGATCGGAGGTTTCGCCTGCTGATGCTAGTTTCCGATAAGCCTCGAGCCTTAAATCACTTCTGGTTACATAGCTTTCCGGCAGGTAAGCGTCTACGGGAATTTCTACCCTTATTTCAGCTTGGTCGACCTCTTCAGTGTCGGCGAGTTCTGAAACCGCCTCATTGACCATCTGACAGTACAAGTCGTAGCCCACTGAAGCCACGTGTCCACTCTGTCCTGTTCCCAAAAGGTTTCCAGCGCCTCTAATCTCGAGGTCTTTCATCGCTAAACGAAAACCGGAACCCAACTCTGTGGTCTCACCAATTGTTCTCAACCTCTCAAATGCTTCTTCAGTGAGTGAACGGTCGGTCGGGGTGAAAAGGTACGCATAGGCTCTTTGTCCAGATCTTCCCACTCTGCCTCTCAACTGGTGTAGTTGCCCCAGCCCTAGCAGGTCGGCTCTATCAACCACCAAGGTATTTACCGTTGGCATATCAATACCTGACTCAACTATTGTGGTGCAGACCAATACATCATAATTTCTCTCCCAAAAATCTAGAATTACCTTCTCCAGGGACGATTCGTCCATCTGGCCGTGAGCTATGGCAACACGCGCCTCTGGCACCAACTGTCTTATTCCAGCTGCCACTTCCTCAATGTCGTGGACTCTGTTATGCACGAAAAAAACCTGTCCTTCACGTAACAGTTCTCGCCTTATAGCTTCAGTTACAGCGCTTTCATTGTATTCGCCAACAAATGTAAGTATCGGTTGTCGGTCTGCGGGTGGAGTGTCAATAAGACTTAGATCTCTAATTCCAGTTAATGACATTTCTAAAGTTCTGGGTATAGGAGTGGCTGTTAAAGTCAAAATATCAACTTGGGCTTTCATTGCTTTAATAGCCTCTTTATGGCTGACTCCAAATCTCTGCTCTTCGTCAACAATTAGAAGTCCAAGGTCTTTGAAAGAAACGTCTGAGGAAAGAAGTCGATGGGTTCCGATGACAATGTCAACAGAGCCAGCACTTAACTCTGCTAAGACTCTTCGAGTCTGAGCATTTGTTAGGAATCGACTTAAAATCTCAACTTTTAGTGGATAAGAGGCAAAGCGTTCTTTGAAGGTTTCACCATGTTGTTGGGCTAAAAGTGTTGTTGGCACCAAAACGGCCACTTGGCAGCCATCTTGAACCGCTTTGAAAGCCGCCCTGAGGGCAACTTCTGTTTTGCCGAACCCTACATCTCCGCATACAACACGGTCCATCGGGAATGGTCGTTCCATGTCGGCTTTTACTTCATCGATAGCTTTTAGTTGGTCTGGAGTTTCCTGAAAAGGAAAAGATTGTTCGAGTTCCGACTGCCAAGGTGAGTCTTTTGCGAATGCGCGACCTGATGAATTAATTCTCTTTTTGTAAAGCTCTACTAAATCAGAAGCGATTTCTGAAATTGCCGACCTGACTCGAGACTTAGTTCTTTCCCACTCGACTCCACCCATACGGGAAAGGGTTGGGACGTCACCAGCGCTATACGGTCTGATTACTTCAATTTGATCAGTTGGCAAATAAAGACGATCACTGCCTTTATATTCCAATAACAAGTAGTCTTTTTCTGCTCCACCAAGTTTTTGACTTACGAGACCTGCAAACCGGGCTATTCCATGATGTTCATGGACTACATAATCGCCCGCCGAAAAGTCTTCAAAAACACGGATGTTGTCTCTTCTAGGCTGCTTTGAAGACTTGTGTGTTCTTCTTCTACCAGTAATTTCTCTTTCTGTGATTAATGCGAAAAGTGAATTCTCTAGAATAAATCCTGACTCGATTGCTCCGACCATGATTCGAATGCCTGAAAATTCATTGTCTAATTTTTCATTTTCTATTGCAACAGGTAGACCCTCTTTTTCGAAGACTTCAAAGAGGCGCTTGGCGCTACCTTCTCCATCTGCTGCGACAACAAGATGAAAATTTTTGTCCAATAGTTCTCTTAATCGTTCAAAACTTTTGTGTGTAGAATTTTTGGTGAGTCTCTCGCCTTTAACCGATTCAAATGTGGTTGCCTTTATCTTTTTGGTGGACAAATCGGTGGGAATCGAATTAATCGACCAGATAGATGCCTTGCACGATTCTAGAGACGTCTCAAAAGAAGAATGAAGTTCTGGCAGTTCTGACCCTTCAAACGACCATGTCTTTGAAAGCGACTCAGCCAATCTATTTTCTTTTTCTAACAGGTCGGCGACTCTGGAACGAAGGCGTTTCCTGTCGAGCAACAACAACATGCCTTCCTCCGGAATAATGTCACCTAGTGAAACACTGTCGTTTAGAAGCCACGGCAAAAATGACTCCATTCCGTCGAAAAGTTCACCCTCTGCCAGTTTTTTCCATTCCTCTGTACCCCAGTTATTCTGGTCTGCCATAAATGAGGCTTTCTTCAGCATTTCAGGGTCCAGAATCAACTCCCTGCAGGGAAAAGCTTCAACCTCATCGACAGGTTGCTTTGATCTTTGATCAGCTACTCCAAATTCACATAATCTCTCGATCTCATCTCCCCAAAAATCTATACGAATAGGAAAAGCTGATGTCGATGGCCACAAGTCAATTATCGAACCCCTTATCGCCAATTCACCGCGGTGTTCGACTTGATACTCTCTTTTGTAGCCAAAGAGAATCAATTTTTTCGTTAGTTCTCCATGGTCAATTAAGTCACCAGCCTTCAAGCGGATGGGGAATGTTTGTTCTTGAATAAACAGTTTCTGTACTAAGGCACGAACAGAGGTAACAACTACTTCTAGATTTGCCTCAGAACTCATTAGACGATGAATGACCCTTAATCTTTTACCCATGGTCTCTACACCCGGACTAACTCTTTCAAAGGGAAGGGTTTCCCAAGATGGAAAAAATTCCACCTTTTCGGATCCTAGATATGACTTTAAATCAGTAAAAAGCTTTTCAGCTTCCGAGTTTGTTGCAGCAACTACCACTAATGGACTTTTCCCACTAGATCTCGAAATAGCTGATGTAACAATTGCGTGGGCGCATTCAGGTACAGAAATTTCGCACTTGGAAAGACCTCTAGATTCAACTATTGATATTTCATTAATTAATAATCCAGGCAGTGTCCTATAAATTTCATGAGTCATTTGATTCTTATTTTTTGTTGAACGTTCTCATGGCGCTCTCGAAACCTTCATTCAGAATAATGTCGATTGAATCTGCTGCATTCATAATTGATAAATCTAGTTCTTGTCTTTCTTTCTTCCCTGGTCTAGAAAGAACATGTTGGGCCCCTTTTTGAGCTTCGAAAGGCCCTCTGATCCCAATTCTTATACGGCAGAAATCATGAGTTTTTATGTGTTGTGATACAGAACGTAGTCCGTTATGGCCTGCCATTCCTCCGCTCTCCTTTAGGCGAATTGTCCCGACATCTAAATCTAATTCGTCATGTACTATCAATAATTTTTTTGTCTCTTCCAGTCTGTAACGTCTCATTAGTTTTGCTACTGCAATTCCAGAGTCATTCATGTAAGTCATAGGTATAGCAAAGACGACCAGCTTCTGATCATGTCTTCCTTCTGCAACTAACGCCTGGTCTTTCCCCGCTTTTAAAGCCAAGTCTTTTCGCTTTACAACCTCGTCAACTACTTCTCTTCCAAGGTTGTGGCGAGTTCCGCTGAACTTTGATCCCGGATTACCAAGGCCAACGACTAAGAGTTCTGCTGATTCACCTCTGCGAGTTAATGATCGACGTGCGCCCCGTGTAACTCGGGACATGCAGATCCTGCTTACCCTTCTTCGGCGGCGTCATTAGCTGCATCGCCAGCACCGCCTTCCTGCTCAGCAGAGTCAGCGGCTCCACTTTCTGAATCACCGCTTTCTCCTTCTGCTCCCTCTTCTCCTTCAAGAGCTTCTTGCTCAGCTGCTTCATCAGCAGCAATCGACTCAAGTGTTGAACGGGTGATCATTCCTACCGCTATGGTTTCTTCAGGATCACCTTCGGTTGTTACACCTTCAGGGAGATTCAGATCACCCACTCGTACTGATGTGCCGACTGTAAGTGAAGAAATGTCTACTTCGATCTCGGTTGGTATACGATCCGGAGGAGCGCTAACGGTTAAAGTGAACATATTTTGGTCTACCATTCCATCCGCTGCAGAAACTTCGCGTGCTTCACCGATCATAATTAATGGAATATCGACGGTTACATTCTTGTTTGGATCAATTCTCAAAAAATCGACATGCAGGACGTCGCGTCTAACAGGGTGCCTTTGGATATCTTTGACGATTGTCATTTGTTTTTTCCCATCGATTTCCAACTGAATAATCGCATTCAGTCCAGAATCCGTAGTCAGAGCTTTCCTCAAATCACGCCAATCGACTGATAGTGATATTGATTCCTCGTTAAGCCCGTATAGAACTCCTGGAATAACTCCGTCTTTTCGAACGCGACGACTTGAACTGCTTCCTATTTCTCTTGAAGTATTTGCACTAAGAAGTATTTCTTCCATGAGTCTTCCCTCAGCTTAATATTTATGGCCCGACAGGCGATTCTAACCAATGATTTCGTAACCCAAACGGCAGTATGGGTGTTAAATTATTTTACACCAAATTGTTGCCACCAAATATCTCTGAAACAGAGGTGTCCTCAAACACTGCCCTAATCGCCTCTGCTATCAAAGGCGCAACCGACAGCACCTCGACTTTGCCAATTTGCATATTTTCCGACAACGGAAGTGTGTCTGTAACGATTATTTTTTCTACTGGGGACTCCGACAGTCTTTCTGAAGCAGGACCTGAGAAAACTCCATGTGTTGCTGCTGCAACAATTTGCGAGGCTCCTCTTTCCGCTAACTGTTCCGCTGCTGAACAAATCGTTCCTGCAGTGTCAATCATGTCATCAACTAAGACACAAACGCGACCTGATACATCGCCTACTACCTCTCTTGCTTCAACGGTGTTAAACGAACTATGACTTCTTCGTTTATGAACTATTGCTAATTCTGCTCCAAGCGTCATTGCATACCGTTCTGCAACTTTTACCCTGCCAGCATCTGGTGAGACTATGGTGAGATCACCTTTTAAAGAAGCAAGCTTTTCAACCAAAACAGGCATA
Organism: Candidatus Neomicrothrix sp. UBA881; assembly: GCA_002294285.1. Lineage (GTDB taxonomy): Bacteria > Actinomycetota > Acidimicrobiia > Acidimicrobiales > MedAcidi-G1 > MedAcidi-G1. Next base: position 36,877 of record DBFL01000058.1, read on the forward strand.
GCCGTAAG
>DBFL01000058.1:37243-37930 GCA_002294285.1 Candidatus Neomicrothrix sp. UBA881
CCAGAGTGGAGATCAACACTCACTAATCTGCTTGCCCCAGCTTCTTTAAACAGGTTGGCAACCAATTTGGCTGTAATAGGTTCACGACCCGAAGCCTTGCGGTCTTGTCTTCCATAACCAAAAGATGGGCAGACTACTGTGATTCGCTTAGCTGATGCTCGCCTTGCCGCGTCAACCATTATCAATTGTTCCATCAACGAATCGTTGATGGAAGAATTTTCTGATCCGCTGTGAGTCTGAACAATAAAAACATCACAGCCACGTATCGATTCAGAAAATCGGCAATGCACTTCACCATTAGCGAATTCAGCCAGGTTTGGATCGCCTAAAGATACACCCAATTCGTCTGCAATCTTTTCAGCTAAAGGCTTATATGTGCGACCAGAAACCAGATATAGCTTTTTATTTGTTACCAATTCCATGCCCAGCTAAACCTTTCGTAAAAGTTTCCTACTTCGATCATAGGACATGATTAAGCAGAACCTTTCTTAATATATTTTTTAACAAACATAAATCGGCTTCGGTGGAATTCTCACATCTATCTCTGGTGTCTCTTCAATTTCCTGATTCTCATTATCAGGTGTGCTGTCATCATCTATTTCAATTTGATCAGGTACTGTCGTGCAAGGAACTGGCGGGGCAATTGTCGTAGTCGTAGTCGTAGTCGTAGTCGAAGTTGTAGTCGTA
>DBFL01000006.1:0-176 GCA_002294285.1 Candidatus Neomicrothrix sp. UBA881
TGTTCATTTGTGGTGGTGCTTTTGCTGGGCTTGAAGACACTATAGAAGCACGTCTTGGAGGTGCAGGGGTTGGATTCGGGGCTGACATACGGTCAGCGCAAGAAAAAGACTTAGGAACTCTTTTTTCGGGAGTCCTGCCTGAGGATTTGGTCAAATTTGGATTAATACCAGAATTT
>DBFL01000006.1:514-1800 GCA_002294285.1 Candidatus Neomicrothrix sp. UBA881
CTTCCGGTTGTAGCTACAGTTTCTCAACTAGACGTTAAAGCTTTGATGAAGATATTGATTGAACCAAGAAATGCTTTAATAAAACAGTACGAGAAAATTTTTGAATTCGAAGATATCGAACTTGAAGTAACAGAAGAAGCTTTACATGCAATTTCTGAACAAGCTCTTGAAAGAGGAACAGGAGCTCGAGGACTGAGAGCGATACTCGAAGAAGTTTTGCTTGACCCTATGTATGAACTTCCGGGTGATGCTTCTGCAGGCAGAGTGATAGTGGATCAAGAAACCGTTCTAGAGCGTAGTGTTCCACGTATTGAGCCAAAAGATGCCGATCAGACTGATCGTGCTGCATCTTAAGCTATTTTGTAAAATTCACCTAAGAGTATGAACTTTAACGAAGCTCTGCGCTACTTGGACCGTTTCATAAACAGGGAAGCTACTGCAGGGCGCATTCATGGATTGAGCTTGGCGGCGATGTCTGACTTAGTTCACTGCATGGGGGACCCACATAAGGATCTACGGGCAATCCACGTCACTGGAACGAACGGAAAAGGTTCTGTTGTGAGCATGATCCAATCCATTATTTCTGCTAATGGACTGCGTGTCGGTTCTTATATGAGTCCGCATGTTGACAGTATTCGAGAAAGATTTGTCCTAGCGAACTCTCAGATAACCGAAGAAATGTTTGCAGAGCTTGTATTTGATGTTTCTCAGTACGTGGAGAGCAACTCTCTTGAACCTAGTTATTTTGAACTACTAACGGCGGCAGCCCTCCTTTTATTTAGCAACGAAGGCGTCGATGCGGCAGTCGTTGAAGTAGGGATTTTGGGCCGGTTTGATGCAACCAATGTACTTGACGGGGAAGTCGCCGTTATAACAAATATTGGTAAAGATCATACGGACGGAAAAAATGAATGGAGAAGATCAATAGCTGGCGAAAAAGCAGGAATCATCGTTGAAGGGAAGCCGCTGTTACTAGGAAATCCTGAAGAAGACGTTCTTGATTTGTTTCTTGACGAAAATCCAAGTCCTTTATTTCAGAATAAAAAAGATTTTTCTGTCGAAGATTCTCTCCCAGCTGTAGGAGGTCAGGTGCTGAATATTCGCGGCATCCATGGAAAATATGAAGAAATTTTTCTTCCCCTCTACGGAAAACGACAGGCAGATAACGCCGCATTGTCATTAGCAACTTCTGAGGTTTTTCTTGATGGCCCAATTTCAGAAGAAGTTATAGAAGATGCTTTTAGAAACTTATCGATCCCTGGGCGTATGGAAATTCTTTCTCGCAG
>DBFL01000006.1:2171-5137 GCA_002294285.1 Candidatus Neomicrothrix sp. UBA881
GCGGAAACTGTAAATGAAGTCTTCCCAGCCACTCGAAGAATTTTGATTCTTGGCATACTGGAGCCGCATTCCCCAGAGGAAATATTCAACGAGCTTAAATATATTTCTCCCGATCTTGTAGTGGTCTGCAATGCCCCTTCTGCGAGGGCAGTTAACGCTCGTGAATTAGAAAAGATTGCGTTGAGTCTCGGATATGAAGTAGAGAAGTCAGAAAATCCATATGAGGCCACTTTAAATGCATTGAGGGTTAGCACTGAAGAAGACCTGATTGTTGCCGCTGGGTCCTTTTACAACATTTCGGAAATTCGACGCGCTGTTAAAGAGTCTGAAGAGCAGCAAAGTTAAATTCAGTTTCTGGCCACAAATTTAATTTCAGGTCTTAGCATGTTCTTATGAGTAGAACTTTTGTAATGTGCAAACCCGATGCAGTTGAGAGAAAATTGGTCGGTGAGATAATTCGTCGTCTTGAAGAGTCAGGACTTTCCATCCTCGCTGCTGAATTAAGAACTTTGAATCCCGAAATCCTTGCAAAGCATTATGAAGAACATGTCGGAAAACCTTTTTACGATGATTTGGTGACCTTTATGTCAAGATCCCCAGCAATGCTTATGGTTCTCGAAGGTGAAGGGGAAGCGTTTGCAACTGCTCGTGCATTGATGGGAGCAACAGACCCGGCAGAGGCTGATGCTGGAACTATCAGAGGTGACTTAGGATCTGAGATGCCAGAAAATCTTATACACGGCTCAGACTCTGAAGAATCAGCAGAACGAGAGATATCTATTTTCTTCCCAGAACTATAATTACGCTCTAGGTGGTTATATATGCGCTTAGAGTGGTAAAAACATTTTAAACCGGCTACCGTCAAGGGACGGTTATGTACTTAACTGTAAGTAGTCGATGGCATAATTTTAATAGTTTCTCAGGATTGATATCTAGGAAAGCAATAAGTAATGAACAGTCAGATAGAGCAAGTTGGTGCAGGCACTTTTTTTGGTGGACGTGATATAGCGGTCGACTTGGGAACAGCCAACACCCTCGTCTATGTCAGGGGCGACGGAATTGTTCTAGATCATCCTTCAGTTGTCGCAATAAATACTCTTGATGGAACTGTGTTGGCCGTTGGGGCAGATGCCAAGAGAATGATTGGCCGTACTCCAGGACATATACAAGCAATCAGACCTTTAGAAGATGGAGTGATAGCCGATTTTGACGTTTGTGAAAAAATGCTTCGTTATTTTATTCAACAGGTACATAGTCGAAAGTGGGCCAAACCAAGAATGGTTATTTGTGTCCCATCAGGTGTTACTGGAGTCGAGAGAAGAGCGGTTCAAGAGGCAGCCGAACATGCTGGCGCGAGATCACCTGCCTACATCATCGAAGAGCCTATGGCAGCAGCCATAGGTGCAGGACTACCAATTGCTGAACCTACTGGAAGTATGGTTGTCGATATAGGTGGAGGGACTACAGAAGTAGCGATGATTTCTTTAGGTGGCATTGTTGCTAATCAGTCGATAAGAATCGCCGGAAACGAGCTCGATGAAGCGATTATCCAACATCTTAAACAGGAACACGGTGTAGCTGTAGGGGTAAGAACAGCTGAAAATATCAAAATGAAACTAGGTTCTGCATACCCTTTGGAAAAAGAGCTAGTAGCCGAAGTGAATGCGAGTGATTTATCAACTGGACTTCCAAGAACTGTAAGTTTCACAACTACCGAGATACGTGAAGCAATGGCTTTTCCTTTAATGGCAATTATTGATGCAATTAAAGTAACCCTGGACTCAACACCGCCGGAATTAGCAGCTGATGTGATGGAAAGAGGAGTTGTTCTAACAGGTGGCGGAGCTCTCCTAGTTGGACTCGTAGAGAGACTCACCGAAGAAATAGGTATGAAAGTTTTGGTGGCATCTGACCCTCTTCACTCTGTTGTTTTAGGAGCCGGAAAAGCTTTAGAAGAGATTGACCGTTTCGGAACGATTTTTTTCGGCAGTAACCAGGAGTAATTTTCGTGCCCAAAAGGTCAAGTGATAGGCCCAGGGTGGTTTTACTCGTTTTGATGGCTGCGGCTTTAACTCTTTTGACAGCACAGTTCAGAGACTTTCTTCCTGTAGACGAATTTCAACAAGGTTTTCGGGATGTAATCAGTCCTGTACGAAGAGTTGTTGACAAAGCTACCGACCCATTTCAGAGAGTTTGGAATGGTGTTTTTGAATATGACGAGGTGAGTGAAGAGAATGAGCGACTACAACTAGAAATAGCTCGAATGAGGGGTGCCGAGTTGAGAGACGAAGCAGATCGTGAACTTTTAGAGAGGCTTTTGGGTGAAGTTGACATTGACTATTTAGAACTAGAAACAGTGGTAGCGAGGATCATTGGTGTTCCGGGTGGCAACTATAACAGTCACGTCGTCGAGATTAATAAAGGCAGTGATGATGGATTGCAAGAGGGAGCTGGTGTGATCACCAAAGCTGGTCTAGTTGGTTACCTTTACGAGGTAGACCGCTCAAGTTCTTTCGTACGACTTGCAACACATCCAGATTTTAGAGTCGGAGTGAGGCTGATTAACTCACAAGATGAAGGACTTGCACGTGGAAATGGCAGTCCGGGAATCTTGATTCTTGATGCAGGAATAAGCATTGATTCTGAAGTATCGATTGGTGAAGTTGTTGTCACATCAGGCGGAAGAAGTATTTTTCCACAGGACATTCCAGTTGGAAGAGTTTACGATCCAGATACTCAAGCAGATTATGCCCGTTCGATAGAGATTGACCTGTCTGCTTCATTAGAAAATTTGAGTTTTTTAAATGTAATAACGAGAACAAGCGAAAATTCGAATAAATGAATACTTGGTTGAGAGTCTTGACAGTACTTATATGTGCAGGAATATTACAATCTTCTCTTTTCACGGAAATAAGGATAGACGGAACTGGAGTAGAACTTCTCCTGCTCATTGCCATTTTGTCTGG
>DBFL01000070.1 GCA_002294285.1 Candidatus Neomicrothrix sp. UBA881
AGTTTGAATGTAGCTTCACCTTTTTTAGGCGGCGGATCTATTTCAATAGTGATTGTTTCTTGTATTGGCAGTTCTCTGGGAAGACTTAGAACATTAATTGCATCTTCTATTGTAATATTTTCAGCTGACATCTTCTCAAGTAGTGAAGCTGTCTTGGGTTTTGGTGCGTCTTTTAATTCTTGGCGTTCTGTTAGTGTCGTTAGGATGTTCTCTATGGTTGAGAACTCATTGAGGGTGGCTAATAAATTCTCTAGGATTTTTATCTTGTCCTCTGCTTTATCCATTCGTGAAATCTGTTTCCAGTAACCGGCGTCGATCAATAATTCTCGCAAACGGAAACCCACAGGTTCATCAATATTATTTGTTTCCCAGGAATTTAGGTTCTTGATGAGTTTTCTTACTGCTTTAGCGGGTTTATCTTGGAGGAGTTTTTGCTTAGCTAAGGCCTCTTTAAACGAAATCGCTTCGTTCGCAGCAATGTGTTCAATATTTTCAATGGATTTTTTTCCTATTCCACGCTTCGGTTCGTTCAAGATTATTTTTATAGCATTATCATCATCTGGATTTGCTGCTGCTTGAAGATATGCGCAAGCAACTTTGATGACTTTTAGATGATGTGGTTGTTTCATCAGGCGACCTTCTTTTGATGACATAGGTGGCCACTTAGGGAAATCGCCTAGCGATACATATTCGCCAAATGATCCGTTTCGAAGGTAGACAGGCAAACCCTTGGAGGGGTCATATCCGAGAATTTTTTCAACCTGAGTTGTTGAAGTTATCTCAATTGCTTTTTCTCTATTGACCCATCCAAGGACAGTATCTGGTTGTGATGCGAGGTCAATAAGCTCTTTGGCTTTCTTTACGGTCAACTCATCGAGGGGCAGCGTTGGGGGTAGAGAAGCTGTTTCGCCATCAACTGAAATTTGCACGTAAGGCTTCTGGTTTGCAAAACGTGCAAAAATGTACTGGCTAGTTTCTTGATCATGCCCAATTGAATGCGCAGCTTCGTGGCGAATCCGAGGTAGGTCAACTTTGATTTGGTTTAGGATAAGTTCAATTTTTGATGACCATCCGGTTTTATTATTGTATTTGGAGTTCAAGTTTTCTTTATCAATTTGGTTTTGAACATTATCAACTTCTGATTTCCATCCACTTGTTTCAAAGTACCAATCGTTCAAGAAATCATCGCGAACAAGAGTCCCATCAGCGATGAGATCTAATTTCTGATTTAAGTTTGCCGTGTACTCATATTGAACTATCTCTTCAAATTCATTTTCTGAAAAATTAGTAGCAACGAATGCTTTAACCGTAGGGACTAAAGCGCGACCCATCTTGTGGGTATATTCTCTTGCTTGGATTTTCCCGATTGTTGCTGCAAAGGTTGAAGGTCTACCTATTCCTGCTTCTTCCATCCATTTCACTAGCGATGCTTCTGTGAATCGGGCAGGTGGTTTAGTTTCGTGACTATGTACCTCAATGCTTTTAGCTGTGACTTTTTGGCCTTCTTCTAAATCTGGAAGGATAGTATCGTCTCCTTGGTCTGCTAATTCTTCAGATTCATCCCGATAGATTTTTTTGAATCCTGAATGAGTAATTGTGCGTCCAGTTGAGCTGAACGTAGCGTGATATATATCTAGTTCAGGAGTTTCACCTACGAAGGTGACTCGTTTTGTTTCCCCAGTTTCATCTGTCATTTGAGAAGCTAGGGTTCTTTTCCAAATTAATTCGTATACAGCAAGTTGGTCTTTATTTAGTTCATTTCTGAGTTCTTCGGGTGTGCGAAAAGTTTCGCCAGCTGGACGTATGGCCTCGTGGGCTTCCTGGGCACTCTCGCTTTTAGTAACATACGTTCTTGGTTTATCTGGGAGGTAATCAGCTCCGCATAGTTCCTCGACCTCTTTACGAGCTGCATTAAGTGCTTGGTCTGATAAGCCGGGGCTGTCCGTTCTATGGTAAGTGATGTAGCCATTCTGATAGAGTCCTTGCGCTATTGCCATCGCAGCTCCGGAAGATCCTCCAAGCTTGTTTATCACTTCCTGTTGGAAGGTAGAGGTCGTAAAGGGGGGTTTAGGTTGCCGTCTATATGGCGATGTTTCTATTGATGTTGTCGTTAGAGGTTCGCTGGTAAATTGTTCTTGAACTCGCGCTGCGTTTTCCTCTGAGAGGACAACGACTTCATCTGGTCTTTTGAGTTCGCCATTTTCATTGAAATCATTTTTGCCTGAAGCAACACGTTTATGATTTATACCGATTAATTTTGCATCAAAGCTGAGTGAATCATTTGAGTTAAGTTCTGCAGTGGCGCTCCAATAAGCGGTGCTTTTAAAACGGATTCTTTCTCTTTCTCTCTCTACAATTTTTCTGAGGGTCGGGCTTTGGACACGACCTCCAGTTGCTCCGCCACCTATTACTTGTCGCATCAGACCAGATAGATCGTAGCCAATGATTCTGTCCAAGACTCTTCTTGTTTCTTGTGCGGAAACCTGGTTCATATCAATGGCTCTTGTATTTTGTAGAGCTTCAAGGATCGCTTTTTCCGTAATTTCATGGAATACCATCCGGTAAACCGGAAGGTCAGGTTGGAGTACCTCTACTAGGTGCCATGCTATTGCTTCACCTTCTCTATCTTCATCAGTAGCTAGGTATAGGGCGTCAGCTTTTTTTAAAGCTCTTTTTAATTGTGCAATAGTCTTCTGACTTTTTAGACTTTCAACATACCAAGGCACCCAACTTTTTGTTCCTAGCTGTTGCTGAAGTTCTTTTACAAGGGGATCGGAGAGTGAGCCACTATTTGACTCAATTCCAAATTTTAGCAAAGTGGGATTTTCATTATGTATCGATGCTGAAAACCTTTTATCAGTCTTGACGTCCTTGGGTTGAATCAGGTCT
>DBFL01000042.1:0-210 GCA_002294285.1 Candidatus Neomicrothrix sp. UBA881
ATTTCCATTGGCAGGCGACAAGGTTGTATAACCGTGAGGTTTGAGAAGATTAGTAACAGCTCCTGCTGCTCCTCCCACTCCTGAACCATTTAATACAAGAACTTTTACCGTGCTAGGCGGTTTAGTGGGGAGAGGTGGCAGGCTGGTAGTAGTAGTTGTTTCAATGACTGCAACAGTTGTTGTTGAGATTTGAGGTACATCTAAAGGAGG
>DBFL01000042.1:590-6228 GCA_002294285.1 Candidatus Neomicrothrix sp. UBA881
ACCTGTTGTTTGCAAATCATCATCCAGACCCTTCCACAAAACTACAAAACCAATAACAACTGCAACAAAAATAAGCAAAAATGCTCGTGGGGCGGCAGAAGCATTACTGGGAGTTATACCTTTCCCACTCAAAGGTGATTGCATACTCATGCTATACCTTTGATTCCAGTTGCTTGGATTGCAATTGCTGTATGTTGAAATGATTTAAAATCAGAATTACCTTCTCTCTTGAAACTAAACCTATACCAAATCATCCTCCGAGAAGTGATCATAATCAAGTACCCCATGATAGTTTGCTATCTTGGCTTAAAGAAAACGCCCGAGTAGCTCAGTTGGTCAGAGCAGCCGCCTTGTAAGCGGCAGGTCGTCGGTTCGAATCCGACCTCGGGCTCAAAACTTAACGATGTCGGGCTATTTCAAAAACAGTAATCGCTGCTGCTGTCGAGACATTAAGTGAAGCTAAAACTCCCTGAAGCGGGATGTGAACCAGATCATCGCAACGTTCTCTAGTTAATCTTGACAACCCACGACCTTCTGAACCTAAAACCAGTGCGATCGGCTGGTCGGCAATTGCAAGATCGTATAAGGAAGTAGCTCCTCCTGAATCCAATCCAACTAACCAAATTCCTGCTTCTCTTAGACGGCCTAGTGCTGCCGGTATGCCGCTAACTGTAGCAATTCTTAAGTGTTCAATCGCTCCTGCTGCAGTTTTGGTTACAGCTGGAGTTATTCTCGCCGAACGATGTCTTGGGAGTATTACACCTGTGATTCCAGCACATTCAGCTGAACGTAACATTGCACCCAAATTTCCCGGATCAGTTACTCCATCTACAATCAGCAGGAAAGGTTTGGCATCACCAGCTTCAGATTGTGTTAACTCTTGAATTTCATAATTCGGTAAAGGGGCAGCCATGGCTACAACCCCTTGAGATGACTCTGTTTTAGCAATCGATTCAAAACGTGTTCTTGGGATTTCTTTTATTGTTACTTTGGCTTCGTCAGCTAGATCAATAATGTCATCCAATATTGGGGCGTCATCAAGGTCTCCCGCTAAATAAATCTCACGGGTTTTGCGAGTTCCCGCTAAGAGCAATTCTCGAACAGCCTGTCGTCCTTCAACTTGATCTCCCGATAAGACATTTTGTTGAGACTTGTTATGACGTAGAGGTGTCGTGCCCCTCTGTCCTTTGTTTCCCCTCAAATTACCCTTATGGTTACGTTTCCTACTCATGCTTTAGAATTAGAGCGGCTGCAAAACAAGCAGCCCCTTCTCCCTTCCCTATGAATCCCAGACCTTCAGACCTTCGCCCTTTGACGGTTACAGGTGATTTTAAAATATCGGACATTCGTTTTTCTATATCTTTTTTGTAAGGCTGTATTTTGGGTTTTTCAATTATCACGTTGCAATCAACATTGCATATTTCCCAACCCTCTTTGTTTATCAACTCGACGACTGTTTTAAGTATCTCCATACTGTTTGCATTTAAAGTAGAAGATTCTGTATCAGGAAAATAGTGTCCAATGTCTTCCAAACCAGCAGCTCCCAATAAAGCATCAGCAGTCGCATGAGCTAAAAGATCAGCATCACTATGACCTTCCAAACCGGGGCCTGGTAGGATCTCTCCTCCGATAATTAAAGGGCGGGCTGGATCTTGTGAGAATGGATGAACATCAAACCCTTGACCTATTCTAAAAACAGACATATGAACCTCTCTAATAACTACCTTTGCAGTAAAAAATTTTCAGCAATTTGAAGATCCGAACTAACTGTGATTTTCAAATTTCGCACATCACCATCAACGAAATCAATTGTTCCGCCTGCTAATTCAACTAACGAAGCATCATCTGAAGCACTTTCAGACGTAGAGTGAGCTTTAAGCAACAACGTGGCTTTGAACGCCTGTGGAGTTTGAATTGCTACCACTTCACTCCGATCTATCTGTTCTCCGCTAATCGAACGTAACGAATCTGCTATTGGTACCACGGGAACCACTGCCTCAGATCCCTCTTGGATTTTCTCAACCACAGATTTGAACAATTTTTCTGATGCAAGAGGTCTTACCCCATCATGGACGATCAAAATGTCGCAATTTTGAGGAACTTGCTCCAGACCTTTTCTAACAGATTTACTTCTTGTCGAACCCCCTACAACGACTTCTTTAACTTTCTCTACGTTTTGAAGTGAAACTTTCGCATATTCGAGATCTTCATCCGTAGTTACAACAACTATCCCATCTGATACAGAAGAAGCTGCAAGAACAGAATGAAACAACACTGAGGCACCTGAAAGCTCAGCAAATTGTTTTTTGCTCCCAAAACGAAGGCCTTGTCCCGCGGCCACAACTATCGTCCAAATTTTCATGCATTAACCCTTTGTAGATGAAAAAATCTAAAGAAGTACCTTTGCTTCGTCTAAATAGCTTCTACGTATTAGCATGACTTGTGAAATGATAGATCACACCCTTTTTACACAATCAATGCTTTTTGGCAAATTAAATGAAAAAGAGCTTGAACCTATTGTCGAAAAATCTGCAAAGAAACAACTACTTCGGGGTGATGTTTTGTTTCGAGAAAATGATAAGCCATTTTCTCTTTTTCTCGTAGAAACTGGGCGGATAGCCATAGTTAATAAATCATTTATTGGCAAAGAGTCTGTAATAGCCCTTATGGAGAACGGTGATCTTTTCGGTGAAATGGGATTATTCGACGAAAGGGGAAGATCAGCTGAAGCGCGAGCATTAGAAGAATCATGCGTAATAGAAGTGCCTTATGAACCAATAAATAAGCTCTATGAGGAAAACCCTTCACAACTGTGGGAAGTAGTAACGATGCTTGTCAACCGTTTGAGGAATATGGATGAAGTTTTAGCAGACTCCGTTTTTCTAGATGTCACTGGGAGAACAGCAAAAAGACTTCTTGAAATTTCTGATAATGAGGATGAATTTTCATTGCCTGTAACCCAGGAAGAATTAGCGGGCATGGTTGGAGCCTCGAGAGAAAGAGTAAATAAAGCTATAGCTTCTTTTATTAAACTTGGATGGATCGAACAGTTTGATCGCACCTACAGAATTCTTGACCGTGAGCAACTGACAATACGCTCACGTTAATTTGTATTCAATACCCAGTCTTTTGCTTTACTCCATGCGTCTTGAGCATCAGATGGCCTATGTGCAGGCCTTGATGGATCATGAACGAACCCGTGATCAGCGTCTTTATATGTGACTACCGAAACTCCAGCTGATTCCAAGAGACCTATATCTTCGTCAGGAGTCCAGCTGTCATTACTTCCAACGATGGCTAAAACGGAAGAAGCATCTCCTTCCTTTAAACAAGAAATCGGTTCTGATTGATTCGTCGATTTCCATGCTTCTGGCACTCGGATCATCCCATAGAAAGAGACGTATTTGGTGAATCGCTTGGAAGCAACAGACTTAAATGTGTACATACCTCCCATGCAAAATCCTAAAATTGCAACCTGATTGGACTGTGTCAATTCGGCGGCTGCTACGGCATCACCAATTACGCGCTTATCATCCAGCTCACTAGCAGCAGCGAGTCGTTCTTCTACGTTTAGATGTTCCAAATCGGGATAAAGCTCAAAAGAGCAGACAGGCATCTTCCATTCATTAGATAAATTCTTGACCATATCTTCAAACAAAGGACGCAAACCCATGACGTCTGGAATTACAACAAGTCCCAGTTGTGATGAACCTGAACTAGGTTTTTCTATTACTGCTTTGGTGCCCGATGGAAGTTTCGTATACATAATTAACCTGCTGATAACAATAATTGTTAGTTTTGACTTCCAAACAGTTCAGCAAAACCTTCAATTTTAGGATGTGAGAAACCACTAGGAATTGGTGATTGACTTTGCATTAAAACCGTAGACATTCCGATACCTCTCGCTGCCTCTAAAGTAGCAATTTCAGAATCCACTAAAAGCATATTAGAGAAGGAAACACCAGTTAGACGCCTAAGTGCTTCAAATATTGAATTACTGGGCTTTCTTACACCATATTCACCACTAACTATCCAGTATTCGATCTGTTCGTCTACACCTAGTCGCTCACGCAGCTGCTGCGACCACGACAGCACTGAATTTGTAATACAAGCAACCGGTATCCCTCTGTATTTCATCTGACTTAAAAATGGAACAGCGTCAGGCCTCAGACGCACACGACTTAAGTACTGGGCATCAATAAGGTCAGAGTTTCCTTGGACACCTACACTCTGCCAAAACTCTTGAGAATTCAATTGACCCAAACTCGCAGATCTGTAACGATCTGCGATCTCTTCAGCGTCTGTCAATCCCCCATTTTCTCTTACAAAAGGTACTAATAATCCTTCAGGATCAGCACCTCCATCCCAGATAACACCTTTCCCACCAACTACAACTAGTCTGATGCTCCTATCTACTTCCTCTTTTTCTTGCGTCGTTGTGTTTTCAATAATGTCTGGAGTTTTGCTAGTTTCTTTTGGATTTTCAGAAGGTTTGGAAGATTGACGAACCGAAGTCAAATGCTTAATACCTCTAATCGAAAGCAACAATAAAGTTGCTCCAAGAAAAACGTAGGAAACTGTTCTCCATGCTTTGGGTTTTGGATAATCAACTGTCGAAGAAACTATAAATGGTGTGGGAGTCTGATCGCCTAAGGGCACCGTCCATACTCTTTCAGTGGCATCATCAGCACTCGCACCCGGTAATGAAACAGAAAAATTCAAAAGAAAAGAATTAGCTGGGTCACAGATTTCATCACATCCAGACAAAAAAGACAGATCTTCCAAACTTCTACCAAAAAGAGTGCCTCCTAATGCCTCATCCAGGGCAGGATCAGAGAATAAGGAAAGGCCATCCGCAAGGTCAATCTTTCCTTCGAGGTTCCATATTTTTTTAGCAAATGATTTTTCACTTACTAGTTTGACTTCGGAAAAAACTGAGGGACCTGCAACCTCTTCTAAAACGCCGACCAGAGAATCTACACCGGTAAAACTTTTTGTTGCTAACACAACTGTTTTAGATTCTTCCTCTAAAGCGTTAAGGGTCGAAACTTCCCAACCTGCAGCAACTAAATCATCTGTTCTTAATTGCTTTTCTATATCTCCTATTATTCGACTAGCTTCATCATCAAGTTCTACGATTACCTCTACACTTCCAGAACCATTGTCTTCAACATTTACTGAAACCAGACTTTCAACCTGACAAGCAACTAAAAGAAAGAGAAGCGATGGGACAAGTAAAAAAATTTTCATATTGAATTCAAAAAGATTTATCAAATTTAAACATTAACAAATCAATCGAACAGAAGTGGTTGATGAATTCGAAAACCAAAATCTGCTATTCAACTATCTCAGCTGCCATCTCCATGGTTGGTACTTCAAATCCCGCAACTGAACTGAAAACAACTTTTTTACCTTCATGAGTAGAGTCATCTGCATCTTCTTCTGCAACTTCTTCAACGTCTACAACCACGATTTCACCGGCTTTAAACTCCTTGTGTAACAAACGTTCCGAAAGTGGATCTTCTATAAGCCTTTGAATAGCTCTTCTTAAAGGTCTCGCCCCTAAAGTTGGGTCGTAACCATGCTCGGCTAAATGTTGTTTAACCGCATCAGTTAATTCCAATCCCATTCCTTGTCC
>DBFL01000042.1:6640-24984 GCA_002294285.1 Candidatus Neomicrothrix sp. UBA881
ATTCGATTGAGGAACTCTGGTCTAAAGTGCATTTTCAATGCATCTTGGACTTTCTCTTTCATCCTCTCGTAACTCACAGCTTCATCCGCTTTGGTGAAACCCAAATTAGCTTTACGTAAATCTGCCGTTCCTAGATTGGAAGTCATTATTAGAACTGTGTTTCTAAAATCTACTGACCTTCCTTGGGAATCTGTCAATCTGCCTTCTTCAAGTATTTGTAACAGTGTGTTGAATACATCAGGATGAGCTTTTTCTACTTCGTCGAAAAGAACCACTGAAAATGGCTTTCTTCTTACAGCTTCGGTTAGTTGTCCCCCTTCGTCATAACCCACATAGCCTGGAGGGGAACCTAGGAGCCTACTTACTGTGTGTTTCTCCATATATTCAGACATATCGAGAGAAATCAAAGCCTGTTCATCGCCAAAAAGAAACTCTGCGAGTGTTTTAGCTAGTTCTGTTTTACCTACTCCTGAAGGGCCGAGGAAAACAAATGATCCTGATGGTCTTTTTGGATCTTTTAGCCCAGCCCTAGTCCGTCTAATCGCTTGACTGACTGCATGGATTGCATCCTCTTGGCCGATTACGCGCTTGTGTAGATCATCTTCCATGTGAAGAAGTTTTTGAGTTTCTTCTTCAGTAAGTTTGTAAACAGGTATGCCTGTCCAAACAGAAAGAACTTCGGCTATGCACTCTTCATCTACTTCATCAAAGAGATCTACTCCTGTAGATTTAATTTCCTCTTCTCTTTCAGTCTTCTTTGCAATTAATTCTTTTTCACGATCACGCAAATTTCCCGCTTCTTCAAAGTCTTGAGATTCCACAGCTGCTTTTTTGCGTTGGACTACTTCAGCTAATTCGACTTCAAGTTCCCTCAAATCATCCGGAGTATTCATTCGTCTTAATCTAAGACGAGAACCAGCTTCATCAATCAGATCAATTGCTTTGTCTGGAAGATGCCGGTCAGAAATATAACGATCTGCCAAATTAGCAGCAGCGATGAGAGCCTGATCAGTAATTGTTACTCGATGATGTGTTTCATAGCGCTCTCGTAAACCTTTTAAAATTTCAATAGTGTGAGCAACGTCAGGCTCATCAACGGTTATTGGTTGGAACCTTCTTTCTAGAGCAGCATCTTTTTCTATATGTTTTCTATATTCTTCTAAAGTGGTGGCTCCAATTGTCTGCAATTCACCTCTGGCCAACATAGGTTTCAAAATAGAGGCTGCATCTATTGCTCCTTCTGCTGCACCTGCTCCAACCAAGGTATGAATTTCGTCAATAAATAGGACAATGTCACCTCTTGTTTTAATTTCTTTCAAAACTTTCTTTAGACGTTCTTCAAAATCACCTCGATAACGGCTACCAGCAACCAAAGCACCTAAATCTAAAGTGTAAATTTGTTTACCCTGAATAGTTTCGGGAACATCACCACCAGCGACCATCTGAGCGAGACCTTCGACAATAGCTGTTTTACCAACGCCAGGTTCTCCTACTAGAACAGGATTATTTTTTGTTCTACGCGATAAGACTTGCATTACTCTTTCTAACTCGCGTTTTCTGCCAATTACAGGATCTAGCTTTTTCTCTACTGCAGCTTGTGTAAGATTTCTTCCAAATTGGTCCAAAACAAGAGAACCTGACTGTGATTCCGATCCTCTACTTCCGGTTGTTGCGCCAGCCTTCTCAGAAGCAGCCCCCATTGGACCACCTGATCCTGCATAACCAGACAGAAGTTGAATAACTTGTTGACGAACTCTAGATAAATCCGCGCCCAACTTAACTAATACTTGGGCAGCTACACCTTCTCCTTCACGTATCAAGCCCAAAAGTATGTGTTCCGTTCCAATGTAATTGTGACCTAATTGAAGAGCCTCTCTTAAAGACAGCTCCAAGACTTTTTTCGCGCGTGGTGTAAAAGGAATGTGGCCACTTGGAGAACTGCCTCCTTGACCAATTAGTTCCTCCACTTGACCACGAACTCCTTCAAGCGAAATACCCAGAGATTCAAGTGCTTTAGCGGCTACCCCTTCTCCCTCATGGATAAGTCCAAGTAAGATATGCTCGGTTCCTATGTAATTGTGGTTCAGTAGGCGCGCTTCCTCCTGAGCCAATACCACCACACGACGGGCTCTATCTGTAAACCTCTCAAACAACTGGTTTTCTCCCAAAAATAAAGTAACTGATAATCAAGTGTATCTATTCTGTAATGTACCACTATTAAGTAAAACAGCTATTTTGAATATCCTTTCTTTAGCAGTTTCAAGAGAAGGTAAAAATGTCGTATCCTCAGCAGGTGGATGAACCATACACACTCCTCACTTTGCCAGGTATTAAAAGTGCTTTGGAAAGAGTGGAAGACGAACTAAGAATAGCTGTCAAAGCTGAAGAACCCCTTCTTACAAAACTTTCACGTCATCTGATAGATGCAGGAGGCAAGCGGATAAGACCGAGTCTAACTATCGCCTCTTCCCAAATACTTGAAAATCAACCAACCGCTCCAACACAAGAAGTGATCCTGGGAGGAGTGGCCGTTGAGCTAGTCCATCAGGGCTCTCTCTATCACGATGATGTTATGGACGGGGCAAAAACTCGTCGAAATGTTACAAGTGTCAACGAAGAATGGGGGAATCGTGAAGCTATTCTCGGCGGAGACTACCTGCTAGCAAGGGCATCTGAAATCGCTGCTGAACTAGGAGCTGAGGTAGCTGCTCTACTTGCTTCGACAATTGCTTCTCTTTGCGAAGGCCAAATTCGTGAAGTCAACTCTGCTTATGACATCACAAGAAGTGAAGAAGCATACATGTCATCAATTTCTGGAAAAACTAGCGCCCTTCTTTCAGCTTCAGCGAAAGTGGGAGCAATTGTTTCTGATTACCCGTCTGAAGTAGTCGATGCGGTTACACAGTTTGGAAATCTATATGGAGTTGCCTTTCAAATTGTTGACGATTTATTAGATGTAATGGCAACCGAAAAAGAACTTGGAAAACCTTCGGGTAATGACTTACTGGAGGGTGTTTATACTCTGCCTGTTATTCGGGCCCTCAAAGGGACAAATTCTGAAGCTTTAAAAGATTTACTAACTAGTTCTATTGATGGTGATAAACGAGACAAAGCTTTGGAACTTATCAGGGCAGATGAAGCTATCGAATCAACAATAGAAACAGCTCTAGGATTCACGAAAAAAGCTCAGGAATCTTTAACAAGCCTTCCCAATAGCCCTACAGCGGAAATTCTCAAATCGACTTGTGATATCCTCACAAATCAAGTTAACCGTTTTAAATAATGATCATTCCTGCTCTGGTCTCAGAGTAGGGAAAAGTATTACATCACGAATTGCCTGAGTGTCAGTGAGTAGCATCACCAAGCGATCAATTCCTATTCCAAGTCCACCAGTAGGTGGCAATCCGTATTCCAAAGCTCTTAAATAATCTTCGTCAACTACCATGGCCTCTTCGTCTCCTGCGTCACGGCTTTTCTCTTGGGCATTAAAACGCGACCTTTGGTCATCTGGATCGATTACCTCCGAAAAAGCATTACATAATTCTCTACCTGCAACAATCGCTTCAAATCTCTCTACCATTCCCGGGATGCTCCTATGAGCTCTCGAAAGGGGCGACACTTCTTCAGGGTAATCTGTTACATAAATTGGACCCCATAACTCTGGTTCAGTTGTTTTTTCATAAAGTTCAAGAATTAATTTCCCTGGTCCATAGTGATCCTCAAATGGAACTGAATGTTCCTTACAAAGCTCTCTTAATTCTTCAATTGGAGTTTGTATATTGATTTCCTTATCAATTTTTTGACTTAAAAGATCCAACATGCTTGATCTTTCCCAAGGTGGTGAAAGATCTAATTCACGACCGTCATATTCAATTTTTGTTGAACCACAGACCTCCAAAGCAAGTTCCGAAACCATTTCCTCTACAAGTCGCATGATGTCCTCATAGTCTGCATAGGCTTCATAAAGTTCAAGCATCGTAAATTCTGGATTATGGCGCGTTGAAATACCTTCATTTCTGAAGACACGTGCCATTTCATAAACTTTTTCGAATCCTCCTACGACAAGCCTCTTTAAATAGAGTTCAGGTGCAATTCGTAAAAATAAATCAACATCAAGGGCATTGTGGTGCGTGTCAAAAGGACGAGCTGCGGCTCCTCCAGGAATTGGGTGAAAAACCGGTGTCTCAACTTCCATAAACCCCTTACTATCAAGCCAACTTCGGATAAACGACAGGATTCTACTTCTCGTTATAAAGGTTTTACGCGACTCTTCTGTTACCCAAAGATCTACATAACGCTGTCTATAACGAATATCGGTATCGGAGATGCCATGCCATTTATCAGGAAAAGATCTTTTCGCTTCCGCCAGACATACCCAAGAATCAACTCGAACAGAAATTTCACCTCTTTTTGTTCTGATTACCTCTCCGGTTACACCTAACCAGTCACCTAAGTGCAGGTTGGAAAAAAATTCATAGTCTGGAGTATTTTTCTCCGAAGCGAATAACTGAATGCGAGCAGTCGAATCCTGCAAAACACCAAAAACTATTTTTCCCTGATCACGCCGTAACATTAATCTTCCTGCTACTGAAACAGTCACTCCACTACTCTCGCCTTCTGACAAGCCTGAGTGTTCAGACAGAAGTTCGGAAGCAGAATTTGTTACTTCAAACCGAAAAGGAATTTCTCTATCCATCATTTTCTCTATTTAAATCGTATACGAGTCGTAGCCCGTGCAAGGTTAAAAATGGTTCGACGTGATCTATAGATTTAGATACCGGTGCAATCAAATGCGCTAGACCACCTGTGGCTATAACTGTGCAATCACCAAGCTCTTGTTTAAAACGCTCGACCATTCCATCAATTTGGGATGCGAATCCATAAACAGCTCCTGACTGGAGTGACTCGACGGTACTTTTACCAATCACACTTCGGGGTTCGGTTAATTCGATAGCTCTTAAAGCAGAAGCTCTTTCAAAAAGTGCATCTAAGCTAATCTCGATTCCTGGTGCTATAGCACCTCCAAGAAATTCACCTTTTGAGGAAATCACATCAAAATTATTTCCTGTTCCAAAATCTACGACTACAGAAGGCCCACCATACAAATCAAAAGCTGCGACTCCATTTGCTATACGATCTGCTCCAACTTCACGTGGGTTGTCATAAAGAATTGACATACCAGTTCTTACACCAGGCTCAATAACCACTGGCTCTAATTCCATATATCTGCCTACCATTTCACGGAGACTTGCTAGAACTCTCGGCACTCCTGAACAAATCGCAACTCCCTCATATTCAGCACTGTGACCTGATGATTTAACTAGATCCCTGATAATGACAGCATGTTCATCTGAAGTCCGATCATCATCAGTAGCAATACGCCAAAAATCCAAAAGTCCGGAGTCAGCTTGAGCTACGGATGCAGAACTCTCATACAGCCCTATAACCGTCTGTGTGTTTCCCACATCAATGGTTAGGAGCATTTTTTCCTTTCATAATTTGTTTTCTAATTTGAAATTTAGTCCTACAGAAAGTGAAATCAACTGACTCACAACATGCATCAGAACCTTTAACCCTAAATAAGATCAAATAACTAGCCACTTCAAGGCTAGTCCCTCAAAAAGCTTCTAGTAGTACTTTTTTTCTCAGGGAACAACTACACCAATATTGTCGATTAAACGAGTGCTACCGAAACAACATGCAATCAATATCCTCACGTGCTTTCCGGAAAAATCTAACGAATTAAGTGGATTGAAAGTTTCAGAATCAACTATTCCCACGTAATCCAACTCGCCTTCTGATTTATCTGCTACTACACCCTTTATGAAATCTATTAGATTTTCAGATTCTTTTTCTCCGTTGCTAATAAGATCTGCCCCTGCACATAAAGCGTTATAAAGAACCGAAGCGTCAATTAGTTGTTCACCACTCAAGTAAACATTCCGACTTGAAAGCGCTAATCCATTATCATCACGCACAGTTGGGCAATGAATTACTTTTACCGGAAATTGGTGCCTTTTAACTAAATCGTCTACAACTACTAGTTGCTGAAAGTCTTTTTCTCCGAAATAGGCGCTGACTTCACCAACAATTTCAAACAGCCTAGAAACGACTGTAGCAACTCCTTGAAAATGAGAAGGCCTGCTTTTACCCTCAAATATTTTCCCTATCGGTCCAATTTCCATAGGTTCCGGAAGCCCATAAGGAAAAATGTCTTTCTGTGTGGGAGAAAAAAGAACATCGACTCCATGACCTTTACAGATCTCCACATCTTGTTCGAAACTTTTCGGGTATTTTTCAAAATCTTCATCTGGAGCAAATTGAAGTGGGTTAATAAAAATTGATACTGCAGTAATTTTCTGTTGTTTAACTGAAGCATCAATCAATGAAGTGTGGCCATCATGTAAAGCCCCCATAGTGGGTACAAAGCCAATTGTGTTGTCAGAAGTTCTTTTCGAATGTAAATATTTTTGAAAATCTCTAGTGGATGAAAATATCTCCATGGAAATTATTTATTGCCCTTACTTTCATTCTCTATAAGTTCAACGATCTCACGTCCATCGCTACCAATTTGCCTTTCGAGAAGTTGCTCTACAACTTCAATGGAACGTGGTCCTGTCGGAACCAGCTCACGCCATAAAAGGTAAGCGGCTATCAAACCGCAAATTTGATCACCTAACTCTTCACGATGCAACAAAACTCTAGGGTTGTCTTCTAACAAAGAACTCAAACGAGTAAAGAGCGCTTTTAACCTTTCAATGCCTTCTTCAGCTCCTCCGAATGGCATTTGTACCCAACGAACTCCTTGGCTTTCATAAGCTTTAATGTTGTCATCATTCGCCAAAAGTGAAACGACCACATCAAAGTTATTTTGTCGAATCCAAATCACTTCTTCCTGACGCCTAACGCTTCTGTGACTTTCACCAAACCCGCCTGGTCTTTCACAAATTGCAAGCGAGTCTTTGATCACCCAAAAGAATTTTCTTGGCTCTATCCCCTGAGCCCACTTACCTCTCATCGACACTCCTAAATTTAATCAGAATTAACTACCCATATATCGGGCAGATTTCTATAACGTTCAGCCACATCTAAGCCATAGCCTACTAACCAGTCAGCTGGAACTTGAAAACCCGTATATCGAATAGTATCTTCTTCGAATTGGAAATCTTCCCTCACAAGAAGTGCGCAAATCTCTAAACTGGCTGGATTTCTAGCGAGAAGATTCTTTCGCAAAAAATTAAGAGTCAGTCCACTGTCAACAATGTCTTCCACTAAAAGAACATGTCGATCTGCTAAATCAAGATCAAGATCCTTTACTATTCGTACTACTCCAGAAGATGTAGTCGAATGCCCATATGATGAAACGGCCATAAAGTCGAACTCAATTGGTAGGTCTATGGCGCGAGATAAATCACTCATAAAAACAAAAGCTCCTTTCAGAACTCCTACCAAAAGAGGTGCTTCGTCTGGATAATCTTGAGTTATTTGTTTCCCCAATTCAGCTACCTTTGAGGCAACTTGATCCGCAGTTATCAAAACATGCTGGGGAGTCGGGATGTTATCCTTATTTTCTTCGCTCATAAGTGCGACCTTTCTTTGAGTTGTTCGATAAAAAACTAATCTGAATCTTGAGAAATTTTAGTGTTGACTGAAAATCTAACTTTTCCTTCTGATCTATCCACTCTAAATCCACCAGGAATTTCTGTTCCTCTAATTTCTCCACGAACAATCTGAAATACTCTGTTAACTGAAGCAGAATCAGCTGGAAAACCTAAATTGCCTGTTAGCCAATCTTGAATAGCTAGTCTGACAACAGGGTCAGGAACTTTTTTCACCGATTTAACTTGAGTTATGTCTAAACCCTCGATCAAATCGCTCAAAATACCAGTTGCTTCATGAGCCAAGTATGCATGTCTAGCTAGAAGCGGAACTGGATCACGACCGGCGACTTCAGCAAGTAAAGGAATAACCTCGTTACGAAGTCTGTTTCGGGTAAACCTAGGGTCTAAATTCATAGGATCATCTACAGGTTCTAATTTTTCTAAAGCGCAAAGTTTTTTTGTCTCACTACGACGCAAATTCAGCAGTGGCCTCCTACTTGGTTCACCTATACCAGAACTTCCTTGCACGCCTGAACCTCTGAGTAAATTTAGGAGCACAGTTTCTGCCTGATCATCAGCTGTATGGCCTGTGAGTATTTGTGGAGGCAATACAGATCTTCTCGCATCACGAGCTCTGGCTTCAAGATTTGGACCATCTTCTACAAACGCTTGCAAACAATGCGATTTGACTCCCATACTTTTAGCCACCTCAGAAACCATTTCCCCTTCATGAGCAGAGTCAGGCCTAAGACCGTGATCCACATGCCATACGGTTACCTCCAAACCAGCATCTATAGCTAACAAAAGTAAAGCTAGTGAATCGGCTCCACCTGAAACTGCACAATCAACTTCAGTTTTAGGTGGAGGAAAAGCACACTTAGCTTGAAGTTCGGAGATTAAGTTATTGTTCATTTTTCAACTTTTTGATCCGAGATATCCAGAGGCTTGGATTTTCAATCTCTTCCAACTCTGGCAAATTACTGGGGTCTTCCCAAACTGTATTCAAAAAATTAATTCCCTCAGACTCTTCGACGGTTGAAATAAATTTCTCCCCTTTTTCATATTGTGCCAATTTTGCTTCTATACCAATGAGTTTCTGAAAGATTTTTGTAACGCCGGTGGCGGATTTTCTTCGCTGACTAACCACCTTTTCAAATCTTTCTTGATTCCTTACATGTCCTTTTCCTGCTCGACTCATTATTACGTCCCCATGACCTTCAAGAAGAGTCATTAAAGCTGCTATTTCGTTAATTGAATTATTCGTATCAACAGTTGCAAATAAATTAGAAACTTTCAATGAAGAAAAACTGGAAGATTCAATTTCTTCTGAACGTTGTTTTTGCAAAGCAAAGTTTTTTTCTGTTTCACCCGAATCTGTTTTTACCTCTTTCAAAAGATTTTCCACTAGTGACAAATAGTGTTCTCGCATCCATAGCACACCAGTAAATTGCGCTCGGTGAGTTAGCTCGTGGATTGCTAGCCATAAACGGAAACCATCTGGATCAAAAGCATAACGACGCTCTATTGAGCGGATATTAGGTCCTACAAAATAAACTAAATCTTGCTCATTAGAAGTTTCATTATCCAAAACCAATAAATCGTATTGTCCTAAAACTCGAGTTGACATCCAGCCTAAAACTCCGCCTATTTCCATGGCAGCGACGCGTGAAGAAAGCAAGGATTTTTTGACCTCAGACTCCTCCGCCAAAATGGGTTTTAACAGACGTCTCAAAGAAGCTACATTGGCTCGGATCCAGCCACTTCTATCGACCACTTTAGCTTTTGCTTTACCTGAAAAAGATTTTAATCCTGTTGTAGTTTCAACTAATTCTTCTGCATAAGAAGTGAGGTCGCTAAATGATTCATTCAAGCCTTTCAGGTGACTGACATCATTAAAAGACGCTCTTTGAGCTATCCGGTTTGCAAATTTTTCAGCAAAAGACCAGTCAACTCTCATACCTCCTATAGAGCTATTTTCACTACGCTCCACAGAATTCCTGAAAAGTTATCGTTTGGGATAACGCGTGGAGGAAACTTTCCCCAAATAACCAACCAAAGCAGCAATCAAAGAAACTACACCCACCACTACTAATGGAACTGCAAGCCAGTAATGCCAAATCACTCCACCAAAAATACTCATAAACAAATCTTACGTCGTTTAACAATAAAGATGACACTTTTTCGGAGCCCGCGCGGGGAATTGAACCCCGGACCTGTTCATTACGAATGAACCGCTCTGCCAACTGAGCTACACGGGCGCAAATGCAATATTAGTATCGACATTTAAACATGAGACAAAAAAGTGCTTCTAAGCTCTTTCTAACGGCGCCCATGCAAGTAAAAGCCTTTTTTCTCCTACAGAAGAAAAAGAAATTACAGCTTCAGCTCTGTCACCTGAACCATTAACAGATAAAACCACACCCGCACCCCAAGCTTTATGCTTAACATCATCACCCGGTGAAAGAGCTAACAAATGGGCGTCTGAAAAATTGGTTTTGCTTTCAAATGCATTTCCCCTTTGACCGAAGACCCTTCCCTCAGGTTCTTCTGAAGCAAACTGATAGTTAGAGACAAAATCTGAATCATTCGCACCAACAAAACTATCCTCAAAAATTTGTGAAGTCTGCCTAGTTTTTTGAGAACCTTCTCGCTTTATTAAAGACTCCGGAATATCATCCAAAAATCGACTTGGCGGGTTGTATTGAGTTTGACCATGCAGCATCCGACTCCAAGCATTGCAAAGATGAAGAATTTTTCTCGCCCTTGTGATTCCTACATAAGCCAATCTTCGTTCTTCTTCCATTTGATCAGGGTCTCCCAAAGATCTGACATGTGGGAAAATCCCTTCTTCCATGCCAAGTAGGAAAACAACTGGAAATTCAAGCCCCTTAGCAGCATGAAGCGTCATCAATAAGATTTCTCCATCTTCTAAATCAGAAATTTCATTCGGTATCTCATCAGTGTCTGCTACCAATCCAACTCTTTCTAAAAATTCTGAGATTTCCGTAAATTCAGAGGCAGCACCGACCAGTTCAGACAAATTTTCTAAACGGCCCTCAGCCTCGATTGTTCTTTCTTCTTCTAATTCACTTATGTAGCCTGACTTTTCTAAAAAAAACTCAATTATGTCTGCAGGTCCAAGATCTAGCCGAGATTGTGACTCTTCAATTAAATTTAAGAAGAACTCAATTCCTTTCAATGCTTTACCAGATACTCCAGCTTTAGAAGCATCGAAGAGTGCGAGAAACAAATCAATTTGATTTTCACCTGCCCAAGCTTCTATTTTTGCTAAGGAAGTATCCCCCACTCCACGTTTAGGGACATTAATCACACGTCTGAGCGCAACTTCATCCAAAGGGTTCACCGCTAACCGTAAATATGCAAGTGCATCACGTACTTCACGTCGGTCATAAAATCGCGTACCTCCAACTACACGGTAAGGAAGCCCAAGACGGTTTAGCTGCTCTTCGACAGCTCGACTTTGGGCATTTGTTCGATAAAAAATTGCCACATCCGACAGTCCTGCAAGCCCTGCTCTTTTATAAGAAACGATTCTTTCTGCAACCCAGTTTGCCTCATCGTCCTCATTGCTGGCCTGAAATAAAACTATCGGTTCACCATCACCTTCTTCTGTCCATAGTTCCTTTGGTTGACGACCCGAATTTCTGCTTATAACTTCATTTGCCGCATCAAGTATTGTTTGAGTCGATCTGTAATTTTGGTCTAAAACGATTACTGTCGCATCAGGAAAAGCTTTTTCAAAATTAAGAATATTTCTTACATCTGCTCCTCTGAACTGATATATCGATTGATCACTATCACCTACTACACAAATATTTCTATGTTCAGCTGCCAGAAGGGAAACAAGTTCATTTTGTATCAAATTTGTATCTTGATACTCATCTACAAGTACATGTTTGAAACGATTTTGCCACTGCACCAAGATCGAATTATTTTTCTTTAAAAGAGTCACAGTATTGAGTAGCAAGTCATCAAAATCCATTGCACTTGCTCTCTTAAGTCTTAATTGATACTCAACGAAAATTTCGCTGACCTTCTGGTCATAAGGGTTCTCTGTGCTGTCTAAAAAATCATGAGGATTGATTCCCTCATTTTTCAAGCTCGAAATTTTTGATAACAAAGCTCTAGGAGGAAATCTTTTTAAGTCAAAATTAAGATCTTTTATTACATGTCCCATTAAACGGGCTGCATCACCTTGATCGTAAATTGTGAAATTTGGCGAAAATCCAATTTCATCCGATGACTGTCGCAAAATTCGAACACATGCAGAGTGAAAAGTTGAAACCCACATCTTGTTAGCTACAGGCCCTACAAGCTCCATAACTCTATGTCGCATCTCTTCTGCAGCTTTGTTCGTGAAAGTAATAGCGAGAATTTCAAAAGGTGAAATCCCTTTTTCATTAATCAAATAAGCAATTCTGCTTGTCAATACTCGTGTTTTTCCCGAGCCGGCACCAGCAACTACAAGAAGAGGACCATTCCCATGAGTTACAGCTTCGTTCTGCGCAGGGTTTAATTTCAGATTAAATTCTGCATTCTCTTCTGTACTTGAAAAAAGTTCAGTCACAGGATCACCCTACTTGGGGTATGAGACTTACTCGGTCAAGACAAATAATTAAGTTTGACTCTCAATCACCAAAGCTGATCTGCATACCGATCGGTTCCAACTACTGTCGCAAAAAATGGAGCAGCAAAAAGTATTTTGGCCTTATCTGATGAATCAACTGCTTTCCCATATTCAATAAAATCATCCCAGACTTCGCGAGGATCCTTCTCTATGAAGAAAAGCTGTACATATCGGTTTTCGCCTCCCGGTGAGGTACCAAGGTCCATTGGTGCTTTGCCAGTCATTTCATCCTGACCGGGAACTGGTTTCCATATAGAACAAGACTCTGCAGCCCCAGATTTAAAAACTGTTGATGAAGCAAGGGTCTCAATCCAGTCTTCAAATTCAGAAGTTTTCATTTCAGAATTTTTCTCAATCGAAACTGAAACAAGACCTTCATATCCATGGTCTAAAGCCAACTCCATGGGTACTGGATCGTCATCGCGATAATAATTTTTCACATGATCATACAAAGCCGTGTGTGCATGCTTGCGTTCACTGAACCCACGGCCTCCGGCATATAAATGTTGTACTTGTTGAGCTCCCCAGTTGAAATGGTCATCATGATGACCATCTTCAACCCAGTAAATGGCTAAGTAGGAACCACTATCCCACGGGTTGGCGAGGGCGTTGGTTTCATCTGCAGGAAACCTGAGATCTTTCAATTCACGTGTAGATACCCATCTGCCTCCTGCGAAACAGTAGGGACCGGTCATGCAACCGCCATAAAAATGGTCGCGTTCGTACCATCTGTTATATGCAACCTCATGGCCAGGGTTTGGGTCCACCAGTGTGAACAGCATGCTCCCGACTTTTAACGGGTAATCATCAACCATATTCATAATTTACAGATGGTACATTCTCTTGTCGCGACATACTAAAAACTTCTATGTCTTCGCCTCGTTTGAATCCATTTTTTTCTAATACTTTCGCAGAAGCAACATTTTCTTTATACACGTTGGCTTTAAATTTTTCATATGGAGTATTGGTTTTAACATAACCAAGCAACCCTCTAACAGATTCTGTCGCGTAACCTTGTCCCCAATATTCGACGCCTAACCAATATCCCAACTCATAAAAATCATCTTCTGCAAGTGTTAAACCAACTCCACCAATCAAACCATCATTTAAGAAGATGTTTAAGTTAAATTCCTCGTTATCAACTATCTTTAACCATTCATCAGCGTCGTTAAGAGTGTAAGGGTATGGCACATTGCTTAAAGTTTTCGAAACCATAAAATCCCCTATTAAAGAAACCAATCGTTCTCTATCTGTATCAACTAATTTCTTTAACACCAGTCTTTCTGTTTCAATTTTCATCATTCTCATTTATCTACAAAAAGATTTTGTAGAGTTTCCATTTCGGAAGAACTAAGCTTGCCCTTATTTTCTGCATCAATACATTCTTGTAATTCTTTTCTGTTTTTAATTCCTAGAATCACGGAACTGACTTTTTCAGCACTAAGAGCATATCTGTGCGCTAAAGATGCAGGAGATTCCTCCCAATCTTTGGCAAGCTCTCTAAAAGGTAAAGCCCTTTCAAAATCAGTGAAATCAGCTTTATCCATTCCTGAAGGATGTGGTTCTCTATCCATACTTGAAGTAAGAGCCCCTGCTTGAACAGCTCTAATAGCCAGAATGGGTACATCTTTTTTTTGGCATTCTGAAAGCACCCTATTGGGATCAGGTTTCTTACTGATATATCCAATGGCTCCGATTGAATTTAAGACATTTATTGCGCACTGCATAGCTTCAGGAGGATGTTCATGATTTATAGCTTTTATTAGTGCTTCTTCTTGCCCTAAACCAATGCCCCAATGATCAATTTTTCCTTCTTTTTTTAACATTTCAAAAGCTGGAATTACCGCACTGTAATAACAGGAGAGAGTAGTAGCATTCGTAGCCCTATATTCATTTAGTACAGGCAGCTGGTAATCATCCTCTATGAGTTGAGAGTGAAGAAGAAACAAATTAACTTTTTCGACTCCCATGGTCTCTAAACTTCTACAAAGAGAACTATTAAGTCTCGTATAAACCTCTGCGTCTGGAACTGTTCCCAGACTACATTTGGTAGTTAGATTTATTGCTGAATGATCCTTTCCTTTCAAAGCCTCACCAACGACTCTCTCAGCTTCTCCTTTCCCATACATAGGCGCTACATCAAGGTGATTGATTCCGGATTCAATCGCTAAGTCCACAGTGGAAACGCTTTCTGATCTGGTGGTTTCTCCCCAAACGTTCCCTATCCCACCACCTCCTAGACTAAGCGCACTTACAGTTCCAAAAGGTTTAAATTCTCTTTGTTCCACTATTCCCACTCAATGGTTCCTGGTGGTTTGGAAGTCACGTCGTAAACAACTCTGTTAACACCTTCCACCTCATTTATGATTCGGCTGGAAATTCGTTCCAACAGATCATGTGGTAAACGTGCCCAATCAGCTGTCATAGCATCTTCGCTAGTTACTGCTCTTATGATCACTGGACGTGCATAAGTTCTTTCATCACCCATAACTCCTACTGAACGGATATCCGCTAAAACAGCGAATGCTTGCCACACTTCTTCTTCTAAATCGGCTTTATCAATTTCTTCTCTGACTATGAGATCTGCAGCACGGACGGTTTCTACCGTTTCACTATTTATCTCACCAATAATTCTTACCGCCAACCCAGGTCCTGGGAAAGGTTGCCGTTTCACTATCCCGTCCGGTAGACCTAATTCTCTCCCAACTTCTCTTACTTCGTCTTTGAACAGATTCCTTAATGGTTCAATTAACTCAAAGTCCATGTCTTCAGGTAACCCACCGACGTTGTGATGGCTTTTTATTCGTGCGGCTTCGCTTGTCCCAGATTCAATAACGTCCGGATACAGAGTGCCTTGCACGAGGAAGTGTGTTTCTTCGATTCCTGCTGCTGCTTCTTCGAATAAACGAATGAATAGTTCTCCTATGATTTTTCTTTTTTGCTCAGGATCCACTACCCCTTTTAACTGTTCAAAAAATCTTTCCGCTGCTTGAATGTGAATGAGTTCAATCCCTTGTGAACTTTCGAAAGTGTCAACAACCTGCTGGGCTTCACCTGCTCTCATTAACCCTGTATCAACGAAAACGCAAGTCAACTGGTCACCGATTGCTTTGTGCACTAGAGCCGCTGCTACGGCAGAGTCAACTCCGCCTGATAGTCCACATATAGCCTTTTTTTCTCCAACAATTTCTTTTATTCCCGCAACTGACGATTCAACCACTGAAGCCATGTTCCAATCATTCGGACAGCCACAAACGTCGTGGATAAAACGTCTCAACAAATCCTGACCACAAGGAGTGTGGTGGACTTCTGGATGGAACTGAACTCCAAAAAGACCCTTTTCAGGCTTTTCAAACACTGCTACAGGTGACCCATCTGATGAAGCAGTTACCGCAGCCCCTTCTGGTGGACTGGTTATCGAGTCAAAATGGCTCATCCACACCTGTTGTGTAGAAGTTTCTAAATCTGACAGGAGAATTCCTGACTCATTTACGTTTACTACCGTTCTTCCGTATTCTCCTTTTTCGTTACCCTCAACTGAACCGCCGTTTTGTTGAGCTATTAGTTGTGCTCCATAGCAGATACCCAAAATCGGCACTCCAAGGTCGTAGATGGCTGGATCAATTTTTGGGGCTCCTTCTACGTTTACAGAAGTGGGTCCGCCAGAAAAAATGATTCCCGAAGGTTTAAGATCAGCGAAACTTTCTGCATCTAAATCATGTGAAACTATTTCACTATAAACATTTGCTTCTCTAACTCGACGAGCTATAAGTTGCGCGTATTGTGCTCCAAAGTCAACAACGAGAATCCGTTTATTTGACTCAGCAGTACCAAAAAGATTACTACTCATCGTTATCCAAGAATTTCCTCAATTAAATCTGAAACTCTTTCGACATGAGTAGATGTAGTCCACGTTCCACCAACTGCCAGCCGCAAAACATGCTTGCCGTCCAACACTGTATGCGTGAGTAAAACTTCACCTGTTGAGTTCAAAGCTTCTTGTAGTGATTTTGTCGCATCATCACCATCTACATGACTAAAACAAACAAGTGAAAGTGAAACTGGCGCGGCTAAAGCTAATTTCGGATGCCCCTCTACGCGTTCAGCAAAACTTTCAGCCGCCTCCACATGATGCCTTATATGTGACCTTAATCCTTCGGCCCCGTAGCTTCGTAAAACAAACCAGAGCTTCAAAGACCTAAACCTTCGACCTAACGGAACCTGCCAATCCCTATAATCAATAACTTCACCCGCTTCACTTGCAGGATTTCTTAAATACTCCGGCACTATCGAAAGAGAATCAACCAGTGGTTTTGAATCAGCTACATAAAAAGCAGTGCAATCAAAATTGGTTAGAAGCCACTTGTGAGGATTGAAAGCATAACTATCTGCTTTCTCTACCCCCTCTAACAAGCCTCGATATTCGGGACACACTGCAGCAGACCCAGCCCATGCAGCGTCCACATGAAGCCAAGCACCTTCCTTGTTAGCAATTTCCGCTATGGAAGTTAGCGGATCAACTGCCCCTGATGAAGTAGTGCCAATAGTTGCTGATATGAAACAAGGGGTTAGACCATTTTCTTTATCTTCATTTATCAGCCGTTGTAATTCTTCTGGATCCATCGCAAAGTTTTCATCAACTTCTACTTTTCTTAGTTGCTCAGAAGTGAAGCCAGCAACTTTCACATCTTTCTCAATCGATGAATGAGCCTGAGTTGACGTATAGGTAACAAGTTTTGGAAGTTCTGAAGCTCCTCCTGAACGATCACGTGCCGCTAAAATGGCACACAACGAAGCAGACGAAGCAGAGTCTTGAATTACGCCACCGCCTTTTCCATCTGATCTGAAACAGTCAGGCAAACCGCATAGGTCTAAAAGCCAATCAAGCATGTGGGTTTCCAGTTCTGTAGCAGCTGGGCTAGTAGACCAAAGCATGCCGTTGATACCGAATCCGGCTGAAAGCAACTCTCCTAAAATTGCTGGGGCTGATGAATTAGCAGAAAAATAACCAAAGAACCCTGGATGCTGCCAATGAGTTATAGCCGGCGCAATGAGGCTATTTACATCATCAAGTATGTCTACAAACGATTCAGGTGATTCTGGAGCTCTTTCTGGTAGAGATGACCGGACATCGCCAGGTTCGACATCAGGCGAGACTGAACGTTCTTCTAGATTCTCTATGTAGTCGGCAATCCAGTCAATTGTCGCTCGACCCATCTCACGAAACTCATCTGAAGTGAAATGTTTTGGTGATTTTGACGTCATTAAATTTCCCTCTCATCTTGAAATTCTTCTTTAGGAAACCTTCCGAGATCGTCAGATACACCCAGAGAAAGAGTTAAAAGTTGTCGAATCATTAAGGCTGTAGCTCCCCAAACAGTATCACCCTCAAGTTCAAAAAAGGTAATAGAAACCCAGCCATTGGGAAGTTGCCACTCTTCTTCACGCCAGACTTCATCGAGAAGCAACTCTCTTAAAGACACGTATAAGATCTTCTCCACTTCTGAATGATTAAGTTCTAAATCGGGTCTTTCAGGAAGAATCGTTACAAAAGGGTGTATAAGGCTTTTGCTGCCAACCGTTACTATCGGATCTAAACGACCTAGAGGACTCAATTCATCTGTTCGAATTCCGATTTCCTCATTAGATTCACGACATGCAGTTGTCCATAAATCAATATCTTCATCCTCGACTCGACCACCGGGAAAAGACACTTCGTGGCGATGTGACGTAAGATTCGGTGAACGTCTGGTAAGTATCAAATGTGGATCGTTATCGTCGTAAATACCAACAAGAACTGCAGCATCTCTTTCTTCACCTGTTGGAGTCCTCCCTCTTATTCCAGAAGGTGAACGCTCACTTAAAGCTTTGACTATATGTTTTATCTCAATTTTTTTTTCTGTTAAAGCAGACCATGGAGACGGATTTCCCAAACGCCACGAATTTGGTCGTGGAATTACTTGAACTCCTCCACGTTGACTTCTTTTGTGGTCCATTAGTCAAGACTACCCTTAGCTATAAAAAGTTCTGGCCGGGCAAATGCCCGGCCAGAAAAAACAGAAACAAAAACTGCTACATCATGCCGCCCATGCCGC
>DBFL01000034.1:0-300 GCA_002294285.1 Candidatus Neomicrothrix sp. UBA881
GTTGTAGCAGCCCTAACACCAGCCCTCACGAGCTTAGGAATAACTTCAAGCGAATTGGGGTCTTATTAAAGTTTTGTCTTCTATCACAAACACATAACGGTTTCCCCCGCAATGAAAAGTGATAGACGGCTTTGCCGGTGGCCACACTCAGCTGGGTGAGTGGTGGCCACCGGCCTACAAATTTCAAAATATCTGTATACCCCAGTATCTTTTATCTATGCAAGAAGTAATAGTTGGCTGGTGGGGGCTAGTGGCTTCTTTGGCGATGATAGTTATCGCCATTGGAATATCACTTTTATT
>DBFL01000034.1:669-5574 GCA_002294285.1 Candidatus Neomicrothrix sp. UBA881
CAACTTGTAATAGCTGGTTGGGCTTTGACTCTCATACTTAAAGATGAAACGCCAGTCATATGGGCATGGTTATGGGTTGTTGCAATGATCCCATTCGCAGCACTTTCTGCATCGAAGCGTGAAAAACGCCTCCAAGGTCTCATATGGACAACAGCAGCAGGATATATATTTGGATTGGGTATAAGCCTCTCTGTACTTTTTGCGTTACAAATTCTCCCTCTTGAATCTCGCGTACTGGTCCCAGTAGCGGGAATGATAGTTGGCAACTCACTAAGAGTTGTTGTGGTCGCTGCTACACGACTAGTTGATGCAATACGCGACTCCAAACTTGAGATAGAAGCTATGCTTTCACTCGGATTTACACGACACAAGGCTGTTCAAAGAGTTGTTTCAGAAACACTCAGACTTGCACTTATTCCACAGATAGAAACAACAAGAACAGTGGGAGTTATTTTCCTTCCCGGAATACTTACAGGTCTAATACTGGCAGGAGTAGACCCCCTTGAAGCTGCGTTGATGCAAGCAGTGATACTTTTCCTCATACTCGGTTCAGCAGCTATAACAGGTTTAATTGTTGTTCTGTTCGGAGCCCAAAAGTTTCTGACTACCGATCACCGTCTTGAACCACCGGAAAGTTAAAACTATTTCGAGCAAGAACAACCCAATTCACTTAAACACGAAATAACTTCTTTAACTGGAAGTCCAACAATGTTGTCGAAACTTCCTTCAAAAGAAACCACAAAATCCTTGCCGCCGCCCTGAATACCATAACCTCCAGCTTTATCCAGCGGTTCACCGCTCTCAATATAAGTAATGATCTCTTCTCTCGAGAGCTTTCTCCATATGACCAGAGTAGAAACAACTAAAGATTGACGGCCTTTAGGTCCACTTACAGCAACACCGGTTATTACTTTATGGGTTTTGCCAGAAAGGGTTTGCAGCATTTCAAAAGCTATTTCTGATGATCCTGGCTTACCCAAAATATTTTCGTCTATTGCAACTACTGTGTCAGCAGCTACACCGCATTCACCATCATTTACGACAGCATCTAATTTCTCAACTGCTAAACGTTTTACAAGAGATTCAGCTGACTCATTAGGAAAAATTGATTCATCTACTTCTGGTATACGGACTTCGGGATTTAAACCAGCTTCAACAAGAAGAGACAGCCTTTGCGGGGAACTTGATGCCAGAATCAAAGTGTTTTTCAGCAAATTCAAATTTTATCCCCCTGAAACAAGAGCCTCAGCTTCAATAGGAAGAGGAGTTAAATCAGAAGGGTCATCGAGCCAGCCAGCAGGTAAAACCACAGGCTTAGGACCACTTTTATGACTTCTGGGAAGTCTCAGTGCAGAAGGATCAAATTTTCGATCAGCTCCAACAGTTAACAGAAGATCACTTAAAAGTTCTTTTAAATTATCCATATCTTCAACCATTTGGAGCGACCGCCTTGCGGCAGGCCCTGTCTGATAACCCTTCAAATACCAAGAAGTATGTTTCCGGAAATCTCTGATTCCATGAGGACCTGTCCAATCAACCAACATTTGTGCATGTTCAGTCATCGTTTCAGCAACCCCGCTCAATAACGGAGGATAGTCAGGCTCTAAACCTCCCGAAGAAGGGGCTGAGCCAAAAACAGAAGCTAACTGACCGAATAGCCAAGGCCTACCAAGACATCCACGACCTACTACGACCCCATCACATCCAGTTGTACGCATCATACGTAGTGCATCCCACGGTTCCCAAATGTCACCATTACCAAATACAGGGATCGACAGAACAGTCTCTTTTAAACGAGCAATAGCATCCCAGTCAGCTTCACCTGAATACAGCTGTTCAGCCGTTCTAGCATGTAAAGCAACAGCTGAAGCCCCAACGTACTCTGCGATACGACCAGCTTCTAAGTAGGTTAGATGATCTTCATCCGTGCCTTTGCGGAACTTCACAGTTACAGGAACAGATCCAGCAGCTTCAACAACGGAAGAAACAATCAACTCAAAAAGTTTAGGTTTCAGTGGAAGAGCAGCTCCACCTCCACGCCTCGTTACCTTAGGCATAGGGCAACCAAAATTCATATCAATATGGTCTACTCGACCCTCACCAACCAACATGGCAGTAGCGGTAGCGATACTTTTCGGCTCGGTTCCATACAACTGGATACTCCTAGGTGCTTCACCCTCAGCGAAACCGCTCAACCTTTGCGTTTTTGAATGCCCTTCTAGCAAACCTCGAGCAGTGATCATCTCGCTCACATACAAACCTGCACCAAACTTTCTACACAGAGTACGAAACGGAGCATTAGTAACACCTGCCATTGGAGCTAAAACAACTGGAGGCCAAATTTCGATCGGACCAATACTGGGTTTTTTGAATTCGTCGGGAAACGCAGTACTTACATCACGATTAATTTCACTTCTTAAACCCATACATAAAGCGTAGAGCCCAAGTAATTATCTAACGCGCTATTCGAAAACCTTGATGGCCTAAAGAACTGTCTGGAAGCAAACCCATCCTTGCTCCCACTCGATACCTGTTGCAATAACTGTCATGGCATAGATAAGAACCACCTTTTACAACCCTGTCCAAACCCATTGAAGGGCCTTTTGGATCACCAATTGGAACATCTGATTCATGACGTACAGAAAACCAGTCATTGCACCACTCCCAAACATTCCCTGAACAGTTATAAAGACCAAAACCATTAGAGGTAAAAGCATCAACAGGACAGGTTCCAACCCAGCCATCTTCACCATTGTTGGTGTCAGGGAAAGAACCGGTAAAAATATTGCACATAAAATCTCCATCTGGTCTGCTTTCATCACCCCAAGGAAATTTTTTCTGGTTGAGTCCACCACGAGCGGCAAACTCCCATTCGGATTCTGTCGGTAGGCGACTATCAGTCCATTCGGCAAAGGCTTTTGCATCGAACCATGAAACGTGAACAACAGGGTGGTTCCATCTAGTGCATCCAGGTTCCAACTTTGATCCAGGACCTTCAGGGTGCAACCAATCAGCACCTTCAACTTGTCTCCACCATTCTGCACCCAAAACACCTCTTGTTGGTGGAAAATCATCAGGTAGTAAACCTGCAAAAACAAAAGACCAAGGAGCTTCGCCTTCCTCACATTGTTCTGCAGTTGTCACATGACCTGTAGAAGCAACAAAAGCTGCAAATTCTGCATTACTCACAGCAGTAGAGGAAATCGAAAAGGGAGACAGAACAACCTCCCTAACAGGTCCCTCACCATCTGCAGGGTAAGCATCTAGCTCATTACCCATTAGAAATGAGCCACCCGGCAACTCGATCAGATTAGCTAGTGGGTCGGAGGCAGTCATTACCTTACAAATCAAGATCAGAAATGAAATTTCTAACAGCTTGAGCGACTTCATCAGAAGCTTTTACATGCACCATATGACCAACGTCTGGAACGACTAAAGTTTCTTTGACATCGAGATACTTTTCGAAAACTGCTGCGGATGCCGCGAAACGTTTATCGCGTTCGCCTAGAACAAGAAAAGTTGGGGCTCTTATATCATCTAAGTGATCAATCACATAAGAGTCAACATGCATTGACAGTTCTTCTGCACCTTGAGCAAGATCGAGGTTTTTAGCAGCTTGTCTGACAGATTCATTCCATTCTTCGCGTGCTTCAGCTTTTCTAAAGCCTGGTCCCGCAGCCACAAGAACAAGAGCAGCAACCTCATCAGGGTTCTCTAGAGCGTATGCAAGTGAAAGATAGCCGCCCAAACTATGTCCAACTAGAACACATGGCCTTCCAACCTGATCAAGAACCGCAGAAATGTCTTTTAAAGCTTCCTCCCGTCCGTAATTGCCAGGAGGAGGAGCTCCGCTTTCCCCATGACCGCGTAAATCCCAAATCGTAACCTGGTGGTCTTTGCATAGATTCTCACTTAAATCAGACCAAACATCTCTACTATTGGCCCAACCATTAATGCAAACAACCTGAGGTCCTGTACCTTTAGTCTCGCCCACAATGCTTACTTCACCATTATGGACTTCGAAAGAGGTCATATTTAACGCAACCCTCTGAAACATTCGCGGACATCTTCCACGAAAATGTCAGGAGCTTCCAAAGATGCGAAATGTCCACCTTTTGCATGTTCATTCCAAAGAATCAAATTCATTGAATCTTCAACCCAACGTTTACGCGGCATCATGAGTTCATACGGGAAAACTGATACGCCCACCGGAGTTTCGCCAGTTGCGCCGAATTCAGGCTCGAGGGTTTTAAACATCTCATAATAAATTCGGGTTGAGGAATTTATGGTTCCGGTAAACCAATAAAGAGAGACATTTGCTAAAAGCTTGTCCTTGTCAATAATGCTGAAAAGATCACCATCATTATCGGTCCATCCATAGAACTTTTCTGTGATCCAAGCCAAAAGTCCTGCAGGACTATCATTCAAACCCGTACCCAGAGTCTGCGGTCTAGTTTGTTGGATACGAAAGTAGCCGTTATCTTCTGCTTGATACCAAGCACCCCTATCCAGTAACTGTTGTTCAATATCCGTTATATCTTCCATGTCATCAGGTTTTCCAGGAGGTCCTCCAGGAAGCATGGTGATATGACATCCAGTTACATTTTTTGGCGCTACGCGGCATATTTCACGGGAAATGATTGAACCCCAATCACCTCCCTGCACGCCATAGCGGTTATAACCTAATTCATTTGCCAACTCGGCAAAAGCACGAGCTATACGTGTAGGTCCCCATCCACGCTCAGAAGTAGGTCCAGAAAGCCCATAACCTGGTAGAGAAGGCACGATTACGTGAAAAGCATCAGATTCATCTCCACCGTGATCTTGAGGATTTGTCAAAGGTCCTATTACATCTAGAAATTCGACTATTGAACCTGGCCAACCATGGCTTAGCAAGAGAGGAAG
>DBFL01000034.1:5951-13236 GCA_002294285.1 Candidatus Neomicrothrix sp. UBA881
GTAGTCAAATTTTCAAAAGAGTTTAAGTAGGTTTCAAAAGAACTCCAGTCAAATTCATCTTTCCAATACTCAGCAAGGTCCTTTATTAGATTCGCATTGATGCCATAGTCCCACCCCACATCGGGCAAATTGTCAGGCCATCTTGTCTTTGCTAAACGTTCTCTGAGATCTGCTATCTCATCATCACTAACAGAGATAACAAAAGGGGTGAAATTATCGGACATTTAAACCTATTAGACGTGTTCAGCTAATTCACGTAGGCGGCCCAAAATGGCAGCAGGGTCACCACCGATGGGTGTCACATTAAGGCTTGTGACCCCTGCTTCTTTATATGCAGCTAAACGATCTTTAACATATGATTCGTCACCACACATATTAGACTTTTCAATCAACTCATCAGGAAGAGCTGCCATCGCTTCATCTCTTCTGCCATCTAAATAAGCTTCCTGAACTGCTAAAGCTTCGTCAGGAAAGCCATATTGACAGCAAAGATCGTTGTAAAAATTCTTACCTTTAGCGCCCATGCCACCTATGTAAAGAGCAGCCATTGGACGGGCCATATCTCGGTACTGTTCGGCATCATCGCCTATAGCAACTAAACCTCCGGCAACAACATCAAAATCGCCCAGCCCAGGATCTCTTCTTTCCATCCCAGCTTTAATGGAATCACCCCAAACCGTGTCCATCCTTTCAGGGAAGACCATAAAAGGAAGCCAGCCATTGGCTGATGCTGCAGTTTCCTCGACACTGTTAGCTCCTAGAGAAGCAACATAAATGGGTATGTCTTCTCTAAGCATGTGATTGATTATCTTTAATGGTTTTCCTAGTCCAGTTCCTCGTTCGGCAGGTAAAGGTAAATCGAAAACTTTACCGTTGTAAGAAAGAGGTTCGCGTTTCCAGGCTAAACGGCAAATTTCCATGACTTCCCTGAGACGTGTCAAAGGCATTGAATAGGGAATGCCGTGGAAACCTTCAATTACTTGTGGTCCGGATGCACCCAATCCAAGCGTAAAGCGTCCACCTGAGAGAGAGTCCAGGCTTGCAGCTGTTTGAGCCAGAGCTGCAGGAGTCCTGCTATATGTATTTAAAATTCCGCTACCTAGACCAACTGTCTCGGTTTCAGCGGCCAAATAGCCCAAAAGGCTTACAGCATCAAAACCATAAGCTTCAGGTATCCAGATCATGTCAACGCCCGCTGATTCTAAATCTTTAGCTTGTTTTGCCGAGTCCTTCGGGTCGTTGGCGTAGTTTAAAAGAGTAGATATTCGCATAATTGAATCTTTCCAGAAGTCAAAGAAGATCGCTTAGTTGGCAATCTTTTTCTTTCAAACCCACCGTACAACAAGTTTTCAAAAAAATTTAGCTTCAAAATAGGGTAATTAGTCACAAGTGGTGATCTTGATGACATTTTCTCAAATACCATCAAAGGATGGTGAATAATTCTCAATCTGAAAAAGAAACCATAAGCATGTCTGGTTACTTTAATGAATACTCCCGTCAAGATTGGGAAGATTTAGCTTTAGAGACATTGTCAGGCAAGTCGATCGACTCTCTAAACGAAATTACTGATGACAAAATTGAAATAAAAGCAATTTACACTTCTGAAGATCAAAATTCTAAAGGCTCTACTGGAGTTGCTGATGTAACTCCTTTTACAAGAGGAGTCAAAAGAAGTGGTTATGAAACTGGGACTTGGGATATAAGAGCTTTAATTGATGAACCAACTATTGAATCAGCTAATGCAGCAGCGTTGAATGAACTTATAAATGGGTCCACCTCATTATTTTTAGATCCTGAAAAAATTGGAATTTCCTCGATTGCCGATTTAGATCACACTCTTAAAGATGTTTTTTTGAATATGACCAGTGTTTGGTTCAAGCCTAGTTTCAACTCCTCACACAAATCTGGCTCGACCGAGGTCGCGAAATGGATGATCGAATTATGGGACCAACGCGGTATAGGAGATTCTGAACGTCGCGGTGGATTAGGAATAGATCCAATAGGACTATCTATACAAAATGAAATTGGAAGCATGCCTGACAGCGATCTGTCAGAGGTTCCTGATTTAATTCACAAAAGCGGGCTTGCGAAGGTCATAAATATCGACAGCAGTTTTTTTCCAGAACGTAACGGATCAACTTCTGCAGAACTCGCATATTCGTTATCTTTGGCAGTTTTCTATTTACGGAAACTCGAAGAAAAAGATTTAGAA
The DNA here is from genome assembly GCA_002294285.1 of Candidatus Neomicrothrix sp. UBA881. Classification (GTDB taxonomy): domain Bacteria; phylum Actinomycetota; class Acidimicrobiia; order Acidimicrobiales; family MedAcidi-G1; genus MedAcidi-G1. The sequence continues at coordinate 8,164 of DBFL01000034.1, forward strand.
ATTGAAACGATTACAAAAAACATGTACTTCACCTACTCTTCAAGCAGTGATCAGTTCATGACTATCGCAAAATTCCGAGCAGCAAGAAGATTGTGGGCGCAGATAACAAAAGAATGCGGATGTTCATCTGAAAATCAGACACAAAGTCAACACGCTGTTACATCCACTAATGCAATGGGTGATAAAGATCCTTGGTTCAACGCATTTAATGCGACCGTTGCTGCATTTGCTGCTGGTATTGGTGGAGCGGAAGCAATTACCGTAGTCCCGTTTCCTTTCTCAGATGAAATTTCCGGAGGAGAATCGGAAAGGCGTATGGCACGAAACGCCCAACTTCTACTAGCGGAGGAGAGTCATATAGGTAGAGTTATCGATCCTGCTGGTGGATCTTGGTTTGTTGAGCAACTTACTGAACGTTTAGCTCAAAAATCGTGGGAAATTTTCCAACAGATTGAATTTTCAGGAGGCATTGAGGAAGTTCTTAATAAAGACGGAGACACATTTAAGGAACTGTTAGGAACTCTTTCTTTGGGAAGTTCCAACGAAGGGGAAGAGGAAGATCGTGACTAAAGTTCCTAATTTTTCTAAAATTGAATTAGATCAAACTACTGGAATGAGTGGCAAAGAAATGGATCAACCCGCTTCTCTGGACGTAGAACAACGTAACGGTCAGTCATGGGAAACAGCAGAGAAAATATCAATCAATGACTATTACACCCATAAGGACACAGAAAACTTAGATTTCTTGAATGGATGGCCAGGCTTAGCCCCTTTTTTGAGAGGCCCTCATGCAACAATGTACAAAACAAGGCCATGGACTATCAGACAGTATGGTGGATTCTCAACGGCAGAAGAATCAAATGCTTTTTACCGTAGAAATCTTGAAGATGGTCAAAGAGGAATTTCTGTTGCGTTTGACCTAGCCACTCATCGCGGATACGACAGTGATCATCCTCGAGTAACAGGTGATGTGGGCATGGCTGGAGTCGCAATTGATTCTATTTTGGACATGCAAAAACTATTTGACGGTATCCCACTCGACAAAATGAGTGTTTCAATGACTATGAATGGCGCTGTATTACCAATAATGGCTTTATATATAGTCGCGGCTGAAGAGCAGGGAGTGCCAGCAAAAGCTTTAACCGGCACAATCCAAAATGACATTCTCAAAGAATTTATGGTTCGAAACACCTACATATACCCACCAGAACCATCGATGAGAATAATTTCTGACATCTTTTCATATACAAGTTCAGAAATGCCTAGATTCAACAGCATTTCTGTTTCCGGATATCACATGCAAGAAGCTGGAGCAACGGCAGATTTAGAACTGGCTTACACTTTGGCAGACGGAATCGAATATGTAAGGGCAGGTTTAAAAGCAGGTTTAGATGTAGATTCATTTTCTCCAAGAATAAGTTTTTTCTGGGGAATCGGAATGAATTTTTTCATGGAAGTAGCAAAAATGAGAGCAGCTCGCCTTATTTGGGCAAGATTGATGTCACAGTTCCAACCAAAAGATGAGCGTTCTCTATCACTTAGAACACATTGCCAGACATCGGGTTGGAGCCTTACAGCCCAAGACCCATATAACAATGTGATTAGGACCTGCATAGAAGCCATGGCTGCGACCCAAGGTCACACTCAATCACTTCATACGAATTCTTTCGACGAAGCTTTAGCTTTACCGACAGATTTTTCGGCAAAAATTGCTCGTGATACACAAGTATTTCTTCAGGAAGAAACCGATTCATGCAGAGTTATAGATCCTTGGGGTGGAAGTTACTACTTAGAACGACTTACTAATGATCTCGCAGTTAAGGCAATGGAACACATTAGTGAGATCGAAAATTCAGGCGGAATGGCAAAAGCGATAGAAGCTGGAATTCCAAAATTACGCATTGAGGAAGCAGCTGCAAGAACTCAAGCTCGTATTGATTCTGGACAGCAGTCAGTCATAGGAGTAAACAGGTATCACCCTGAGAATGAGTCAGTGGTGAATGTTCTCAGAGTCGACAACGCTGAAGTTAGATCATCACAAATTGCTCAGCTTGAAGAATTAAAAGCCACACGTGATCAAAAACAGTGTCAAATCGCTCTTGATGAGTTAACAAAAGCTGCAGAAAAAAATGAAAACTTATTAGCTGCATCTGTGAAAGCTGCCCGAGCGCGAGCTACGGTCGGTGAAATAAGTGAAGCGCTTGAAAAGATTTTTGGACGCCATAGAGCGGAGGTACGAACAATTTCAGGAGTGTTTAGTAGCGAAGTGGGAGACAGCGAAGCGGTCAAGACTGTAAGAGAGCGGGCAAATAAATTTGAATCCGATTTTGGCAGAAGACCTAGGATTCTTGTTGCAAAAATCGGTCAAGATGGCCACGACCGGGGACAAAAAGTCATAGCAACTGCTTTTGCTGACTTGGGTTTTGATGTTGATATTGGTCCATTGTTTGCAACACCGGAAGAGACAGCAATGCAAGCAGTTGAAAATGATGTCCACGTTGTAGGTGTGAGCTCCTTAGCGGCAGGCCACTTAACTCTTATTCCACAGTTGAAAAAAGAGCTTGAAAGTCTGGGACGAAGTGACATAGCCATTGTCGTAGGTGGCGTTATTCCACCTAATGACTTTGATGAACTCAAAAACGCTGGAGTCACAGCGATATTTCCCTCTGGGACAGTCATCGCCGAAGCAGCTGTTGAACTTTTAGAGAAACTGTCGTGACAGTCGACCTAGAAACATTGGTTCAAGGAGTTCTATCAGGTGATCGTACTTCACTTGGAAAGGCACTTACTCTTGTCGAGTCAAACAGGATTGAAGATCGAGAATTAGTTGAAGAACTACAAGCCCAGCTCTCACCAAAAACAGGTAATGCTCACAGAATTGGAATCACTGGGGTCCCAGGTGTAGGTAAAAGTACATTTATTGAAGCGATGGGTATAAAACTCATTGAGTCGGGTCATAAAGTTGCAGTTCTAGCTGTCGATCCCACAAGCACAGTTAGCGGTGGAAGTATTTTAGGTGACAAAACAAGAATGACGCGTCTCGCGAATGACCCAGATGCCTTTGTACGCCCTTCACCCAGTTCAGGAACCTTAGGCGGGGTAACTAGAACGACACGAGAGTCTATGGCTGTGCTCGAAGCTGCTGGCTATGACGTGATGATGGTGGAGACTGTAGGAATAGGTCAATCTGAAACAGTAGTAGCCGAGATGGTGGATATTTTTCTGATTTTGATGCTTCCAGGAGCAGGCGACGAGCTTCAGGGAATTAAAAAAGGAGTACTGGAACTGGCAGACATGATCGCTGTAAATAAAACAGATGGAGAAAATGAAGCAAAAGCTTTCGAGGCTGCAAAAGACTACATTTCTGCACTGAGACTTACGCAACCAATGAATCATGGTTGGACACCCCCGGTAGTCAATTGCAGTTCTCTGACCGGGAAAGGTCTTGATGAAGTATGGGAAAAAATTAAGGACCACAGAGAAATTCTCGAATCAAACGGTGAATGGGAAAAGCGCAGAAAAGATCAGAAATTAAAGTGGATGTGGTCAATAGTTGAAGCAAGATTGTTTGCAGACTTACATGACAACCCTGCTATAGCAGAGCAGATTCCTGAGTTAGAGAAAACAGTTCTAGAGGGCAAAATTAGTGCTACATCTGCGGCAGAAAGACTCCTTGAGGTTTTCAAGGAAAATACTTAACGTAATTCAAAGTAACCCGAATTTCACCAAAAGAGATTAGGCCATTAGTGTTATTCCATGGATCGACGTCAATTTCTTAGAAGCGGACTTATAGGTGCAGCAGGAGTTGGAATGCTGTCAACATTAGATATGGCCACAGCATCTGCTGCAGAGCCAGGAATAGGTCCCTACGGCTCTATAGAAGGAATACAACCAGACGACAACGGGATCATTCTCCCAGAAGGATTCACTTCCCGTGTGATTGCCACTTCTGGTGATCTCGTAGAAAATACAACTCACCAATGGCACATCTTTCCTGATGGTGCATCAACATTTCCCGATGGAGATGGAGGATGGTATTACGTTTGTAACAGTGAAGTTTTCAATTTTATGACAGGTTTTGAAGGACATGGAGGAGTCTCTTCGATACATTTCAACAAAGATGCTGAAATAATTGATGCTTTCCCAATTTTAGAAGGCAGCCACTCAAACTGTGCTGGAGGTCCGACTCCTTGGGGCACATGGCTTTCGTGCGAAGAAGGCTTTTTCCCTCCTTTATGGGGCAAAGTTTGGGAATGTGACCCAACAGGACAAAATGCGGCTATCTCAAGAGATGCTTTGGGATATTTTGCACATGAGGCAGTGGCGGTGGATCCTGTAGACGAAAAACTGTATTTAACTCAAGACAAAAATAACGGATTGCTCTACAGGTTTACACCAGATTCATACCCTGATCTCTCAAGTGGACTTCTTGAAGCGATGATTGTCTCAGATAACGGAGATGTGTCATGGGGAGAAATAGCTGACCCAACAGGTGCTTCCACGCCTACCGAAGAACAATTGTCTGGGGCGTTTATCACAGATGGGGGTGAAGGTATCTGGTATCACAATGGGTGGATTTGGTTTGCTACGAAAGGAAACAACCGAATTCACAGTGTTGATTTGAGAAACCAGAGGTATGAATTGATATGGGACGGTATTGATGATCGTCAACCGCTGACCGGAGTAGATAATGTCACAGTAGAAGAGGGATCAGGTGACTTATTTGTAGCCGAAGACGGTGGCAACATGGAACTTGTAGTGATCAGCCCTGAAGGGGAAGTCGCACCATTTTGCCGCCTTGCTGATCCTTTGCATAGCGACTCTGAAATGACAGGGCCATGCTTCAATCCAAATCGAGATCGCCTATATTTCAGCTCACAAAGAGGCCCATCAAATAAACAAGCAATTGAAATGGTCCCGGCATACACAGATGGTACTCATTACAACGCCGGAGTCACATATGAGATTTCTGGACCATTTAGAGGAAGATTCGTCCCACCGCCACCGACTACTACAACCACGACAACAACGTTGGCACCAACCACTACTACGACAGCGGCTCCGACTACAACC
>DBFL01000034.1:13624-23939 GCA_002294285.1 Candidatus Neomicrothrix sp. UBA881
AGCTGCACCAACTACAACCACGACGGCCGCACCAACTACAACTCTGACAAAAGCAGCAGAAAAAGCAGCTCCCGCAAAAAGTGAAAGTGGAAGCAACGGAGGCCTTATAGGAGGGGTTTCAGCAGCAGTTGCTGCAATAATCGCAGTAGCTGTAGCAGTTCGAAGAAGAGCAACAAAAGACGAAAACATCACCGAGTGAACTTCAAGTGACTAGGGTCGGTTCTGGACTTATCCGGGAGATCAAATGGACCGACGTTCGTTTTTAAAGAGTGGCATATCTGGATTAGCTGGTATTGGGTTTTTCCTAGACGGAGAACCCTTAAGAGCTGCCACAGAAATGGGGCCATACGGATCTATCCAAGAAGTGGAACCTGATGAAAACGGTTTCTTATTGCCTGAAGGTTTCAAATCAAAAGTCGTAGCCGTTGGCGGTGATTTGATAAAAGGAACTGATTATCAATGGCACTTGTTTCCTTCTGGAGCAGGAACAATTCCTGATGGAAATAATGGCTGGTTCTTAGCTTCAAACAGTGAGGTAAGTAATTTCCTGACACCTGACGAGACATGGGGTGGTGCTTCCTCTATACACTTTGATAGCACTGGTTCAGTGATTGGAGCCCATCCGATTTTGGCGTGGAGCCATTCAAATTCTGGAGGAACTGCTACACCATGGGGCACCTGGTTGTCATGTGAGTCAGATCTTTTCAACGAAGGAAAGGTTTGGGAGTGCGATCCTCGAGGTGTCCAACTTCCCACGAAACTCGAAGGAATTGGTTCCCGAAATCATGGAGGGATAGCAATTGACCCTATTCGAAAATGTTTGTACATCACCGAGAACCATAGAGAAGGACTTTTTTACAGATACAGCCCATCAAGATGGCCTGATCTAGTTGAAGGTTCACTCGAAGCAATGAAGTTGGAAAATGACAGAACTATCAGCTGGATTGAGGTACCTAATCCACTAGATTCATCAATCTTAAATAGAGAAAAAGTCAGTCAAGGAAAATTAATGCCGGGCGGTAGAGGTTGTTGGTATGAGAAAGATTTTGTTTATTTCTCAACCAGACTGGATAACCGCGTTCACGCTATAGATCTTTTGTCTAATCGATATGAGATTATTTGGGATGGAGAAAACGGTAGACAACCTCTTACAGGTATCGATGATCTCACAGTCGATCCTTTAACAGGTGATGTTTTTGTAGCTGAGACTAACGGAAATATGGAATTAGTTGTAATAAGTCCTGAAGGTTCAGTTTCACCTTTCTGCCGAATTGTTGATCCAAGACATGAGTTTTCAGCACTAACAGGTCCCTGTTTTGACCCTTATAGAAATCGTCTTTATATAAGTTCACAAAGAGGTGAAGGCAGCAGGTTGGTTCGTGATGTTATTCCAGCAATTAATTGGGGTTCAGGGTCTTATGGCAGCCGTACTGGCGTAACTTATGAAATTTCTGGTCCTTTTCGCACTATAGAGAAATTTGACACGCAGAGTGAAGTAGAAGTTGGTACTCCCAGTGCTGCGACTGCAACTTCATCGCATAATTCAGGAAATGAAGAATACGAGAAAAGCGTTTCACCTGTTGTATCAACAACCGAAGTTGCTGCAACTACAAGCACTTTAAAACTTTCAGCAAGTAAGACTAAGGAAGAAAACTCTATACAGACGCGAGATTCAGAAGGGTCTAATTCTTCGATACTTTTAGGTTCTATTCTTGGTGCAGTTTTTTTCCTAGGAGCTGGTGCTGTCGCACTTAGACGTCGTTCTCCAAAATCAGATGAGGCCCCCTCCTAAAAGGGGACCTCATCTACGTCCGATTGGGGAATCGGAGGGGGGGAGGAATGATCTAAAATTCTTCGTCCATGGAAAACTCACCGTCAACGCCAGTTTGATAAGCGGTTACTGTCTTCTCGAAAAAATTAGTTAGTTCAGAAACATCTTGCAGGTCCATGAAACCGAAGGGGTTTTTCGCACCATATATTGGCTCTATACCGAATCTTGCTAGACGCTGATCTGCTACACATTTTAGGTACTCATGAGTATCAGCGAGTGACATACCGTTAACTCCTTGACCACCTAATAGGTCTTCAGCGAATTGATACTCACATTCAACTGCCTCTTCAATCATTTCTACTATTCGACTTTTGAAGCTTTCATCAAAGAGCTCTGGCTGTTCTTCCCTAACGGTATCTACAACAGCAAAAGCGAAATTCATATGGCAACTTTCGTCTCTGAAAACCCAGTTTGTGCCGGAACCCAATCCATCTAGTAGTCCTTGGTCACGCAAAAAGTAAACATAAGCAAAGGCTCCAAAAAAGAACAATCCTTCTATGCAAGAAGCAAAGCAAATTAAATTCATTAAAAAATCTTTGCGTTTCTCACTTGTGTCAAGAACGTCAAGGTCATCAACAGACCCCATCCACTTAAAGCAGAAGTCGGCTTTTTTTCGAATCGAAGGGATGTTATGTATAGCTGCAAAAGCTTCTTCTCTTTCATCTTGATCAGGTATGTAATTGTCAAGAAGCGTGAGATAGAACTGTACATGTAAAGCTTCTTCATATAGTTGGCGTGACAAATACATTCGCGCTTCAGGAGCGTTTATATGTTTATAAAGATTAAGAACAAGATTGTTTGCGACTATTGAATCACCTGTTGCAAAGAAAGCTACAAGTCTTTTTACTAAATGTATATGTGCAGAATCCATTTTTCCGCTGCGTAAGTCATTGAGGTCGGTAGTGAAATCAATTTCGTCCACAGTCCAAGTGTTTTTAATTCCGTCTTGATACATCTCATAGAAATAGGGGTAACGCATAGGCCTGAGAGTTAGATCAAAGCCAGGGTCTAAAATATTGTTAGGCCGTTTTGTTGGAGATGAATGAGGTTCATCTATCGGAGCAGCAGATGGTTCAGGAAAGACTTCGGAGAGTGCCATTTACTCGCAGGCCTCACAAGTTTCTGGGTTCTCTAACGAACAAGCGATTGCTTCTGCGTCTGTAAAAGTTTCTACAGTTGCTTCTGTTGAGTTGTCAGTGTTTATAGTTGTCTTATTAATCTTGGTGGCTGGTCTTGATCTTAAGTAATAGGTCGTTTTTAAACCAGATTTCCAAGCATGCATGTACATAGAACTCAGTTTTCCAATTGTTGGAGATTCCATGAAAAGATTAAGGGATTGACTTTGGTCAACAAAGGCGCCTCTTTCCGCTCCCATGTCAATCAATGATCGCATTGGGATCTCCCAGGCTGTTCTATAGATTTCCTTCAGGTCATCTGGCATTCCCTCAATCTCCTGCACAGATCCTTCTGATTGCTTCAGAGCATTGCCCATACTTTCTGTCCAAAGAGATCTATTTTGCAGTTCAGAAACCAGATATCGATTGATTTGAAGAAACTCACCTGAGAGGGTTTCTCTTTTAAACAGGTTCGATACTTGTGGTTCGATGCATTCGTAGCAGCCAGCTATAGAGGCAATTGTTGCCGTTGGAGCGATAGCTATCATTAAAGAGTTACGAAGACCGTGCTTAGAAATTCTCTTTCTTAGACTTTCCCAACGTTCCGGATTGCTTGGTTCTACTCCCCAAAGGTCAAATTGAAGATCACCTGAAGCTGCCCGTGTTTGCTCAAAATTGGGATGCGGTCCAGATTGTTCTGCTAGTTCAGTTGATGCCCAAAGAGCATTGAAATATATTTCCTCTGAAATTTTCTTAGACAATTCTCGTGCTTTGGGATCATCGAAAGGCAAACCCATCTTAAAGAAAACATCTTGAAGGCCCATTAATCCAAGACCGACTGGTCTCCACGCATTGTTCGAGTTGCCCGCTTCTTGCGTCGGATAGAAGTTTATGTCTATTACACGATCCAAAAAAGGAACTGCTGTACGTATAACTTCTCCTAGGCGTTCAAAGTCGAAAGAGTCAGTAGTCGCTAAAGCTCCAAGATTGACTGACCCTAAATTGCAGACGGCTGTTTCGCTTTGGTTTGTAACTTCTAATATTTCTGTACAGAGATTCGATAGGTGCACAACTCGATCATCTTTTCCGGTCTGGTTGCATTTCGTATTAGAAGCATCTTTAAATGTCATCCAGCCATTGCCGGTTTGAGCGAGAGTTCTCATCATTTTGCTGTAGAGCTCGCGAGCAGGTATCTGTTTGACGTAAAGACCTTCTTCTTCAGCTTTCGTATACGCTGCTGAAAACTCTGATCCGTACAAGTCTGTTAAGTGAGGGACTTCCTTAGGGTCAAAAAGAGACCATTGCCAGTCTTTTTCAACTCTTTCCATGAATAAGTCAGGCACCCAATTGGCTAAGTTCAAATGATGAGTTCGCCTTAGGTGATCTCCTGTATTGTCACGCAGTTCGAGAAATTCCTCTATATCTGCATGCCAAGTTTCCAGATAAACACATGCGGCCCCTTTTCTCCTGCCTCCCTGATTAACAGCTGAAACAGAGCTATCTAGAGTTTTGAGCCATGGAATTATCCCGTTTGAAAGACCATTTGTGCCTTTTATTAAAGATCCTTGTGATCTGACCCTGTGCCAAGCTACACCTATGCCACCAGCGAATTTAGAAAGCTGGGCGATATCTGTGTATCTCTTGTATATGCCTTCCAGGCTGTCTTCTGGTGAGTCAAGAAGGTAGCAACTCGACATTTGAGGGTGTGTTGTACCGGAGTTGAAGAGAGTTGGACTAGATGGAAGATATTCAAGTGAAGAAATTAGTTTGTAAAAACGTATTGCCTCTTCTGGGGTATTTGATAAGCCACAGGCAACACGAAGAAAGAAATATTGCGGTGTCTCTATTACGAAACGATTGTCAGGATGTCTTAGAAGATAACGATCATAGACAGTCCTTAGGCCGAAGAACTCAAATAAATGGTCACGGTCATGCTCAATAGTGTCATCAAATTTACGAGAATTAGTAGAAACAAATTCAGCTACAGACTCGTGGATCAAACCTAATTCGAAGCCAGTATTTATGGATTGCGAAAAAGAGTGGATTGATTGATTTCTTACTTCTTTGTCAATAACGGTTGAAAGGAGCCTTCCAGCTAAACGTGAATAGTTGGGTTCCTCAATAATAAAACCCGCAGCAGTTCTAATTGAGAGCTCATCGAGCTCTTCAGTAGTAGCACCATCTCTCAAACCAGAGATAGTCCGTGTTGCTACTCGCATGGGGTCAACTCCGTTTAACCCAACACTGCACCTTTCCACTGCGCGAACAATTTTGTTTACATCTACCGGCTCGAAGTCGCCGTTTCTTTTTTTGACTTTCATGGCAGAACCAAATTCTGGTTCTTGCGCTTGTTCTGTTTCCTCTAGATCTAGGCGGTCCTCTGCGAGCGCCATATTAATAAATCCCTTCCGTTTCCCCTCTTAGAGATTTCGTTCGCCCAACCGTGGCTCATTATGAGTGGTGGGATCCGCGATTTCGCTAAGGTTTATATTTCACACATGTAATTACACGTTTGTCAAGAGATTACGAAAATTTTTTTGAAAGAGTTTGAAGTCTTATCGAGCTACAAGAATTGAAAAAGTAAGAAGATCGTTTTCAATTTCTATTTGCGTTTTTGTATTTTCAGATTCATCGGGGAGTTCATAGAAAATTTCTGTCGCCAAAATTTGACTAGCGACATAATCCTCAAAACTTTTAACAGCGTTGAGAACTTTCTCTCCTCCTTCAAGCCAAATTTGTATGCGGTCTGTAACGACTAATCCTGCATCTCTTCGCGCTTGTTGAACTTGCCTGATCAAATCTCTTGCAATTCCCTCTTGAGCTAGATCCTCGGTTATTTCTGTATTCAGAACAATGACTGCATCTCCAGAGTTTAGAGTCGCAGCGATAATTCCTTCATGTGGTTGGAGTCCTAGGTCAAACTCTTCTTCGTTTAACAAAACACCTGCAACCGTTGCGGTTCCATCTTTGTTGAGTTCCCAATCACCGTTCTTTGCAGCTGTGAAAACGGATTGGACTTCTTTGCCTAATCTAGGTCCTAATAAAGATCCGTTCGGTTGCAAACTATATGTAGCGTAATCCTCTAACTGTTCCGTCAGCTCTATTTCTTTTACGTTCACCTCATCTTTAAGGAGCTCGAGAAAGTCATTTAGAGAGTTGCTTTCGGCTCCAGCTATAACCATCGATGAAAGAGGAAGGCGCACACGAATACCCTCATCTTCCCTAAGACGCAATGCAGTAGACGCTGCATCGCGTATACGGTCCATGTTCGCCACTAGAGCAGCATCGTCAGGAAGGTTTTCAAGTTCAGGCCAATCAGTTAGATGGACACTAGGTTCTCCAGTTAATCCAGTGTGGATCTCCTCCATGACCATTGGCAGAAAGGGGGCGGAAACTTGAGAGAAAATTTTGAGTACCGTATAAAGCGTGTCGTAGGCGTCTTCTTTTTGTTTCAGGTTTTCTTCTGTGCTTTTTTCCCAAAACCTGTCCCTGCTGCGTCTTATGTACCAATTGTTTAATGCATCGATGAATCCTTGGATTGATTCAGTTGATCCTGGAAGATCGTATGAGTCCATTTTTTCGTCGACAGATTCGACGAGTTGTCTTGTTTTTGCCAACAGGTAGCGGTCCAATAGATGCTCAGACTCTGTTCGAAATTTTGCTTTATATCCATCAACATTTGCATACAGAGTAAAAAAACTATAAGCATTCCATACCGGAAGCAGGACATGACGAACTACATCATCTATTCCGTTGTCACTTATACGTGAGTCTCCACCTCTTACAATATTTGCTGACATTAAGTACCAGCGAAGAGCGTCTGACCCTTGATTGACAAAAATTTCATTTGGCTCTGTATAGTTCCGTAGCTTTTTTGAGAGTTTTGCACCATCTTCTGCTGTAAGGATTCCATGGCAGATCACATTCTGAAAAGCTGGTCGGTCAAATAGAGCTGTAGCTAGAACATGGAGAGTGTAGAACCAGCCTCTGGTTTGATTTATGTATTCGACAATGAAATCGGCTGGAAAATGATTGTCAAACCATTCCTTGTTTTCAAAAGGGTAATGAACCTGGGCAAAAGGCATCGATCCTGATTCAAACCAGCAATCTAAAACTTCAGGGACACGACGCATTGTGGATTTTCCAGTTGGGTCATCAGGGTTGGGTCTTGTGAGCTCGTCAATAAAAGGTCTGTGAAGGTTTTCAGGCCTAATTCCGAAATCGTTTTCTATTTCGTCGATGCTTCCGTATACATCGATTCTCGGGTAGTCCGGATTGTCGCTCTTCCACACAGGTATTGGAGAACCCCAGAATCTGTTTCTGCTGATTGACCAGTCGCGTGCTCCTTCTAGCCACATTCCGAATCTCCCATTTTGTACATGGCTTGGGATCCAATTGATTGCTTGATTATTAGCAAGGAGTTGGTCAGTAAGGTCAGTTACCTTTACGTACCAAGAAGAAATTGCTTTATAAATTATTGGAGTATCAGTTCTCCAACAATGTGGATAATTGTGTTCATAGCTGTCGTGTCTGATTAGTTGTCCATTGTTTTTCAAGGTAGAAATAATTTCAGAATTGGCGTCAAAAACGTTCATTCCAAACCAGTCTTTTACTTCTTTCGTATAGCAACCCTGATCATCTACAGGAACCGCATCGCCTATAGGGATATTGTTTGATTCACACACCAGTTGATCATCTTCACCAAAACCAGGAGCCATGTGTACTATTCCGGTGCCTTCTTGATCGTCTATCCAGTCAGCTTCTAGAACAGCAAATGCATCAGTCCGATGTTCGAAAAAATCGAATAGTGGTTTGTATTTTTTACCAACCAGTTCAGAACCTTTAATGATTCCAATTTCTTCAGTTCCTGAGAGCTGTTCTTCATAACGATTTAGAGCGTTGCTGGCAAGAATCCAGATAGTTCCATCTGAGTCTTTTAGCTTTGAGTACTCAATTTCGGGCCCTACTGCTAGGGCAAGATTGGACGGCAAGGTCCAAGGGGTTGTAGTCCAAGCAAGTAAACGAACTGTGTCAGATTTATTTTCATCTGATTCTAAATCGAAAGCCACGGTTACAGCAGGGTCTTGTCTTGATCGTGTGGCGTCGTCGAGTCTTATTTCAAAATTCGAAAGTGGAGTTTCGGCACCCCACGAATATGGCATTACTCTGAAAGCTTCATAAATTAGGTCTTTTTCCCATAACTGTTTGAAGGCCCACATGACTGATTCCATGTAGGAAGGGTCCATAGTTTTGTAATCATTTTCAAAATCGACCCACCTTGCTTGTCGCACCACAGTTTTTTCCCACTCTTCTGTAAAACGAAGAACCGATTCTTCGCAACGGGCGTTGAATTTTTCTATGCCGTATTCGGTGATTTCATTTCGCCCGGAAACTTTTAGTTCCTTTTCAACTTCCATTTCTGCTGGCAGACCATGACAATCCCAACCAAACCGTCTTTCGACTTTTTTACCCTTCATCGTTTGGTATCTAGGTACTACGTCTTTCACATAGCCGGTAAGCAGATGTCCATGATGAGGAAGACCGTTAGCGAAAGGTGGGCCATCGTAGAATACAAATTCTGATTTCTCAGGTTTGCTATCAACAGAAGCTTGAAACGTCTTATCTTTTTCCCATCTCTTCAAAATCTTTTCTTCAAGATTAGGAAAATTGGCTTTCCCAACGTCGGGATACGGAAGTTCTTCGGTCATAGTTTTTCTTTAAGAGAGTCTCTAAATTAAGGATAGTGGATGAGTAGGTATGTCTAGTCAACTTGTTTAGAGTCTTTAACCCTTTCCCTTAATTCAAATTTGAGCACTTTTCCACTTGCATTTGTAGGTAAAGATTCAACAAAAATCACTTTTCTGGGTACTTTGAAATTTGCAATTCGCTCTCTGGACCAACTGATAATTTCCTCTGATTCAGGATTTGAGTTTTTAGCTGGCACAACGAAAGCAATTGCTACTTCTCCCATTCGTTCATCAGGGGCTCCAACTATTGCTACCTGCCCTATTTCGGGGTGACTCATTAGCGAATTTTCTACCTCTGCAGGATAAACATTGAAGCCACCTGTAATTATCATGTCTTTTTTACGATCTGTGATATCCAGATACCCATTTGCGTCCATGACACCTATATCACCTGTACGAAGCCATCCATCTTGATCGATTGTCTCAGCTGTTTGTTCGGGATCGTCCAAATATCCTCTCATTATGTTGTAACCACGGATAATTATTTCACCTGGTTCTCCTGATTGGACTTCAGATCCTGTTTCATCTACCACAATGACTTCGACTCCATCAATTGCTCTTCCAGAAGTTTTGGCTATTACTTCTGGATCATCATCATGTCGGCACATAGTCGCTATTCCAGAAGCTTCAGTTAGGCCATATCCGGTTACAACCGTTTCAAAACTTAGTTTTTCTCTCATGTCGTAGATCATGTCAACAGGGATAGTTGCTGCACCCGTAACAGCAAGTCGGAGACTAGACATATCAAAATTTTCTAAATCAGGGTGATTGAGAATTGTTTGATAGATGGTTGGAGCTCCAGGCAACATTGATATTTTTTCTTCAGGAATGCGTTTCATTACTGAAGGCACGTCAAAAACGGGATGGGGTATCAGAGTGGCCCCTGTCATAAGACAAGCCAAAATTCCTGCATTAAGTCCGAAAGTATGGAAAAAAGGGTTGATTACCAAGTAGCGGTCGGTTGCAGTCAGGCCAATGACGTCACACCATGTTTGGTAAGAGCGACATACAGCAGCATGTTCAAGCATTGCTCCTTTAGGTTTTCCGGTCGTGCCTGAGGTGAAGAGAATGTGGCAAAGGTCATTGTCAGCAACTTGTTTACTTCTAGCGTCTCTTTCAAGTTCACTTATTGAGACTCCTGAATTAATGAAATCTTCCCAATTTGTACAGTTGCTAGGTGTGGAGCCTTTCAGGACAACGATTTCTTCTAGGTCTAGTTGATTAATCGAATCTCCTAGCAAGTCCACATAGTTAGTGTCTAGAAAGTCGGTGACGGTAAAGAGAATTTTAGCTGATGTGCGGCTCAGGATATAACCTGCTTCTTCACCTTTGAACCTTGTATTTATGGGAACTAGGACAGCGCCCGCGCAGTGTGCTCCAAGTGCGGCCACTGGCCATCGAGCTGTATTTGGAGCCCAGACAGCTATCCGGTCTCCTGGTTGGATTCCTTTGCTTATGAAGGCCTTAGTAGCTCCATTTATTTGGTCAGCGTATTCTTCGAATGTCCATCGCAGATCCTCATCCACGACAGCTTCACGATTATGAAAATTATTTACAGCATTTGCAACGAGATTAGGGATAGTAGTCAAGATTGTAGTTTTCGTTACTTTTGTGTTTCTTCT
>DBFL01000032.1 GCA_002294285.1 Candidatus Neomicrothrix sp. UBA881
AACCCATTCCTGAAAGCGTCGATTGTTTCTCATCTTCGTCAAAGATCTCGCGTTCTGCACGTTTTCGAAATGGAAAAACTTTCCTATCAAGTTCCAAACCGGAGATATTTTCAGAGCCTTTAGGTCGGATAAAAACTTGCCTCATTAAAGGCATTGATTCTTTTGCAGCTGTTCCTATCTCTGATGCATCTATGGGGAGATCTCTCCACCCTATTATCTCTAGATCTTCTTCTTCTGCGATTTGCTCTAGTCGATTCATTTCCTGTTTAAACCTTTTTTGGTCATGAGAAAGAAATGCTATGCCAGTTGCGTAAAATTGTTTTTTAGGTAGTTCGAATTCGACAACTTCTCTGTAGAGCTTGTCCGGAATCTGCATTAATATCCCAGCCCCGTCTCCTGTGTTCTTCTCGGCACCTATCGCTCCACGGTGCTGTAGGGTGCACAAGGCTCCGATGCCCATTTCGACTACTTCATGACTTGCTATCCCGTGCAAGTTGCATACAAAGTTGACACCGCATGAATCATGTTCGAATCTTGAGTCATAAAGGCCTTGTGATCGAGGAAGATCGGCATCTTTGAAGATTTTTTGATTGTCGACACTCATAGCTTGTCCGTTATTTACAGTTATAAATGCCCTGAGCGTCGTTGATCTGGGTAATTAACTTTAACACAAATCCATTTATTTCCTGACAGATAATAGTTATGGATTTTTTCTTCTTATATTTTGAACAGAACTCCTATATGGTATTACAAACATCAACAGCATAGGAAATATCTCTAATCTCCCTATGAGCATGAAAAATAGGAGCAGGAGCCTTCCAGGTGCTGAAAATCCATCAACAAATGATGAAGTGGGTCCTGCTTCTCCTAAAGCTGGCCCCATATTACTTAAAGCGCTAAACGTACCACTGAAGGCAGTCAACAAGTCTGTTCCCAATACAGTAAGTATTAAGGTTCCAATTATCACGAGTACTCCATAAACAACTACAAATCCTGCAATGCGTTCCACTAAAGAATCAGGAATTGTTCTATTTCCCATACGTGCTTGAATAAGTGCACGCGGTCTTCTTATAGATCGCAATATCCGATATGCGTGAGCAAATCCGATACGTAAACGCATGATTTTAACTCCACCAGAAGTAGACCCTGTGCAGCCACCAAAAATGATGAAGAAAAGTAGGCATAGTTGAGCTGATCCCGACCAAGCAGCGAAATCCCCTGCTTCTCCCGTTCCAAGAGCATTTCCATAACCACCGCTTGTCGCTAAAGTCACAACATTAAAAGAAGCGTTTCGTATTGCACTCCCAAATGAAAAACCATCTTCAGTTAGTAGAAGGGTTACACAAAGAATACCTACAGCGGTCAATCCGATAAATGACTTGAACTCAGGATCAGAAGCATACTCAAATCTTTTCTTTTCCATTGAACGCGCGTGGAGAGTGTAGTTACTCGCTGAAATTAGAAATCCGATCATAACGACTAACTCGATTGCTCCACTATTCCAATGTCCGATAGAGGCGTCTTTTGTAGAAAAGCCTCCTGTCGAGGCGGTAGTAAGAGCATGTGAAATTGCATCGAAGGCACCCATTCCGAAAGTGAAAAATGCTAGAGAAAGAAGGATGGTAAGTGAGACATATATGTACCAGAACTTTTTTGCAGTCTCGACTACTCTTGGAGCCAGTCGCTCTACACCTGCGCCGGGTGCTTCAGCATCAATGAGGCCTAATCCATTTGCGCCAAGCGATGGTAAAACAGAAACCACGAGCACGACAATTCCCATTCCACCCATCCACTGTGTTAATTGTCGATATAAAAGCATGCCTGCGCTTTGCATTTCGATCGGATTGTGCAGACCAAAGACAGTTGACCCGCTTGCTGTAAAACCGGAAACTGATTCAAAAAGTGAATCGACAAATACTTCTGGAATTCCGATCCCGGTCCTGCTGAAAGTTCCTGCGAATAAATACGGAAGTGTCCCCAAAAGTGAAACTAAAATCCAAGTAGTTCCAACTGCGGTGAAAATTGTCGCTTGATCCGTTTCTCCTAATTTCGTTGAAGTGAAAAGCAGTAAACCGAGAAGACCTACGATGATCGTCGCTAGTAGAAGAGAAATGAAATCAACGCGTTCGTCGAAAAGAGAAACCAGTGTGCTTACCGCTATTCCTGCGGAGACGAAAATCAAAGCAATACCTGTCATGTGTAGTGTTGTGTTTTTGAATTTTTGATTATTTTTTGTCATCGTTTTTATTTCTAAGTAGATGGAATAATCGTTTCTTCGGTCTAAGAATATTTTTTGACTCTGAAAACAAATAACCTACGCTTATCACAACCGGCAGCAAATAAAGTCTCCCCGATATCATCGCTGGAAGTAATGCCACCTTTTCGAGCGAAGAAAATGAAGAAATCTCAAGTATCACTCCGTCTGTATTTCTTATTGGTCCTGTAGTCGTTATGACGCTTATTGAAGAAGAGAGACTTTCATAGATGCTCATGCCGGAAACCGTTAACGCTATTGCGGTTAGGAAAATTATTGATGTAAAGAGGAATTGGAATACTACTACTTCTCTAATTCGCTCTTCTTTTATGTTTTCTTCTCCTATTTTGATTTTTACAACCGCGCGCGGGTGTATCTGTCGAATGAGCTCCCGGAAAGAAACAGCGGCAAGTATTCGTAGTCTATATATATGAAAGCCGCCCGTAGAAGAAAATGACATCCCTCCGACAGTTGCTAACAACAAAAGAAGGAAAGCTGCAGCTACCGGCCAATTGCTGAATGGTGAAATATGAAATCCAGTCGTAGTAATAGATGCTAGAGCTAGGAAAATAGATTTACTTAACGACGGTGTTCCACCTTCATCAGTCCATGCAAATAGTAAAAATGAAGCAACTATTACTATTGATAAATAAATGTGGAGTTCAGTTGAGCGAAATACAGACTTGATTTTTCCAGTTGTCAATTTCCAAATGACAACGACACTCATTCCGGAGATGATCATTCCCACACTAAGAAGTAACTGGACTGACAAACTTTCGAAGTGTTCAGTATTAGTTGAAAAACCCCCTGATGTGATCGCGCTGATTGAAAGAATTAACGAAGTAAAAAAATCTAGTTCTGTTAAAAGCAACATGAGACTTAGTAGAACTATTGACACTAGATATATTCCAGTGATGTTCTTTATTGCCGTTTTCCTGTCAGTAAAAGCGTCTTGAGTTTCAAGCCTCCTGGACTTTGTCGATCCGGTTTTGTTATCAGAAATAGGTACAACCATTACAGCAAACAAAACTGCAGTTAAAGCACCCAGAAGTTGTGAGACAGTTCGAAAAAAAATCAGACCGTTTCCTGAAGTTTCTAGATTAAGAGTTGTCAATGCGGTTGTCGTGAACGCAGAAACGGATTCGAATACTGCATTGGCAAAACTGTTTTCTTCCGAAAGAAATAAATACAGAAACGCTGAAAACAAAATGGAGCACACGAAACCTGATGTGATTGCTAAGAAAGTTTCTGGCCGGTTCAATTTCTTATTAGAAATGTAACGAAACAAATATGCGCAAGTAATGGTAAGAGCTGTTCCGTAAATAAGGAAACTAGCTGTGTCTTCTCCTGAGTCGCTGAGATCGACTAAGCCGGAGATAATCGACAAAAAACCAACTGCCGATATGCCAAGTAGCGCTCCACTGTATAACGCAATTAGAACAGAGGATTTTACAGAGTTGAAACTTCTGGAACCTGTGCGGATAAGCGATTGAGAGGAAATCACACGAAGAGAGATGTCAATTTGTCGACTGATTCTGGTTTAGATATAGCAATCACGTGATCTTTAGATCTGAAGGTACTATGCCCACGAGCAATTTGTGCTTTTCCGTCACGAACAATTGCCCCTATAAGGGCATCTTTTGTTATTTCCATTTCTTCTATCGTCCGCCCAACACATGGACTTTCCTCAGATACAGCAAACTCGAGCACTTCGACATCTCCGTGTAAGAAAGTCTCCACAGCTGTGACACTACCGACATCTCCTCTCACGAATCGCAAGACGCTGTTAGCGGTTGCTGTACGAGGTGTTAGGGCCGTGTCGACTTGATTTGTTTCTAACAGATCTAACAATTTGAGCCTGTGAACGAC
>DBFL01000059.1:0-155 GCA_002294285.1 Candidatus Neomicrothrix sp. UBA881
ATTGATGCAGCGGCTATTTGTTGTTCATCATCGAGGTTCTGGTTTTTAAAGAATAAGACTCCGTGTTTATGCCACGCTGAGAGCAACTCACCAGTTTCATCGCTACTAACTGGACAAGAAAGATCAATATCTTCCACGAAAGCACCAACAAGACT
>DBFL01000059.1:461-4947 GCA_002294285.1 Candidatus Neomicrothrix sp. UBA881
CACCAACAAGACTATTTGTAGGGACAATTTTCATTTTCTCTGCTCTTTGTTTTATTTCATATAAAAAGTCATTGAGTTAACTTTTTCCTTGAACGAAATGCTATGTTCAAAAAATGAATGAACCAAACATACTACTAATAGTTTCTGACCAAGAAAGACAAAGAGATTGGTTGCCGACAGATTTCCAGCTTCCTGCACGCCAAAGAATCATCGACAATGGGATCGAGTTCACTAGCCATTACACGCATTCTTCTCCTTGTTCACCTTCGAGAGCGACTCTTTTTACCGGAGAGTACATGGCCAGCCACGGGGTCACTGAAAACTCAAGTGCTCCGACTAATACCCAACTTTCAAAAGACGCTGCAACTTTAGGAAAAATCCTGAGAGAAAATGGTTACTACACGGCGTATAAAGGCAAATGGCATTTGGAAGCAACACCGACTCCTGATATGGAAGCTTATGGTTTCAGCGACTGGGAAGGTAACGACATGTCATTTTGGGGATTGGCTGGAAGTGGAACTGAATACGATGAGCCGATAGCTAGAGACGCCGCCGATTGGATAAGAGAGCATGGTAATGATGATGCTCCATGGTTTTTGAGCGTCGGTCTCGTTAACCCACATGACATTATGTGGTTCCCAATAGATCAGCCATGGTACTGGGAAAGGGATCCGGAATATTATAAAAAGGCTGTAGAAAGACTTTCACAACGAGACTGGGGGCGAGAAAATAACCTTCCTGGTTTCCCCTACGAAGTTGAAAGAATATTTTCGGAGCTACCTCCAAATTTTGATGATGACCTGTTTACAAAACCGGATGTTCATCGAAGATGGATGGACGTATTAATTAGACGATCAATACCAGGTGAGATGAAAATAGATGACCCTGACATCTGGCTTAGAGCGCTTGACTACTATGCAAAATTGCACGAATTGAACGATCAATGTGTCGGACATGTCTTGTCAGCTTTAGATGACATTGAAGGCTGGGAAAATACCATTGTTGTTTTCACCTCTGACCATGGAGATCAGTGCGGATCACATACTCTCCGTTCTAAGGGGCCATGGAACTATCAAGAGACTATGAGAATACCTTTATACATTTCGGCACCAGACATAGTTCAGCCAGGTTCAAAGACTGACTCTTTAACTTCACATGTTGATCTGGCCAGAACGATTCTCGAATTTGCAGGAATTAACGCAGATGACCACCCCACTTACATAGGTGAATCACTTTCACCAGTTTTTGAAGATCCTGAGGCAAAGATACGCGATTATGTTCTTTTCAATCAGGAATGGCCCTGGTATCCAGGCGTTGAGCAATGCCGTTACGCCAGTTCAGGAATTTTTGATGGAAGATTCAAGTACTGTCGTTATTACGGGATAGGTGGCGGTTTTGATACACATGGAAACCAATCAGGTGAGCCTGAAATGTTATTTGGACGTGATGCAGAATTCGAAGAACATGACCATGAGATGTACGACCTTCAAGAAGACCCATATGAGCTGGTAAATTTGGCTGTCGACCGATCACGAAGAGAAGAATTACGCTCTAAATTTTCAGAACTCAGATCGATAGAACATGAGCTATACGGCAACGGCTTTTAATTTTTTATAAAAAATTAAAGGGAAACTACTTGTCCACCCCTACGGGTTGTCTGCCATTTCAATACTCGTCTTTCAGTAAGACCAATTATGCCGTTTAAACCAAGTGCGACAACTGCCAAAACTAACATTAAAGCAAAAGCAGATGCCATATTAAACTGATTCGTACTCACTAGCAGTTTCTGCCCAAGTCCGCGTTTTGAAGCTATGAACTCACCGAAGACAACAGAAAGCATCGCGTAAATTGCGGCAAGTCTAAGAGCACCGAAAACGGCCGGCATTATTCCAGGAACAACTACTTTTTTAAACAGTTGTGATTTGGTCGCTCCCATAGTTGTAGCAAGTGTGTTTAGATCTGGATCAACAAGACCGACAGCGGCAGTAGTAGGCATTTGAACAATGAAAAAAACTATAATCACCGCTAATGCGATTTTTGAACCCATGTCAACTCCATACCAGAGAATCAAAATTGGAGCGAAAGCAATTTTTGGCACAGCATTAGCGAAGACAAGAAATGGCCCAAATACTTTTTGGAGTCTTAAAAAATACCCAAGCAATATTCCCGTTATGAATCCTGTTGATCCACCAATCACGAAACCCCATATAGCTTCTTGGAGAGTGACCCACAGATCTTTCCAGAAGAGCAAGTCATGGTAGTAGTCAGCTAAATATCCCCAAATATCAGTGGGTACTGCGTAAAAAATTGGATTAATTTTTGGAAGCGGTTCAAATCCGAAAATGGTTATTGGCACTCCTTTAAAAATTAACTCATATTGCCAAATTAAAAATCCCGCTACTAGAACTGTTAGTCGTAGAAGCTGAGTAGGAATGTCTAGTTGTCGCATTCGCCATCGCCATAGTTCTTGTGAGTCTGTTTTTGACTTTTTAGACAATTCATTAAGTTCAGACGAGCTCATCACGCAACTCCTTCCAAATTTTGTGTTCAGTCTCAGTGAACACCGGATCAAACTTCAATTCGTCTACGATTCGTGGTCTAGGGATTGGGACTATTGTGTCTGATTTAATTTTTCCTGGTCTGGCAGTCATCACGATCACACGGTCAGCTAAAAGAACAGCTTCTTCTAGGTCGTGAGTAACGAAAATTACTGTTTTGCCAGGATTGGACTCCCAAAGAGAAATGAACTCTGATTGCACGGTTAGTCGTGTCTGGGCATCGAGTGCACCGAATGGTTCATCAAGAAGCCAGAGATCGGGGTCTATAGCTAAGGTTCGGGCTATAGCTACTCGTTGTTGCATACCTTGAGAAAGCATAGAAGGGTAGGAATCTGCGAAACCTTCAAGTCGAAGTTGAGATAGAAGCTCGAGAGATTTTTCGGATCTTTCCTGTTTAGACATGCCTCGAATCTCCAAGCCGAGTTCAACATTTTGTTTAGCTGTTCTCCAGGGGCTCAAAGCAGAACGAGCAAGCATGTAGCCTATATCCCTGCTGGGGCCATCAACTTCTACGCCGTGACGTTTTACTGATCCCAAAGTTGGCTTTATTAAACCTGCAAGCATGTTGAGGATTGTTGTTTTTCCACAACCGCTGGGTCCTACTATTGCAACGAATTGTCCGGCAGGTATTTCAAGACTTGTATTATCCACGGCTGTGACGTTTTCTTTACGCGGATCACCGTCGCCAAATATAAGAGAGACGTTATTTAGCTCTACAGAAGGTGAAGTCATTATCTTTCCTTAGATTTTTCCAATTTGAATATACAACAAAATGAAACCGGCCGGACCTTTTCAGGTCCGGCCGGTAAACAGTTTTTATTTTGTTCTCTGAAATTATTCAGCGAAACCGATGCTCATGTCAATGAACTCGTTCGTGAACAAGTCGCTTGCGTTGGTAGTGGTAACTTCCATACCTGCGGCAGTCATCTTGTCCAACACGCCTTGGATTCTGGATTCCTCCATGTTTCCAACGGTTGAGTCAGGTCCATTTCCATGAAGACCCATTTCACTCATTGTCGCAACAGCGTATTCACCCTGTGGCACTGAGTAAGTCCAGAAGGAACCAAATGTCTCAACAGCATCAACGATTATTGCGATAGCCCTTGCAGGGTTAGCAGAGAAGTTGATAACTGACTGCTGAACAACTGGGATCAGCAATTCGAGACATGGTCGCATGCTTTCCATGTCATCTGGTCGAACACCTAGAGTCTGCGAGTAAACCTCGAAACCGGTGTCATGAAGCAGCTCGTACTTGACTTCCTTGCCCCAATCGGCGAAGTCGTTCAAGTACTGGTGAGGCTCAGAGGAAGCGAATCCCTGCTGGGCGATAGCACCATCAGCTGCGATGAACATAGCTGGTCCACCATCGTATGAAGGATCAACCTGATCGGCTGATACAACTCCTTCAGCTATCCATACCTCGATGAACACACCACCAGCGAATACGTTGATTGTGATTCCCTGTTCACCAAGATCCGCGATGCTTTCAACATCTGGATAGGTGTTTGGATCCCACATGATCATCTGAGGATTCTTCTCAAGCGGAGCCATCACAGAAATCAGAGGCGTGTCTGCCAACTGAGCTTGCGCTTCTGTGTTCGCGTATCCGATATGGATCGAATCATCTGTGTACATGTAGGAAGCAACAGGAGACCAACCAATAGCTGGACCACCGGTGCGAACCTCAATATCGATTCCCAAAGGCGCTCCGCCTAGTTGACCAGGACCTGTCACAATCATGTTGTCAGCGTCGATTGTGTAACCAGCGCCGATCATCTCATACAGGGCACCGTGCTCTGCTTCAGGGAACCAGTCAGTCTGGAACACCAAAGGCGAAGGACAAGCAGCAGCCAAAGCTGTTACAAGCTTCGCAGGTACACCCTGATCAGTGATAGCGAAATCAGCGAAGTTCATTGACTCGCTGATAA
>DBFL01000027.1 GCA_002294285.1 Candidatus Neomicrothrix sp. UBA881
TCATTGTGTTTGGGTAAGTGATAATGATATTTCACTTTTAGCTGATTCAAATGTAGCAATAGCCCATTGTCCAGTCAGCAATATGAAACTTGGATCTGGAATCGCACCCATAGAGAAGATGCTTAAAAAAGGGCTAACTGTAGGTCTCGGAACAGACGGGCCGGCTTCAAACGACACTCTTGATCTATGGGAAGAAGTTAAAGTTGCAGCACTCCTTGCAAGAGTGAATAGTTTAGACGCCACTTTGATTAACCCTTTTGATGCTTTGGGTATGGCAACTCTAAAATCGGCACAGGCAGTCGGTTTAGATGGAGTGGGTAGTCTCGAAGTCGGCTGGGCCGCAGACATGATAAGAATTGAAACCAACCACAGCAGTTTTGTTCCTTCTACGGATCTAAATGAAACCTTGGCTCATCTTGTTTGGTCTGGGTCTAATAGGAGGGTGACAGATGTTTGGATAGCCGGATCAAAAGTTCTGTCCGATGGAGAATTGCTTACCATCGATGAAGAAAGAGCTCTGAGAGAGGTAAAGGAAAGAGCTTTTAGATTGGCAGATGGTTGAAATGTCAATTAACGACAAGACTCCCGAAGAAATCTCTCAACTGCTTGGACTTGAACCGCTGCCTCATGAAGGAGGCATGTGGACTCAAACACTTAAAGATAGTAGCTCCACAGCGATCTACTATTTACTTAGCGAGAATGATTTTTCAGCTATGCATAAACTTGAATCTGACGAGGTTTATCATTACTACGCAGGTGATCCAGCGCGAATGCTCTTACTGAATCCGGATGGAAGTATAGATGAGCCGATTCTGGGTTCGGATTTAGAAGCAGGTGAGCGACCACAGGTAATCGTTGGATCAGGAGTATGGCAGGGTTCCTCAACGACGGGCAACTGGACGTTGTTAGGGACTACCATGTCCCCACCTTATTCTCAGGACAATTTTCATTTAGGCGACAGGCAAGAGCTGGTTACCAACTGGCCAGATGCGCACAAAAGAATTCACGAGTTAACCAGAGACGAATTGCTAACTGATTCACCAAGTTGAATTTACTGATATACCACCGTCAACAATTAAATCTGCTCCCGTAATCCAGCTTGCCATAGGAGAAGCTAGAAAGACCACAGCATTAGCAACATCATTTGGATCGCCCATCTTTTCGAGGGGCGCAGACCTTAACCATCTGTCAACTCCTTCTGGCCAACGATCTTTTAAATGCCCGTCATCGATCAAACCAGGAGAAACAGAATTTACCCTAATGCCAAAATTTGAATACTCTAACGCAGCGGATTTAGTCAACATCAATAAGGCGGCTTTACTAGCTGAATAATGAGAGTGACCCTTAGCAGGTTGGTGAGCTTCAATCGAAGCAATGTTAACTATCGAAGGGTTACGACTTTCACTCAAGGCCTGTCTTGCCTCTTTCATGATTAGGTGGATGCTCCTAAGATTGGTTTCCAAGACAGCATCCCATTCTTGGGAGTCGATTTCGAAAAGATTCACGACATTCTGAAGAGCGGCATTATTGACAATTAAATCCAGCTGGTTAGTGATGGCTAAAGTTTCAGAAATAAGATTTTCAATGCTTTCAGGACTCCTAAGATCAGCTGACAGGACCTTTTCTGGAATAGAGCCATAAAACGATTCAAGGTTATCAGTATTGTTATGTGTGGCTAGAACCACTTGAGCTCCTGCTTCTTCTAGTTTGGAGGCAATAGCCAAACCTATCGGGCTATTTGCACCGGTCACCAAAGCGACATTTCCTTGCAGATCGATACTCAGAGTCATATTTTCAAGTTGAATCTGAACCAGTTGTCATTATTCTGCCGATTCGATTCCTGTCTAGTTCAGCAGAATTTTCAGTAACAATCAGTCGACCCCTGTATATAACTGCTATGCGATCTGAAAGGCTAAGAATTTCATCTAATTCAGCAGAAACCAGAAGAACCGCAAGTCCTTGATCTCTTTGTTGGATTAACTGCTGATGCACGAACTCTATGCTTCCCACATCTATGCCACGCGTGGGCTGTGATGCAACTAAAAGTTTCGCATCGTGTGAGAACTCCCTAGCAGCGATCGCTTTTTGTTTGTTTCCCCCTGACAATGAACTTGAAGGGGTGTCTATATCAGGAGTTCTTATATCGAATTTTTCAACCATTTCTGTTGCATAATTGGCGATTGCTTTTTGCTGACGAATGCCCTTATTAGAGAAAGGAGTCTTGTAATACCTGTTAAGGATCAGATTATCTGCCACTGAATGTGCGCCGATCAGTCCATGCTTTTCGCGGTCTTCTGGTATGTGAGCGACCCCTAATTCACTTATTTGTCGAGGTGAAAATTCAATTATTGAAGTATCTGATATAAGGATTTCTCCTGTCTTGGCATTTCTTAGTCCTGTAATTGTCTCAACTAGTTCCCTTTGCCCATTTCCTTCGACACCGGCAATTCCTAAAATTTCACCAGATTTTACTTCCAGCGAAAGGTCATTCACAGCTAAAAGGTCTCTGTCATCATGAACGCAAAGATTATTTACCTTGAGTATTGTTTCGCCGGGTGACGATTCCTCTTTTGCAACGCGGAGAACCACGCTACGTCCAACCATCATTTCAGCGAGACCTGATTCATCCGTTTCACTAGGAGTGGTGGAACCAACTACTTGACCGTTGCGCATCACGGTAACTTCATCAGCCACCTCCAGCACTTCCCTTAATTTGTGGGTGATGAAAATAATTGCAACACCCTGAGATGCAAGGTTTTTGAGAACCTGTAAAAGATGGTCGGTTTCTTGGGGAGTTAAAACTGCGGTTGGTTCATCTAAAATCAAAATGTCGGCTTTTCTGTAAAGGGAGCGAAGAATTTCAACTCGCTGTTGCGTGCCTACAGGAAGATCTTCCACCGTGGCTTCAGTATCAACGTCAAGTTGGTAGTTTTCAGCTAACTCTTTTACTTTTTTCTTTGCTTCTTCTATGTCAATAACATTTGCCCTATTCGCGGGCTCTTTGCCTAGGACAATATTTTCTGCGACCGTTAGTACAGGCACAAGTTGGAAGTGCTGGTGCACCATTCCGATCCCTTGATCAATCGCATCTTTTGGACGTCCAAGATCTACAACTTCACCATTTACTTTGACCGTTCCTGAATCAGCCTTGTAAAGACCAAAAAGAATGTTTACCAAAGTGCTCTTGCCGGCACCATTTTCACCTAAGAGCGCGTGAATCCTCCCTTTTTTTATCTCAAGATTTATTTGATCATTAGCTTTTACATTCCCAAAGGTTTTTGAAATGCTTGTTGCTTCAAGGGCGAGAGTATTAGATGACATAAAGACTTACTCCCTCGAATAAGGCTGACCGATGGAAGCAGGCGGTCGGGCTCTTCCTACGAATCCAGCAAGCACGACAATAGTTACTACAAAAGGAATTATTCCAATAAATTGCGGATCATCTGTTAGCCAATCTCTAAATTGGAATTGAGTTTGCACTGCACTTGCATAACCGAACAGAAGGGCAGCCCCCCAAGCTCCCACTGGATTCCACCTGCCGAAAATCATTACAGCTAAAGCCACAAAACCTTTTCCATTTGTCATTCCGCGTTCAAAGGAACCTACTGCTTCGAGACTCAAATAAGCTCCGGCCAAACCGGCAATGCCACCTCCCATTATGACGTTTAGATACCGCATGCCAATTACAGAGACACCAACTGTTTCAGCCGCACTCGGATGTTCACCCACCGCTCTGGTCCGAAGGCCCCATTTAGTTCGGAACAAAAGAAACCAAACAGTAGGGATCAGTAAAAGAGTCAAAAAAGTAATTGGTTTATTAGAAAAAAGGACTCTACCTGCGACTGGTATGTCTGCTAGAGGTCCAAGTTTGATAACTTGCGTTTTACCTGAGGGGAGTGTTCTGCCCAAAGAAAAGAAAAAACTGGTAATTCCAATAGCTGCAATATTTATAACTGTTCCCGCGATTATTTGGTCTCCACGTAACCCCACCGATATTCCTGCTAATACGCCCCCCATCATCATTCCAATCGCTATCCCAGCGAAAAGCCCAAGTAAAAGACTGCCAGATGTTGAAGCGACCATAAATCCGCCCCAAGCTGACATAAGCATTTGTCCTTCAATGCCGATGTTTATGACGCCAGATCGTTCGCATAACAGGCCACACATGGCACCTAACACCAATGGAGTTGAGTGTCGAAGAGTGCCTGCTAAGACAGCAGTTGTGTTAGCTTCCTGAAATTCTGCAGTCCATAAAGTAAAAATCACAAGAATTAGAGCAGTTAAAATCCACCAACGCTTACTGAACAACACCTGTTGGATGCTTTTCGACTCTTTCACACTCATGATGAACCCCAAGTGGTGGAAACGGAAAGCTCATTAGCTTCCTTTTGTGATAGGAACCATCTGACAATTATTGGTGTAGCAACAAAAATCAAAATTAGAGCCTGAATAATATCGGTAATTTCGGGCGACACATCAGCTTTGAATTGCATCATGGAGCCTCCAGCTTCCATCGCTCCGATAAGTATTGCTGCTGGTATAACCGCTAGCGGATGAGTTCGAGCCAGGAGCGCTATCGTAATTCCTTCAAATCCTAAGCCGGCGTTAAACCCTGGCTCGTACCTTCCGACCACTCCTTGGGTTTCAATGGCCCCTCCGAGAGCTGCTAAAAGACCACTGATTGCCATAGTCATTATGACTATTTTCTTTACGGAGATTCCTGCATAACGAGCAGCATTCGGATTCAGGCCTACTGACTTTATTTCGAATCCAAAAGTTGTACTGCGCAATAAATACCAGCAGACAAAAGCAATAACTACTGCCAGTAAAAAGCCAGTAGGTATTTCGCCCCATCTAGGTATTTCAGCACTTTCTTCAATGTGAGGGGTTCTTACTATTACGCCTTCTTCTCTCCAGACTTTTGATGCAAGCCAATCGGTCATATTTAATGCAACAAAATTCAACATGATAGTTGTGATTACTTCATGTGCTCCTCTGGTGGATTTAAGAATTCCTGGGATAGCTCCCCAAATAGCACCAGCAAGTGCACCTGCTAAAAGGGCTAGTGGAGTGTGGATTATCCATGGAAGACCGGTAATGCCATATCCCACTGCACCAGCTATAAGAGCTCCAAAAACTAGCTGACCCTGACCACCGATATTGAAGAGTCCAGCTTTGAAAGCGAAAGCTACAGCTAGTCCACCCATTACCAGCGGAGTTGCTTTTTCCAAGGTTCTCCCAATGCTTCTTGAATCACTTAATGATCCGTCAATCAAAGCTTTATATGCATCCACAGGAGAAGAGCCAGAAAGGGCAATAATTATTGCGCCAGTTGCTATGGCAAGGGCTACTGCCAAAATAGGCATGATGAATAAGCGGAAATTACTCATAAGAGAACAAATCATCCATTGATGATCTTTTATTAGCTATTTCTACCCATATTCGGTTTACGACCATGGTTGGCCTTCTTCCTTCTTGCATTTGTTTTCTTTTTACTTGTACGTTTCGACATAACGGCAGACTACCTTATTAGGAAGCAGAGACCTTATCCTTGCCGTAGTCTAATTATTTGAATTTGTATTTTATTAAAGGTTTTCAGATGGAAAGATTTGGATTTGTTGGTTTGCCTAACGCAGGAAAATCTTCACTTTATAACGCTTTAGCAGGTGGTGGCGCTCTTGCAGCGCCTTACGCATTCGCTACCACTGATCCAAATATAGGAGTAGCAAATGTTCCCGATAAAAGACTTTTTCTTTTAGGAGACATGAGCGATTCCAAAAAAATTGTACCGACAACTATCCAGTTCACTGATATTGGAGGGCTAGTTGAAGGCGCAGCAAAAGGAGAGGGTCTAGGTAATCGTTTTTTAGCTGGCATACGTGAAGTTGATGCAATCGTCTTTGTTCTTAGAGCATTTCCAGACCCTGACGTTCCCGGACCCGTAGATCCAGTTGAACATCTAAAGGTAGTCGAAATAGAGCTAGCTCTAGCAGACTTAGAAACCATCCAAAAACAGCTCGTGAAAATCGAAAAGGCGGCAAAAGCAGATAAATCGGCAAATCAGATTCTCGAAGTATCGAAGCATGCCATCAAACAACTCGACCAAGGAGTTCCAATTTACAAGAGTGATCTAACAAATGAAGAAAGAGAAGTTTTAGCAGAGTTCTTCCTTTTGACAGATAAGCCAGTTCTAGCAGTCGTGAACATGGGAGAAGAACAAATGGAAAACGCTAATCATCACCTAGAGCCAGTCAAAGAAGAGTTGCCTGAACAAGAAGTAATAGGCATGTGTGTGCAACTCGAATCAGAAGCTGCTCTGTTGCAACCTGAAGAACAGTCTGAAATGTTAGAAGCTCTTGGATTGGGAGAAGGTGCTTTAACCAAGTTCGTTCGTTCCGCATATCACCTTCTGGGTTTGAGGACATTTTTTACTACTGGCGAAAAAGAAAGTAGAGCATGGACTTTTAGGGAGGGTTCGAGTGCCCCTGAATGCGCGGGTCGAATTCATACCGATTTTCAAAAAGGTTTTATTAGAGCAGAAACAATCGGATGGCAATCACTACTCGAACAGGGTTCCTGGTTAAAGGCTCGAGAATCAGGTCTTGTGAGAAGCGAAGGTAAAGAGTACAAGCCTGAGGATGGAGACGTAATGGAATTTAGATTCAATGTCTGAAGTTGCAGAGGGAGCTCTGTTCATCGTGTCCACTCCCATAGGTAATCTTTCGGACGTATCAAAGCGCGCTATAGAAACTCTCGAAACTGCAGATCTCATCGCCTGTGAAGACACAAGAAGAACAGGCCAACTTTTACAACTGCTTGGCATACAAAAAAAGAAACTGATCAGATTTGATGCACACACTGAATTCAAGAAGAAAAGCAAAATCGTGTCTCAAATAAAAGAGGGTCACAAAGTAGCCTTGGTCACTGATGCAGGAACTCCCGGCATCTCAGATCCGGGCGAGCAACTCATAAGAGAAGTAGTAGATCAAGATTTGAATCTTTCAGTGATTCCAGGAGCCTCAGCTCCTTTGGCAGCTTTAGTCGCAAGCGGATTGCCAATGAAACGATGGGTTATGGAAGGGTTCCTTCCTAGAAAAGGAAAAGAAAGACAAGAGATACTTAAACGTTTAGCGTCAGAAGAAAGAACCATCATTATATTTGAATCCGCAAAACGTTTGCCGGAAACTCTTGTTGACTTATGTCAATCTTTTGAAGAGGAACGAGAAATTGTAGTTGCTCGGGAACTGACAAAGATCCATGAAGAACTTTGGAGAGGTTCTTTAAAGTTGGCAACAGAACACTACACGTCTTCCCCGAAGGGAGAGATAGTTCTTGTCATTGAAGGCTCCTCCCATAAAGCATCTGTCTCTGATGAACAGATCATTAAAGCTCTCCGCAAAGCCAAAGACTCTGGTTTGTCAGCGCGGGATGCATCAAATCAAGTTTCGAGAGATTTAGGAATCTCGCGAGGCAAAGCATACGGACTTTATACAGATTTGGATTAGTCACGGCCTCTAACACAGATTGAGATAGCCTCGCATTAATGAATAACAACGATGAAAGTGCACCAGTTCTGGTCGCGGTCGCATGGCCATATGCATCCGGTTCCCGCCACCTAGGACATTTGGCAGGGGCTTATTTGCCAGCGGATGTATTTGCACGTTTTCAGAGACTCGCAGGTTGCGATGTCTTGATGGTCAGCGGATCCGATGTTCATGGAACTCCAATAACTGTAAGGGCTGACTCTGAAGGAACAACACCAGATGAAATAGTCGATAGGTATCACAAAGAATTTCTAGACAACTGGCAAAAATTAGCAATTAGTTGGGATCTGTACACTTCTACAGGAACGAACAACCATGCAGAAGTAACACACGATATTTTCATGAAGCTTTATGAAAAAGGACATATAGACAAACGTTCTTCAGAACAATTTTTTGATGCAGAAGCAGGGAGGTTCTTGCCGGATCGATACATAGAAGGCGTATGTCCTCACTGTGAATATTCTGAAGCGAGAGGGGATCAGTGTGAGAACTGTGGCAGAACTTTAGACCCTGAAGAGCTCATTAAACCGATTTCAAAAATCAGCGGTAGTGAACCCACGCTAAAGGAAACAGAACATTTCTATCTCAGATTGTCAGATTTCCAAGTCGCACTTTCTGACTGGCTTTCCTCTAGGAAAGGCTGGCGCAATCATGTCTTGAATTTTTCGAAAGGTTGGATCGAAGAGGGACTGCACGACCGTGCAATTACACGCGATCTGGATTGGGGAGTGAGCGTTCCAGTCGCTGGAATAGGAGAAGGTAAAAAAATCTACGTCTGGTTCGAAGCTGTTATCGGTTATCTTTCAGCAGCTAAGGAGTGGGCAAAGAATAAAGGTGTCGAAGATGCTTGGGAAAAGTGGTGGTGTAACCCAAATAGTCGGTCTGTTTACTTTATCGGCAAAGATAACATCCCTTTCCACACCATTATCTGGCCCGCGATGCTTATCGGTTACGGTGATTTGAATTTACCCACTGATGTCCCAGCGAATCAATATGTCACATTTAAGGGAGGTAAGGCTTCTGCCAGCCGAGGAATCGGTCTAACGATTAGCGAAAGTCTCGAAGTTTTTGAAGCGGATTCACTCAGATACGCTTTGGCGGCTTCATTCCCCGAGCAAAGCGACACAGAATTGACAGTTGAAGAAATATGCAGGCGCATCAATGAAGAACTTGTGGCCACATGGGGAAATCTAGTTAACAGAGTGCTATCGATGATCTATAACTCTTGCGAAGCAACAATTCCATCTGGTGAATTAAGAACGGAAGAAGATTTGAAACTGCTTTCTACAATTGATCAAATAATAGAACGCGCCGGTCAAGAGATTGACAATGTCGAATTGAGGTCTGCACTGCAAACTGGAATGTCAGGCGCCGCAGAAATAAACGCCTACTTAAATTCTCTGGAACCATGGAAACTATCGAAGACCGATCCTGAAAGAGCAGCAACTGTACTCGGAACAGCTTTGTCCGCCATCGGAGGTGTACGTGTTTGCTTATCTCCCTATCTACCATTCTCCACTCAGTTGCTTGATGAAATTTTTGGCCCTGTCGACATTTGGCAAAGAAAAGAACCCCAGACTGGAAAAAAGATTGAAAAGCCAAAACCACTTTTTAAGAAAGTGGACATTGACCTATTGGATTTAGATGACTGAATGGTTCGACAATCATTGTCACCTTTATGAAAATGCAGAAGAAGAAATACTTAAAGCGCGTGAATCCTCAGTCGTTGGGTTTATAAATGTTGGTACTGACATAGAAACAAGTCTTGATTCCATAGAAAAAGCGAAAATGTTCTCTGATGTATGGGCAACAGCTGGCGTGCACCCACATGAAGCACAAAAAGGGACAGAAGGCCTTTCAGAATTACTAGTTGATAAAAATGTAGTAGCAGTTGGAGAAGCTGGACTCGACTTCCACTACGACCATTCACCACGAAAAGCCCAGAAAAGAGTTTTTGCAGAACAAATACAAATGGCTAATGAACGAGAGCTTCCTCTGGTGATACATACAAGAGAAGCTTGGGAAGAAACCTTTGAAATTCTTGACTCTGAAGGAGTTCCTGAATATACGGTTTTTCATTGTTTCACAGGCGGAAAAGTTGAATCCATAGAGTGTCTCGATCGAGGTGCATATTTGTCTTTCAGCGGCATTATTACTTTTAAAAAAGCTGAGTCACTAAGAGAAGCAGCGGCACAATGTCCATTGGAAAGGGCGATGATTGAAACTGACTCCCCATTTCTAACGCCTGTTCCATTTAGGGGTAAAAAAAATGAACCAGCCAATGTGGTTTTAGTGGGTAAAGAACTCGCACTTTTGCAAGACAAAAAACCTGAAGAAGTAGCGCAAAAAACAACGCAAAACGCAATGAAATTTTACGGATTGACTCAAAACTAAGATAAGTTGATTTCTTCGAATGCTCGATTTGCGGCTACGAACGTCATGATCCTAGCGTATGTTTAGCTTTTGTTCTGCAGCATCCAAGAGGAGGAAGGGCGCTGGAAACTTATCCCGTTGTTGAGAGATGGAGATTCATTGTGGTGGCTTTAGCCACTATTGCCGCTTTGCCATTATTGATGTTTGAAAACCCTAACTCGACAGGTTCGTTAACGGGTACAGCAGGTGCTGAAACCACAGAAGTGCCATCGCAAACAAGTCTGACAACACCAGAAAGAGAACAGGCAGCTGATCAAACATTGAACGACGGAGTGCTTCATCTAGTTAACCGAGCTGAAAACTGGCACTCATCTCGCATTGCGTGGGATATGACTGAAAGACTTCTTTCTGCGGCTGTTAAATACGAAGCTGAAGCTTTGGAGAAGGCGAGTGAAATTTCAGAAGAGGAATTTTCTAAGAGAGAAAAACAGTTGAAAATTGAGTTCGAAGAATCTGAGAGAATAAGACTATTCGCCGAAGAAGATGCAAGACGTGAAAAGGTTATGTCAACTCCTGGACCAACCACGACGATTGTTGCTACGGACCCTGATCCGAACGGGCCTACGAATGTACAGTGGGAAGCTCTCAGGTACTGTGAGTCAACAGGCAATTATCAAGCAATAAGCCCAACAGGCATGTATAGAGGCGCTTATCAATTTAGCGTCGAGACTTGGAATTGGATCGCAGGTCTCTATCACGAGCATCTAATTGGCGTAGATCCGGCAGATGCTAAACCGAGCGACCAGGATCACATGGCTTCGCATCTCTACGCCCTGAGAGGAAGAGGGCAGTGGCCAGTATGTGGACGATATTTGCCTTAGAGAAAAAGTGACCCTGACACGCACAGAAGCGTTAGCTCTAATCAAAAAACATGGAATCAACCCGAAAAAATCCCTCGGCCAGAATTTTGTTGTAGAACCAAATAGCATCCGTCAGATCGTTGGGATCGCTGAAATAGAACCTAATGATTTTGTTTTAGAAGTCGGACCAGGGCTTGGATCATTGACTCGCTCTTTATTGGAAGCAAGCAAGCATGTGACGGTTATAGAAATCGATGAAACTTTAGTGACGGTTATAAAAGATTCGTTAGAGGGTTATAACGAAAAACTTCAAATCATACACGCTGATGTCATGGACTTAGATTTGGAAAGAGTACTAATTACAAGAAATGAAAATTGGAACCTAGTCGCGAATCTTCCATACAATATTGCTGTTCCATTAATCTGTGAGTTTCTTGAAAAAGTCACGTCTATTTCTAAAATGACCGTGATGGTTCAGCGCGAAGTGGCAGATCGACTAGTTGCAAAAGCAGGTCAAAAAGCTTACGGACTACCCTCCTTGAAAGTTGAATACTATGCAGAAGTGAAAAAGATAGTTGATGTGCCCCCAACCGTTTTTCTTCCAAAGCCGAAAGTCGAGTCTTCTATAGTTCAGATAAAAAGGCGTGAAAATAAAATCACAACAGATACTGACATTCTTTTTGGGTTGGCAAAACAAGCATTCAATCAAAGAAGAAAAATGCTAAGGAAGTCACTAAAAGAAGTTTTAAATTCAGATGATTTTGATGCAGCTGAGGTTGACTCAATGATAAGAGCTGAAGACGTGACTTTGGATAACTGGGTTTCATTGACTCGGCAATTTGTTAATAAACAGGACAAAAGTAAATGATTTCAATTCTTGCGCCGGCCAAACTTACTTTGTCTCTAGAAATAACCGGCGTTCGTTCTGATGGCTACCATTTGCTAAAAGCCGAAATGGTTTCAGTAAGTCTCATGGACAAG
This sequence comes from Candidatus Neomicrothrix sp. UBA881, assembly GCA_002294285.1. Lineage (GTDB taxonomy): Bacteria > Actinomycetota > Acidimicrobiia > Acidimicrobiales > MedAcidi-G1 > MedAcidi-G1. The sequence continues at coordinate 11,759 of DBFL01000027.1, forward strand.
TTGGAGATTTCTGAAGGCGAAGGAATATCGGTAACTCATCAATACCCCAATCAACCTTGGAAATTTCCCAACGATAATTCAGTGCCTGAAGATGACAACAATCTCGTGTCTAGTGCTCTGAAACTGCTTAAACGACAAGTCGCAGTTTCTATAAACAAAAAGATCCCCCCAGGTGCAGGCCTAGGAGGAGGTTCATCTGATGCGGCAGCTATCCTACGATGGGCAGGGCACAAAGATTTGATTTCTGCATCAAAAATTGGTGCCGATGTTCCTTTTTGTATTCAAGGCGGAAGGGCTTTAGTCAGCGGGATTGGCGAGAAAGTTAAAAGAGTCAGTCATCTTGAAAAGGACTTTACCCTTTTGATACCACCTTTCTCTTGCTCCACAAAAGCTGTTTTCCAGCACTGGGATAAATTGGGAGGGCCAAAAGGGGACAATGGCAACGACCTTGAACCTGCGGCGGTTGACTTATATCCAGATTTGAGAAAATGGCGAGATTTGCTAGGTGATTCAACAGGAATACGACCGCGCTTAGCCGGAAGTGGGAGCACTTGGTACGTAGAAGGAGCCTTCCCGAAAGAAGGTCTTCATGTTGTGTCTAGTATGCCCAACGAGGAGTTTGACGACTAGCGTCCCCTCATCCTCTGCGCTCTTGTTCTTTTGAGCATTTTTCTATGTTTTTTCTTGCGCATTCTCTTTCTGCGCTTTTTAATTAATGAACCCATGTCGACGATACGTTAACCGCCTTATCAACATTTCCCGACCTTCCTTCAAAAGACGGCGGTACGGTATATGTGTTGGCCGGTAGTTCAATTGGCAGAATGCCTGGTTTTGGACCAGGAGGTTGGAGGTTCGATCCCTCCCCGGCCAGCCAAACAACATAAGGTCTGATTATGGAAAGTAAAAAAACCGATCTGCCCAACCTGAGAGAAATACCTAATGGTGAAAAAGTTCAAGGCACTTTTTCAGATAGAGAAATGCAGAATCGTCTTGACTCGTTAAGAACAGTTATGAGTAACTCAGGATTAGATTCTGTCTTATTTACTTCAATCCATAACATCAACTATTACAGTGACTTTTTGTACTGCTCGTTCGGCCGCCCTTACGGTCTCGTAGTCACTGAGGACAAGGCGACCACGATCTCAGCAAACATAGATGCGGGACAGCCTTTCAGAAGGACTTACGGAGAAAATCTTGTTTATACAGACTGGGAAAGAGACAACTATATAAAAGCAGTAAAGCAGCTACTTGGAAAATCTAAAAAAATCGGCCTTGAGTTTGATCACATCAATTTGAATCTCATACAAAAAATTAAAGACTCATTCCCGGAGTCTGACGTGGAGGACATCTCTCAAGATTGTATGAAACTACGCATGATCAAATCATCCGAGGAGATCGCGATAATCAGAGAGGGAGCCAGAATAGCTGATATCGGAGGTGCTGCCTGTATAGAAGCCATCTCTGAAGGGGTTCCCGAGTATCAGGTAGCTCTTCATTCAACTAAGACGATGATTCAGGAAATAGCAAGAACATTTCCCCATTTAGAGCTCATGGACACATGGACATGGTTTCAATCGGGAATCAACACGGACGGAGCACATAATCCTGTTACGTCCCGTGAAATTAAAAAAGGTGACATACTCAGTCTGAATTGTTTTCCGATGATTTCTGGTTACTACACAGCCTTAGAGAGAACTTTGTTTTACAAAGAGCTTTCACTCGAAAATCAACGCCTTTGGGAGATCAATTGCCAAGTGCATGACGCAGGAAAAGCCCTGTTAAAACCAGGAGCCGTTTGTGGCGACATTGCAAAACAATTAAACGAAATATATTCAGAACATGACCTACTGAAGTACAGAACTTTTGGCTATGGTCATTCTTTTGGAGTGCTCTCACATTTTTATGGTAGAGAGTCTGGTTTAGAATTGAGAGAGGATATTAATACTGTTTTAGAGGAAAATATGGTTATCTCTATGGAACCAATGATTTTAATTCCAGAGGGAAAACCTGGAGCTGGCGGGTATAGAGAACATGATATTTTGGTGATCGGAAAAGAAGGATCTGAAAATATTACTAAATTTCCTGTTGGACCAGAATCAAACATTATTAAAGGTTGAATGAGCAAAGATAAAGTAATTGTTAATAGTTGGAATGAATGGGATCC
>DBFL01000044.1:0-143 GCA_002294285.1 Candidatus Neomicrothrix sp. UBA881
GCAATTGATCATTGGAAGCAGAGAGCTTTTCTGCTTTCCAATGTTCTTACAACCAAAGAGGACTCCGAATCTGTTATTGAAAGAAAGTATGAAGCTGCAGTTGAGGCATTGCATGAATTAGCTAAGGCGGGAGCTGCGAGTAA
>DBFL01000044.1:474-1119 GCA_002294285.1 Candidatus Neomicrothrix sp. UBA881
CCCACCACCTTTCGATGAAGATTTACCAGAGGTAAGTTCAACTTTTGAAACAGATCATTTTCGTCAAGCAGTACAAGTTGCTAAGGAACACATAGTTAATGGTGATATTTTCCAAGTTGTCCTATCTCAAAGATTTGACGTTGAGTTGGATGCTGATTCTTTTGATGTCTACAGGGTTCTACGACAAATAAATCCAAGTCCATACATGTATTTTTTCCGATATGAGGAAATGGAAATTGTGGGTGCCTCACCGGAGCCAATGGTGCGTCTTTTGGATGGCAGGGTCTTTTCAAGGCCTATAGCCGGAACAAGAAAAAGGGGTAGAACAGAAAAAGAAGATCGTATTCTCGCTTCTCAGTTAAATGAAGATCCGAAAGAGATAGCTGAACATGTGATGCTGCTCGACTTGGCGCGAAATGATGTGGGGAGAGTGGTTGAATTCGGAACAGAAAAAGTGGACGAGAGTATGATTTTGGAAAAATATAGTCATGTAATGCATCTAACTAGTCAAGTTTCCGGTGATTTACGAGAAGGGCTTGGGCCAATTGACGTTCTAACAGCGACTCTTCCGGCCGGAACAGTTTCAGGTGCGCCCAAAGTTAGAGCAATGGAAATAATTGATTCACTAGAGCCCGTCAAACGCGG
>DBFL01000044.1:1490-3544 GCA_002294285.1 Candidatus Neomicrothrix sp. UBA881
ATCACTATTCGCACAATGTTTATCAAAGATGGGATTGCTTCAGTGCAAGCTGGGGCTGGCATTGTTGCAGATAGTGATCCAGTTGCTGAGGACATGGAATGCAGGAATAAAGCCAGAGCTCTTTTGGGCGCTATTCCAGCAGCGCGACGTATGTCTAAACAACGAGAAGAGCGAGAAGATTAAACACCAAAAAATGGATGACTGAAATGACTTATCTGGAAAAAATTTTAGAAGAGCACCGCTCAAAGGCGAATGAAGATAGTAGAAGCTTTAAATCTCTTTATGAAGAGGCAGTTGTCGAAAAACCCACAAAAGGCTTCATCAATGCTTTAAATGGTCAAAGAAAGGGAGAGATTGCTGTAATAGCAGAGGTTAAGCGCAAGTCTCCTTCAAAAGGAAACTTGGTTTCAGAATTGAATCCAAGTTTGTTAGCAACGGAGTATGAAAATGGTGGAGCAGCAGCAATTTCGGTTCTAACCGAAGAGAAAAATTTTTCGGGTTCGAAGAAAGATTTAATCGAAGTTTCTAATTCGGTTAACCTGCCGATACTAAGAAAAGATTTCACAGTGGATCCTAGAGATATTTGCGATGCACGAATTATGGGTGCTGATGCAGTCCTTTTAATAGTGGCTGCCTTAGACCAGTTTGAACTTAGGGACTTCATAGATTTGTCAATTGAGTTGGATCTTGACCCACTAGTTGAGATCCATGATGAAAGGGAATTGGATCTTGCTCTCGAAGTAGGAGCTAAATTGATCGGCGTGAATCAAAGAGATTTGAAATCATTTGAAGTTGATTCGTCTAAGGCAGTTAATTTGAAATCTAAAATTCCTGAAAGTGTTACAGCAGTAGCCGAATCAGGAATAGATTCTGCTGAGAGCGCAGCTGTTTTGAAAGAAGCTGGGTATGCAGCTTTGTTGGTTGGTGAATTACTTGTTAAGTCCAAAGATAGGGCTAAAACTCTTCTGGAATTAGCCAATAAGAGAGTTGAGTAATCATGACCGCAGAGGGCGACAAAAAAATTTCTGTGAAAATTTGCGGAATAACAACCCTTGAAGACGCTTTATTAGCAACTGAGTTGGGTTGCGATGCTCTTGGATTTAATTTTGTTTCCTCTTCTAAGAGAAGAGTCACTCCTGAAACGGTTAAATCTATCATCCGACATCTTCCTGAAGAGATGATGATGGTGGGGATTTTTCAAGACTTGGAAAGTGAGAAGCTAATTCGATTGATTGAAGAAACGGGTCTAAATGCAGCACAGATGCATGGAAGTGAATCTTTCTCTGATTGTCAGTTTATTGCCCAGAGAGTGCCTACAACTATTAAAGCGTTGACTCCTAACGCTCCTGAATTATCTAGATTTTTAGATTTTGGAGTGGACTATCTGCTTTTAGATTCTGACAATCCTGGCCAAGGTGAAAGCTTTGATTGGAGCGCAAAACATGACCTTTCATTTAGCGACCGGATGTTTTTAGCTGGTGGATTAAGTCTCGAAAATCTTGATGAGGGGATTGCGACTTTTTCGCCTTTTGGCGTCGACGTCGCAAGTGGAGTGGAATCCTTTCCAGGGGTCAAAGATCCTAACTTATTAAAGCTTTTTATCCAGAGAGCTAAGTCAATTAGTTAGAAACATTTAATAAGTTTCTAAACTGGAGTTATATGAATTTAAAGAATCCTAATGAAGGTGGAAGATTTGGACCGTTTGGCGGCATTTATGTTCCCGAAACGCTGGTGCCAGCTTGTAAGGAACTTGAAGAATCTTTTAAAGAAGCGTGGGCCGATGATGCATTTCGAAAAGAGTTAGATTCTCTTTTGATCGATTATGCAGGTCGGCCATCACCAATCACCGAATGTTTCAATCTTTCTGAGGAATTAGAATGCCGTTTGTTGCTTAAACGAGAAGATCTCAACCACACTGGTTCCCATAAGATCAATAATGTTTTAGGTCAGGCGTTACTAGCTAAACGTATGGGAAAAAAACGTCTTGTGGCTGAAACTGGTGCTGGTCAGCATGGCGTGGCAACAGCAACTGCAGCAGCTCTCTTAAATTTGGA
>DBFL01000071.1:0-588 GCA_002294285.1 Candidatus Neomicrothrix sp. UBA881
AGAAACAGGAACACTAGAAACAGGTGCAACAGCAGTCTCTAATGTTTTTTGCGCAACCTCTTCCGAATCATAAAAAATAAAAAAGTAGGCACTAGCGAGACCCGCACAAACAACCAAAACTGCAAACATCCAAGATAAATTAAACCGTTTTTTCCCATCTGCATTTATCTTCAGATCGAAAACAGAACGGTCGTCAAGAGAAATCACAGATGGTTGAGAAGGAGGAGCAACTGGTTTTTTGACCACCTTTTCAGTAGCTCCAAGATCTTCTCTAGTAACAATTGGAAGTGAGCCTGTAGGTGAGTCACCATGCCTGTTCCAGTACAAGGCACCTATAACCGCTGCAAATTCTGGATTGACTCCTTTGGGACCATAAGAAGCCAAAGCTGCCAATGAACGATTTTCCTCCAAAACTTTTATGTTCTTTATTCGTGCACGGCTAGCTGCCTCTAGACAAGTATCTTCACTCGGCCCTTCCTCGGTTATTACCAATAAAACTTCATCTGGATAAACATCAGCGACTCTAAGACAGCGTGCAAGGATTATGGATAAAAGATGCGCTAAAGATAAATCATCAAAAACTGGATT
>DBFL01000071.1:969-5134 GCA_002294285.1 Candidatus Neomicrothrix sp. UBA881
CGGTTTTCGAACTTTCTTGGAGTGAATTTGGGAATCTAATAGTTCTTGTATCGTTATTCCGGCTTTAGATTCTGCAAGTGCTAGAAGGTCAATCTGCTCGTCAACTTCTACAGCAGCAAAAACAAATTGTTTACCTAAATGTATGGTTAATGCAGTTTTCATTTATTTGATGCCTCTTATGCGAGTTTGACATTATCATCCGTTGAACAACTCATGTAAAGAAAAAAAATACTGTAAGTCAAATCTTTATCGCATATCGCTCAATCTAATGGCATCCTTAAAAGTGATGGACCTTAGACAATTAAATCATTTAATAGCAGTAGCAGAACATGGAAGTTTCTCGTCTGCTGCAAGATCACTACACACTGTCCAGTCAAACGTATCTAACCATGTAGCAAAGCTAGAGAAAGAACTTGGAACCGTACTTTTGGACCGTAGGACTATGCAACCAACACCTGAGGGGCATGCTGTAATAGGAAGAGCTCGAAAGATTCGGGCTGAAATAAATGCAATTTCCGACGACCTCCTCACGATAAACGAAGAAGTAGAGGGTCAAGTTCAAATAGGCTGCATAGGAGTAACAGCTCGCTGGATCATAACTCCTTTACTTAAAAAACTAGGTGAATCATTTCCTTCTCTTCAACCCAGACTTATAGACGGAAATACAAATTCACTCACTCAAAAAATTCTTTCTGGGGACCTAGATCTGGCGATTATCAATGCTCCTGCCATGAATGCGAATTTAGAGTCAGAGACATTATTCGAAGAGGAGCGAGTAATTATCGCCCCTTCTAATCACCCATTAGCTGAATATGATTCAATAGCTGTTGACGATCTTTCAAGTTATGAAATGATGATGACTTCTCAAGGCACAATCTTTCGTGACTCCTTAGACGAAGAACTATCTTCTGTCGGTGTTGAAATAAAAATTACTGCTGAAATAGATGGACTTAGACTTTTAGCTTCTTTAGCTTTCCAAGGTCACGCTCCAGCCATTCTTCCTGCTAGCGCTGCTTACGGTTATCCAGACAACAACTGGGCTCTTATAAGAATCAACGGTCTAAGATCACGACCCGTATCACTAATACGAAACAAAAGAATGACCCCTTCATTGCCTTCAAGAGCAACTAATGAAGTTATACATGAAGTGGTTAAAAAAATTGGTCCAAACCAACCCGGTATAGAGGTGCAAGTATAAAAATGAGCCTTGAGTCTAATAACTTCGTAAAAATTCGTGGCAAAACTGAAAGTTCTGTCATTTCAAATGTGATCTCTTTTTCTGGCCGCAAAGTGATGCAGGTGGAAATTGGAGCAGGCGATAGTAAATCAATAAAACCGATTGATGGTGAAAATCTTGCGGCCGCAGCAAAAATAGCTCATGAAAAAGGCATGCCAATAATTTGTTTCGTCGAGTCTTCTGGAGCAGACATCCTGGAAGGAGTTGCCGCAGTACATGGTTGGGGTGCAGCAGCCAAGGAATTCGTAAAATGCTCTGGAAAAGTACCCATAATTTTTTGTGTCACCGGAGCTACAGTTTCTGGACCGGCTTTGCTTCTGGGGCTAGCAGATTTTGTTGTAATGGTTGAAGATAGCTATGCCTTCGTAAGCGGACCCCGGATGGCTGAACTGTTTACCGGTGAAAACACCACCAATGAAGATTTAGGTGGAGCAGCTTTGCATGATAGAAATACTGGAGTTTCTCATTTCACGGTTGGGACAATTGATGAAGCCAAAGAACTAATTGGGCAATTACTTTCGTTTATACCTGACAACTCAGATGAAATACCAAATAAATGGGATTCAAGTGACCCTGCCGAACGATCAACTCCTGAAGCAGGCCTCGTTTTGCCTGATTCAATTTCAGACAGTTATGACATTAGAGATGTAATTAACTGTGTAGTAGACGAAAAGTTCATACTTGAATCTCGTGGAAGTTGGGCATCTAATCTCGTTACTGCGTTTGCTTCTATTGCAGGAAGACCAGTGGGGGTAGTTGCAAACCAACCTCAATCCATGGCTGGGACTTTGGATATTCCTGCTTCGCAAAAAGGAGCTAGCTTTGTATCATTTTGTGATTCTTTCAATTTGCCATTGATTACCTTTGTGGACACATCAGGCTTCTACCCCGGAAAGGACCTTGAGTGGAGAGGGATGATCCGATACGGGGCACAAATGGCTTTCGCATACGCTAGAGCCACTGTTCCAAGGATTTGCATCACCCTCAGAAAGTCATACGGAGGGGCGTATATAGTCATGGACTCTCGTCACATGGGAAATGACCTAATGTTGGCATGGCCTTCGGCAGAAATAGCAGTTATGGGAGCTAAAGGGGCGGTCGAAATACTGCATAGAGATGCCAGTGAAGAAGAAAAACTTTTACTTGAAAGTTCCTACGAAGAAAAACTTCTTAATCCTTTTGTGGCAGCAGATAGAGGTTCGGTTGATCGAGTGATTGAACCAGCAGAAACAAGATCTGAAATTGCTGCAGCTCTTGATCTGTTATCCAACAAGAAAGAGCGTCTACCCAAACGTAAACACGACAATATCCCGCTGTAAATCCCATCAGGAAAACTGATTACGTTTGATAGATTAAAATAAAGAAAGGTTTGACACTGTGACCGAAAGTATAAGTATCACTGACAATAGAAGCGGAGATTCAGTAGAGATACCTATATACAAAAATGGTGTCGATTCAAGCGAATGGTCAAAATTGCTTCCGGGAATATGGTTCGATGACTCTTCATTTGGAAACACTTCTGGAGCTCATAGCGCAATAACAGAATTGGATGGCAATGAAGGATTCCTTAGGTACAGAGGATTTCCAATTGAACAACTAGGTAAGGAATGTTCTTTCCTCGAAGTCTCCTACCTTTTGCTTAACGGAGAACTCCCAACCAGAGAGCAACTCTCACTGTGGGAAGAAGAGATACAGGAAGAGTCAACTATTCACGAAAACTTCCACAAACGCATCCTTGAAGGATTTAGAGATGACGCCCATGCGATGGGTGTTCTGGTATCAACTGTTGCTGCACTTTCTACGTTTTTCCCTGAAAGTAAAGAAGTGGAAGATCCTCTAGTGCGCAGGAAGCAGATTGTCAGACTGATAGCAAAAATGCCCACTCTCGCAGCAAGCGCTTACAGACGGAGTGTGGGAACTCCTTATGTTCTCCCTGATCCAGATCTTGACTACACAAATAACTTTCTTTCAATGATGTTCAGACCTGGCGATGCCGAGTACGAAGTAGACCCGATTCTAAAACGTGCTCTAGATCTTCTTTTTGTTCTACATGCAGACCATAGCCAGAATTGTTCAACCACTGCAGGTCGTGTAGTTGGTAGTTCTTTAGCGGACCCCTACCTGACAGTCTCTGCTGCTTGCTCAGCTCTTTCTGGCCCACTTCATGGCGGTGCAAATGAGAGCGTCATCCGAATGCTCGAAGAGATTGGTTCCTATGACCAAATCGATGACTTCATCAGTGCAGTCAAGGCCGGTGAACGACGTCTTATGGGTTTCGGACACAGGGTGTACAAGAATTATGATCCCAGAGCGAGAATTGTTAAAGATACAGCGCATGAGGTTTTCGAAGTCGTAGGCAAAAATCCTCTATTGGACATGGCTCTTAAACTTGAAGAAGTGGCACTTGCTGATGATTATTTTGTCAGTCGTAAGCTTTATCCGAATGTCGATTTTTACTCGGGTCTCACCTATCAGGCGATGGGATTTCCAGTAGAAATGTTTACTGTGCTTTTTGCAATTGGAAGAACTCCTGGGTGGCTTGCCCACTGGGATGAAATGCTCTCACAGGGTTCTCGCATAGCAAGACCTCGACAAATTTACACTGGTTCACCAGAGCGAGATGTCCAACCTATAGATAAGCGCTAATTACCTGACTCTTAATAGATCTCTATAGGAAAGTTCTTTATCGATTCTCTGTTCTGCGGGCAAACCCAAAACCCGTTCACCTAGGATATTTCTCTGGACCTCATCAGTGCCTCCGCGGATCGACATAGAGGGGCCAGTTAAGAATTCAATATGCTCGTTATCATCAATCAACATTCCTTGCGCTCCGAGAAATTCTTTCGATAAATAGGCTCGAAATTTAAATGCAATCACACTTCTCAATTTTGCTCCTGAACCGGCTGGACCGGAACTATTTCCCAAGGC
>DBFL01000071.1:5524-6668 GCA_002294285.1 Candidatus Neomicrothrix sp. UBA881
GAAATGGGGTCCTCCAAATAGCCTTTGGATTTCCAGTCCTCTAACCAGCTAGGAAGTCCTGTCGATTGATCTCCTCCCCCAAATGACCTGCCACCTAGGCTGGATCTCTCTAATGCGAGAGTATTTACCGCTATCTTCCATCCGTCACCCAATCCGCCAATGCGGTTTTTGTCTTCGACAACAACATCTGAAATGAAAACTTCACTGAAATGCCTATCTCCATTCATCTGTTCAATGGTTCTGACCTCTACGCCTTGCGAATCCATGTCCAAAGCAAACATTGTAAGTCCAGCATGTTTTACCATTTCTGGGTCTGTTCGAGCTAGACACATGCCCCATTTAGAATATGCTCCACGTGAGGTCCAGACTTTAGATCCATTCAGAACCCATTCTTCTCCGTCTTTTTCAGCGGTCATTCCGACGTTTGCTAAATCGGATCCAGCATCAGGCTCTGAGAACATCTGACACCAGATTTCTGACCCATTTGCAATCGGTTGAAGCCAGCGGTCCATTTGTTCGTCAGTGCCATGTTCCATCAAAACTGGCCCTACCAAACTTAAACCGACGCCGTAAGGGTAAAGGTCTGCTCCTTGGAACAAGCCTAAATTTCTTGAGATTCTGGAGGCTTCTTCAGGGGTTGAATCTCTTCCTCCGTGCTTTTTCGGCCATGTGGGTACCATCCACCCCTCTTCCACAAGAGCTTCTAGATAATTTCTACCTGATTCCAAATCGTCACTTCCAGCTCCCAATACTGTTTGAGGAAGTTCATTATCTAGTTTTGGCAATTTCTTGGAAATAGCTTCGTATATTTCTTCATCACTCAGAGACACATACTTATTCTGCCTTACAATTCGCCCAGTCCGCTGAATTCATGAAATTTGAAGCATTATGTCTATATGGAGGAAATTTTAGAAATCTCAAACAGTGTTCTAGATGATGTAATTTCAATTCGTAGGGAAATCCATACCTACCCTGAGCTGGGTTTGGAGAACCCGAAAACGCAAAAACGAGTACTGGAATCTTTGGAGAGTTTACCCGTCGAGATAAAAACAGGAAGAAACCTGACTTCTGTGGTTGCTGACCTTAAAGGAACCAAAGCATCCGAAGGGCCAACAATTCTTTTACGAGCTGACACTGACGCTCT
>DBFL01000071.1:7082-15249 GCA_002294285.1 Candidatus Neomicrothrix sp. UBA881
GTCGGTGCCGCAAAAGTCCTCACAGAAATGCGTGATCAATTTTCTGGAACAGTCAGATTCATGTTTCAACCTGGAGAAGAAGGAGCAGGTGGAGCGAAAATTATGATTGATGAAGGAGTTTTGGAAAATGTGGACCGTGCTTTCGCAATTCATATAACACCGAATCTTCCAGCTGGCTATGTTGGTTGCAGACCGGGAGCGATGCTTGCCTCAACCGATGAGTTGAAAGTTACTGTTACAGGTAAAGGTGGCCATGCGTCAACTCCTCACCTTTGTGCCGACCCAATACCGCCAATGGCTTCAATGATAAATTCGCTTCAAACATCTGTCACACGAGAGATAAATGCTTTTGACCCTGCGCTAATAACGATTGCCCACATAGAGGCCGGAACAACCACAAACGTGATTCCAGAAACAGCTTTCTTCGAAGGTACAATCCGATGCGTTTCTGAACATACAAGGAATCAGATAAAGGAATCCGTAGTAAGGGTTTGTGAACAAATTGCTAAAGCTCACAAATGTCTTGCAAACGTCTCAATAACAGAGGGTTACCCAGTCACAGTTAACGATGCTGAAGAAGCCGCTCGTTTTGCTTCAGTTTGTGAACAAACAATCGGAAAAGGAAGTTTTTTTGAGTTCCCCTCACCTGTAATGGGCGGTGAAGACTTCTCATATCTTCTCCAAAAGGTCCCCGGTGTGATGGCATTTCTAGGTGTTTGCCCTGAAGATATTTCTGATTCATTAAGTGCCCCTCCCTGCCATTCGAACCGTATGCGTATCAGCGAGTCAGCTCTGTTATACGGTGTTGCATTACATACTGCAGTGGCACTTGAAGGAGTTTAATTATGAGTGTGCAAATTGATGACTTTTGCAGTCTTATGGAACTTGAAGAACATGGACCAGACGTTTATGTAGGTACAAGCCCCGAATATCCGTGGGGTCGAGTTTATGGAGGGCAGGTTGTGGCTCAAGCTCTTCGCGCAGCTGCATCAACAGTTGAAGAGAATCGTCAAGTGCACTCACTGCATGCTTTTTTCATTAGAGGCGGCACCAGCGATGAGCCAATAAGGTACGAAGTTGACAGACTCAGAAATGGCCGCTCATTCACTACCCGTAGGGTGGTTGCCCGTCAGTCTGATGGCGCGATTCTCAACTTGTCTTGCTCATTTCAGATAGATGAGGAGCAAGTAGATATACAAGAATCCTCATTGCCGGATGATGCTGGAAATCCCGAAGATTTCGAATCTGAGAATTGGGCCCCATTGTTGGAAAGACGACCCACTCCTTTGTCATCTTCAGGAAGAGCTGCCACTTGGTTAAAAGTTCATGGGCCAATCCCGGATGATCCTATTCTTCAAGCCTGCGCTCTAGCATTTGCCAGCGATGATGTTCCTACAGAAGCCGTAAGCACTTCTCATCCTAAAATGGCTGAGATACGCGATGGGTGGAGCGGATATGCGGAAACCTTTATTGGTGCAAGCTTGGATCATGCGATCTGGTTTCATCGAAAAGCTAGAGCTGACAGTTGGCAGTTTCATGATTTTCGATCTCACGGTTTAAATGGTGGGCGTGGTCTTTCGACAGGAGAAATTTTCACTCAAGATGGTTTGCATGTAGCGACTGTCGCTCAAGAAGCACTCTTGCGAGAAAGAACTAGATAAACCTGTAAAAAAGTAAATTAAAGTATAAGAATGACTGACAAAAACGTATCGATACTGTGGGAAGCGGTTGATTACATACGTGCGGAAGAAATAAAGAGAATTTTTCCCCAAGTTGATTTCATTGACGTCTCATCGGGGACTTTGGTTGACTCCGAAACTAATGGTGAGATCTTTCTAGTCTCGCCGACTCGCGATGCAGATGAGTTGCCAAAATTTCTAGATAAGGGAGTTAAGTGGGTTCACATTATGGCTCATGGGGTTGATGGATTACCTTTTGATTTGCTTGATGAATGTGTAGTTACTTGCTCTAGAGGAGCTTCTTCAGTCCCTATAGCGGAGTGGGTGTTGACTATGCTTCTAGCTCACACTAAGAAGATTCCCGAAAGTTGGATAACTGAAGAACCAAAAAACTGGTTTCTAGCTCCACTAGACACGCTTTCAGAAGCAACTGTTGCGTTACTTGGTTTTGGGTCAATTAATCAAGAAATTGCAAAAAGGTTGGAACCGTTTGGATGTCGAGTCGTTGCTTTTCGACAAAGTAAGAATTCAGATTCTGAGTTCGCTGTAGAAATGGCATCCACTTTGGAAGAAGCGGTTTCTGATGCAGACCATGTTGTTATTGGCCTTCCGCTGACAGATGAAACAAATCAACTTGTCGGCGACGAAGTAATGAAACTTATGAAGCCAGGAGCTCATCTGGTGAATATCGCAAGGGGTGACATTGTTGATCAAGATGCTTTATTTAAAAATCTTGAGTCAGGTCAGATAAGCCGGGCATCTTTAGATGTGGTAAGTCCTGAGCCTCTACCGGAGGGACACTGGCTGTATACCGATCCAAGAGTCATGTTGAGTCCACATATATCTTGGGCGAGTCCAGATTTTTTAGATCGCCTACATGAAATATTCATTTCTAATCTTGAAAAATGGCTTTCTGACATGCCTCTGGACGGTGCAGTCGATACCAGAAAGGGATATTGATGCCATGTCATACAGAATTGAAGATTTAATTTCTTACGGAGGTGCAAATGTCTTTGCCTGAGAGTTTTATTCAAATATCAAGCCGTGTTCGTAATTGGGGCAGATGGGGTGCTGATGACCAGTTGGGAACGCTTAATTTTATAACTCCAGAGGTCGTGAAAAATGCAGCTAAGTGCATAAAAACTGGAGACACTTTCCCTCTTTCAGTAACCCTTGAAGAAAGTGGCATACAAGTCGGTTTCATACCTGGACGCATAAATCCGATTCTTGAGATGATCTCGGTTAATGAACCCATTGATCCTCAAGCTGGAATTGAAAGTTTCCATACGAGTGATGATGTAGTTCGAATGGGTCTGCAGGCTGCTACGCATTGGGACGGACTTTGTCATGCTTCGTACAATGGTTTTATTTACAACGGTTATTCGGCAGAAACAATTACTGAAAATGAAGGAGCGACGCTTTGTGGGATACAAAATCTTAAAAGTGTTTGTTCAAGAGGTGTGCTTCTTGATGTAGCAAGGGCAAAAGGAGTTGAGATTCTTGAATGCCCTTATGCGATAACAGCTGAAGACCTAGAAGAGGCGGCTTCTTTGGGAAATGTGGACGTAAAAAGTGGAGACATTGTGTTAGTTAGGACAGGAAGGATGTCCATATATGAGTCTGAAGGTGGCATGGCCTATTGCTTGGGACCTTCAGGAGATGGTTCAAATGCAGGTTTTTCTTTATCAACAGTTGAATGGTTGTATGAACATGAAGTAGCTGCAGTTGCAAATGACACTCTTGCTTTCGAAGTGTACCCTTCTGAAGATGTGCCTATGGCTGTCCACATGCTCCATTTAGTGGATATGGGTTTAACACAAGGGCAAAACTGGAACCTTGAATCTTTAGCCAAATCTTGCAATGAAGATGGGGTTTATGATTTTTTCTTAAGTGCCACACCGGAACCTTTTCTTGGGGGTGTTGGTTCTCCCGTTGCTCCTGTAGCGATTAAATAACTACCTGAGCCATATGCCACAGGTGAAAAACGTCACCTTTAGAGTTTTGCTGCTTTTTCGCGATCAGAATTGTTTTTGAAAAAAAGAAACGGAAATCATGAAAACAGCAAATTTTTCTAACGAAATAAACCAAGTTCCTCTTTTCTCGGAGCTCTCCAGAAACGAAATAAAGTCTCTCAAAATGCTCATGACTGAAATTGGTATCAGTTCCGGCAGAACCGTTGTTCGTGAGGGTGATGTGGGAAGAGAATTTATGATTATTCTCAGTGGAACTGCTTCAGTGAGCAAACAGGGAAATAAGTTCGCCACTTTAGGACCTGGTGATTTTTTTGGTGAATTGAGTCTTCTTGGTAAAGGACCACGGTCCGCTACAGTTACCGCTGAAACCGACTTGCAACTTAAAGCATTAAATAGACGTGAATTTGCAACCATGCTTGATAAAAACCCAAAAATTGCGGAGAAGGTTTTAGCCGACGCTCACAGCAGGGCCTCGGAAAATCCTCTTACTGAAAATATTTAGAATTAACCAACAAATAGTTTCAACTTATAGCTAAATATTTAATTAACTGCGATGCTGGACTTATGGAGAAAATTGCAGTAGTTGGTTCCGCTAATCTTGATTTGGTTGTTTCTGTAAACCACCTGCCTTCTCCAGGTGAAACAATTTTAGGAAGCAGTTTCGACAAAATTCCTGGTGGAAAAGGTGCCAATCAAGCGGTTGCTGCTTCAAAACTGGGGGGTCAAGTATCTTTTATTGGCTGTATAGGTTCTGACCAAGAGGGCAAGATAATCCGAGAAAATTTGGAAAATGCAAATGTTGATTGCGAATTTCTTTTCTCGTCTTCAAAAATGCCTACTGGAATTGCGATGATAGGAGTTGATAAAGATGGAAATAACTCAATAATTGTCAACCCGGGCGCAAATAGTGATCTGTCCCATGAAAAGATTGACAAGGCTAGTGCTGCCTTGGAGTCAGCAAAAGTCGTTTTACTCCAGTTGGAAATACCAGTTTCATCTGTAGAAGCTGCTATTGATAGAGCAAAAGGAATCACAATCTTGAACCCTGCTCCTTCCACAAACCTTTCGAGCGGGCTATTAGAAAAAGTAGATGTTCTTATTCCTAACCAAGTGGAGCTAGCACATCTGTCAAATAAAAAAACCTTTCATGACATTGATGAAGTTGAAGATGCGGCTAGCGGTCTTGGAGTCGAAACAGTAATTACAACTTTAGGGAGCAAAGGGGCTTTAATTGTCTCAAATGGCGTTTCGGAGTTAGTCCCTTCACCAGCAGTTGAAAGTGTGGATACGACTGGTGCTGGTGACTCATTCTGCGGTTCAGTGGCTGAATTGTTATCACGGGGCCTTGACCTGAGTGAAACCGTAAAACGTTCTGTTGTTGCAGCAGCCTTGTCAACTACGAAACATGGAGCGCAGAACTCAATGCCTGAAATCTCTGAAGTCGACTCTTTCTTGAAACAAATCTAAAATTAACATATGGCGTCAGAAGTAAAACCGAAAATCATTCTCGACTGTGATCCTGGTGTCGATGATGCAATAGCTATCATTACGGCCAATAGATGGTCCGAGATCGTAGGTATTACTTCAGTCTCAGGAAATGTATCTATTGAACACACAACTTCTAATGCCTTGAAAATGAAATCTCTTCTTAATATTGATGCACCTCTGCATTCTGGGGCTTCAAGACCTATTAAGGCTGAGCCTTTTCATGCTTCACACGTACACGGACAAACTGGTCTTGGAAACACGGATCTTCCAGAACCTAGCCACTCGCCTGACTCCGATGATGCCGTTAGTTTCATCTTAGAGAAAACGCGTGAAGAGGAAGGCATCCATCTAGTGCCGATAGGACCACTGACAAATATTGCACTGGCTATCGAAGCAGATCCTTCTCTTGTTGATCGAGTTGCATCAATAACTTTTATGGGAGGTGGTGCGGGAGTGGGAAACGTAACCGCAGCGGCTGAATTCAATGTTTTCGCTGATCCAGAAGCAGCTGATTTAGTCTTTAAATCAGGCGCACCGTTAAATATGATTGGATTGAACCTTACCCATCAAGTCTTAATGGGTTCAGAGCACGCTGATTACTGTTACGGATTAAATACTTCAATAGGGAAAACAGCCGGAGATCTTCTTAATTTCAATGGAAGGACGCACGGAACTGATAAGGGGTCCAATCTTGGTGCAATGCACGACCCGTGCGCTGTTTTGGCCGTTACACATCCTGAGTTGTTTGTTAGCAAACCAAGATCTGTAGTAGTTGAGCTTGAGGGTTCTCATACTAGAGGTCAAACGTTAGTTGATGAACGAGAATGGGTTGAAGTGGAAAAAAACTGCAATGTGTTCTATGAGGTAGATTCAAAAAATGTAATTGAACTTATCCTTCAAGCGATTAGCGAGGCTAGTTCAGGTGGTTAACTGAAACTACCCAGAATCTTTCCTGGGCGGCTAGGCAAAGTCTGTACGTAGCTTCCATCAGAAATGTTGATGCTGAGTTTGTGTCAACCTCTGTCTTGTTTACTTCCCAAACAAAGCCGCGTTTTGGATGATCTTGCTTAAGTTGCCAGGTGGATGGAGCTTCGATTCCTTCATCACTTAGAATCGCACTGGCATTCCTTCCTGCTCCGTGTGACAGTCCTATCGAGACCAGTTTCTCTCCGCCTTCAAAAACTAAAGTTCCAATTGGCACTTGAGGTCCTCTCGCTGAGAACCAACTGAACAAACCTGCGGTTTCTCCCCGTTTGTCATCTTCGACAAATGGTTCTATATTTATCCAACCGCTTACCGACAGCACCTTTTCAAATGCCGCGGTCAATTCATTTTTCTGACTTTCGGAAAGTTCAAGAATCTCGTATAAGTAGTTTTGTTTCATAGTTTTTCTTTTATGAGAAGGCGTACTTTTTGCTCTATTTGATTTCTGATTTCTCTGACTTCTTCCAGCTTTTGATTAGCCGGATCATCTAGTTGCCAATCCAAATAAGTCTTTCCTGGAAGTATCGGACAAGAGTCTCCACAACCCATCGTGATAACTACGTCGACCTCTTGCATTAAATTGTTGTCGAATCGCATTGGAATGTTTTCAGAAATGTCTATACCTACCTCTGCCATAGCCTCTACTGCTATAGGGTTTATTTCTTTTGCAGGTTCTGATCCAGCTGAAAAAACTTTTGTTCTGTCGCCAGATAAATGCTGCAACCAGCCTGCCGCCATTTGAGAACGTCCAGCGTTATGCACACACATGAAAAGAACGCTTAAAGCCTTTTCTGCGTTGTCGGGCATACTTAATCGTTTTTTGGTGTTGCGGTTCGTGCTGCTCTTTCATCTTTACTTCTAATTAATTCAGGCGAGCGCGCCCACATCAGATCACCGTCGTAACTTAGTTTGTAGTCAGGTGTGAACTCTATGATTACCCTTGCAGGAGAATCCAAAAAATCTCTGAATACACTTGCCTGCTTTTCATCTGGTCTTAGGAAAGCTGCGAATTCAGGATAGAACCAGTCTTTTGTTTCTCGGTCGTCATGCACCACACAGTTTCCTTTATATGTAATTGTTTTACCTCCACCCATCGAAGTGCCTGTGCTGTTGATGCAGACTGAGGCTCTAGGGAATCTTCTTATGGCTGAAATCCTGGCTCTTCGTTCTGCTGCAGTCATCCAAATTTTTCCATCTTTTGGCAAATAAGCCATTACTACGCCGAAAGCTTCTCCTTGTTTATTTGTCCACATGAAAACACATTCTCGGTTTGTGTTAACTAGCTGTGTTTCTAACTCTTCGCTCAAAGCGCAGTCAGTGAGGTCTTCGTAATTATCTTCTGTCATGGTTTGAAACTAGAGGAATCAATGTATTTAAGCAACCGCTCGGTTAATTTCTCAGCATTTTCCCGTTTAAGACTCCAGTATGTTTACCGGACTCCATGAAAACTTCACCGTTTACGATTGTTGACGTGTATCCATTAGCTCGTTGTATAAATCTTCCAGCTCCTCCAGGAAAATCATTAACAATTTCTGGATACTCAAGAGACATGCCATTGAAATCTATGACGTTGATGTCAGCAAATGCGCCTTCCACCAGCCGGCCTCGATTTTTGATTCCAAAAAGATCTGCTGTGTCTGAAGTCATTCGACGAATTCCTTCTTCGAGACTGAACATGCCCTTCTCTTTCACCCAATAAGTCAGAAAGAAAGTTGGTTGACTCGCGTCCATTATTTGCTTGGAGTGTGCTCCTGCATCGGCTAAACCAAGTGTCACATATGGTCGTTTTAACATTTCTGCTGCTTCTTCCATTTTTTGATTTAGAACAGGAAGAATGAAAAGGCGTTTACCACCCATTTCTAACGCCTCGTCGATCCATTGTTCCGCAATGGACACTCCCCTGATTTTTGCTTTGCCTCCTATACTCTCTTCAGGTTTAAGATCGTGCCTTACCGGATTTTCAGGGAGGGCGTAAAACTTCTCCCAGTCGTATGGAAATTTTTCTATTCTTTCTTCCGCTGAGTCAATTAATCTTTTTCGTAA
>DBFL01000071.1:15579-16119 GCA_002294285.1 Candidatus Neomicrothrix sp. UBA881
ATTCGAGAAATTTTTTCCTCCAACGGAAGGTCGATCAGCTTAGACCATTCGTCAATGCGATCGAAGGGGGTTCTTGCACTCAAACCAAAAAGGACACCTATATGTTTAGATGTCGTTTGCGGGTGGAGATCAGCTCCGAGTTTGTTTTCTTCTTCTACGAATTCCAAAATTTGAAGGTGCAACTCGGGAGCTATATCCACTTGAGTTAATCCAAAAGTTAAGGGACACTCAGCTAATCGACTGATATCGCCGTACATTTTTATTTCGTTTCGGGAATCGTCACCTCCTAACTTGGGAGCTGCTTCAAACACCGTGCCCTTGTGTCTTTTCATTACTTCGGCAAATGCCATAAGTTCGTCTTGCGCTGCAAAAGTACCTGGAACACAACGTCCGTCAGGAACTCTGTGGAGGAAAGTTCTCGAGGTTGAAAAACCAAGAGCGCCTGCTTCGAACGCTTCTTGAACCATGGGAACCATATTCGCAATATCTTCTGACGTTGCAGGTGTCTCCTCTAACGAGCGTTCACCCATAGCAGCTAGA
>DBFL01000018.1:0-3139 GCA_002294285.1 Candidatus Neomicrothrix sp. UBA881
AAGAGGATTCCCATAAACACTGTAAACAAAGCGGTTCTTCTAAATCCATCGTCCCGTCTAACTCTCACCTGCTTTGGTGATTTAGAAACAGAAACTGGATGCTGTAATTTTCTTCCTGTTGCTCCAACAGGGCTACTTGGTTTTAAATCATGCGCTCCTTGTTGATATCGTCGCAAATCGTTTCTCAAATCTTCTGCAGTGGGATATCGGTTTACAGGATTTTTAGCCAGTAATTTCATTGTCACAGCTTCAAGAGACTCAGCAACCGACACACCCATTGCTCTTGGAGAAACAGGGCTGTCTTGCACATGTTGATAAGCGACTGCAACGGGTGTCTCACCTGTAAATGGAGGACGACCTGAAAGCATTTCATAAATCATCACCCCTAAAGAATAAAGATCGCTTCTTGGATCAATTTCCATTCCCTGTGCCTGTTCGGGTGAGATATAAGTAGCTGTCCCCATTACCGTTCCAGCTTGGGTTAATTCACTTTGGACATTTGCTAATGCTCTAGCAATTCCAAAATCTGCTACCTTTACATGCCCGTTCGGTGATACAAGCACATTTCCAGGCTTGACATCCCGATGCACAATTCCGTTTCTATGGGCAAAACTAAGCGCAGCCGCAACCTCAGATGAAATTTCAGCAACTTTGTCTGGATGTATAGATCCTTCGGTTCTGATCATTTCAGCCAAACTTCGGCCTTCTACATATTCCATCACGATGAAATATGTGCCTCTTTCCTCTCCCCAGTCAAAAACACTAACGATGTTGGGATGGTTTAAATTAGCTGCTCTTTGGGCTTCTCTACGAAACCTCTCAACAAACTGCTGATCTTTTGAAAACTGATCGAAGAGAACTTTAACTGCAACAGGCCTGTCAAGTAATAAATCACGCGCAAGATAAACATCTGCCATACCACCTCTGGCGATTTGTCGATGGAGTTCATAACGGTCATTAAAAACCGTTGGTTCTTGAGTAGCCACGGAAAATAATTCTACTTATCAATTCGGGGTTGTATATGTATCAATGGATTTACTTTTCAGTCTTATTTTTTATATTGTTTACAAAAAACTCTGCTTCTTCTAAAGATTCCATTGCTATTGAATCAATCACAATTTTTCTAGTCTCTTCAGATAAATCCAGAATCGAAATTTGAGTTTTTCTCTCAATTGTGGGGTCAAACCAAAGAACACCTTGGGATTTTCCCTTAAAAATTGCTACACCACCATTAAATTCCCCTATAAACCAACCGCTTCGTGCATATAAACCTATGGCAGTGAATACAGAAACTATTAGAAGTAAAACAGACATACATATTACAACAGGTTTCCAGTCAAAATTTTTTATCTCAGAATCAACTGCTGAATTAAGTCTAGATTTAAAGACGGTGTGCTGATTCATTTCACTTAAAATCCAGTCTTCAGGTTCAAAACTTTCTTGATCTTCAACACACAGAACTAAAGCAGTTATGTTGTCATGCCCACCTGCTTCTAAAGCATGATCAATTAGATTTTGAGCAATCTTTTCTAACTCTGCATCTTCCATCAGAATTTGAGCAATTTTTTCATCATCTATTTCATTGAACAAACCATCACTACAAAGTAAATATTTGTCTCCCGCTACTGGATTCAATTCCCACGTATCAATAACAAGATCCTGTTCAATTCCTAAAGCTCTAGTCAAAATATTACGTTGTGGGTGACGGGCTGCTTCCTCTTGTGTTAGCTCTCCCGTTCTAACTAAATCACCAACCAAACTGTGATCTTGTGTTATTTGGGTCAATTCAGATTTACCCAGACGATAAATACGGCTATCTCCCACATTTGCAATACCAATTCTCTTTTTTCCCGTAGTCCCAACGATTTCAGATAAAACACAAACCGTTGTTCCCATTCCTGAAAGATTGTCTTCTTTTTTTGCCCTTTTTAAAATTGCCTGATTCGCTTTAGAAACCGATTTAACCATGTCGGCAACTGAATTTATTTTCCCACTTTCAAGAATTGTCGAAGTTGCTTCAAAAGAAGCGACTTCTCCTCCCTGATGCCCGCCCATGCCATCAGCTAAAACAAAAGTACCTTCTCGAAAAGCAAAATTATCTTGGTTGCTTTGACGCACTAGCCCCACATGAGTTGCTCCTGCTGCTCTTATATAAGAATCTCTTATTTTTTTTGTAATCATTTGAAAAATCTTTTAACTGCTTCACCAAAATAGTAGTTGGGATAAAGATAAAGATTTGGTCACATAAATTAATGATCTATTAGAGATAAAATTAAGTGTCTAAGTATTCAAGCGCGAGTGGCGGAACTGGCAGACGCGCAGGATTCAGGTTCCTGTGTCCGAAAGGATGTGGGGGTTCAAATCCCCCCTCGCGCACAAAATATTAAGAATTTAAATCAACAACAGTTCGGCCTCTGATTTGCCCTTCGGTTATCTCATTTGCTGCATCGATTACCGAATCAAGGCTAACTGTTTCAGTCATTCCATCTAAATGTTCTGTTGTCAAATCTTTTCCCAGACGTTCCCAAGCTGTAATTCTTTTTTCTCTAGGAACATAAACTGAGTGTACGCCGCGCAGTGTTACGCCTCTTAAAATAAATGGGGCAACACTTGCTGGTAAATCCATTCCCTGCGCATTTCCACATGCGGCTACACAGCCCTCATCAACAACTGCCGCTAAAACGTTAGCAAGGGTATGACTGCCAACAGTATCGACTGCTCCAGCCCACTGAGCTTTAACAAGGGGTCTTTTCGAAGGTTCTGATAATTCTGCGCGATCTATAATTTCTGCCGCACCGAGATTCTTTAAATAAGACGCTTCTTCTGACCTCCCGGTTGAAGCATGCACCTCGTAACCAAGTTTTGCAAGAATGCTTATCGCAACACTTCCAACTCCACCTGCCGCACCAGTAACCAGAATCGGTCCAAAATCTGGGAGCACACCATTTTCTTCTAATGCAATTACACAAAGCATTGCTGTATAACCAGCTGTTCCTATTGCCATTGTCTGTTTTGAGGTAAAAATTTCTGGCACAGGTACTGTCCAATCGCCATTTACTCTTGCTTTCTGACTGAAGCCACCCCAATGATCTTCGCCTATTCCCCAACCGTTAACCACAACAGAGCTTCCTACAGGTAT
>DBFL01000018.1:3509-5819 GCA_002294285.1 Candidatus Neomicrothrix sp. UBA881
GGCCATGATCTTATTACGGGCAACTTGTTTGTGATCGCTAAGCCGTCTTTGTAGTTGATTGTTGAAAACTCTACGTCGATGAGTATTTCACCTTCTGGTAAATCTCCATCATTAAGTTCTTGTATTCCTACACTTATTTCTCCATCTTCATTTTTTTCAGCAAGTAAAGCTTTAAACATTGGATCCTCCGTTTTGAATTTCTTATATTAGCCAGCAAACATCGTTAACCACTGTTCTTCTGAACGTGGCAGAAAAACATAGTTGTGTTGTCTTGTGTGTCCCATTGGTGCCATTGGTTCAGGTGAATATAAATGGCCTGGAAAAAGGATTGCTTCATCGGGAACTTTAGATAACCGGTGATGCAAACTATGGTACAAAGCGGCAGGATCTCCACCCGGTAAATCTGTTCGTCCACAACCTTCCAAAAATAGAGTGTCACCTGCCACTAGGCGGTTCTCCACTAAAAAACATTGGCTTCCGGGTGTGTGCCCCGGAGTATGTATTAGTTCTATTTTTATTTCACCAACGTCAATTATGTCACCGCTTGAGTGTTCCAATACATCTCCGCTTGCAAGACCGGTAACTTTAGTTATAAATTCAGCTTCTTCCTTTTGAGCATGTATTGGGACTGAAACCTGTTCTAACAATTCTTTAACTCCTACGATGTTGTATCCCATCATTGAACCGCCAACATGATCGGGGTGATAATGCGTGGCTAAAACTCCATTGCATTGCATGTCGTCTTCTTCAAGTATGTCTAATAATGCTTTTATGTCATAAGCAGGGTCAACTATTACCGCTTCGCCCGTTTCTTTGTCTCCTATTAGATATACAAAATTGACCATCTGTTTAGCTAAATTGTCGGTGTTTCCAAAATCTCTTCCGGATAAGAGTTGTTTGAAATAAAGGCGATCTGTGTCTGGGTTCACAAATACAGGGTACGGAAATTTTTTTACAATAAATCATTTTTTTAAAACCTTGGAATCTCTTGTTTAATTTGTTCGATCCATTGCTTGATACTTCACTATCCTTGTTATGTGGGTGAAAATAAACGTCTCGCTTATCTGGGTCCTTCTGGAACATTTACAGAACACGCTCTGTTAAATCAAACTGATTTGAAA
Source organism: Candidatus Neomicrothrix sp. UBA881 (assembly GCA_002294285.1). Classification (GTDB taxonomy): domain Bacteria; phylum Actinomycetota; class Acidimicrobiia; order Acidimicrobiales; family MedAcidi-G1; genus MedAcidi-G1. Next base: position 4,631 of record DBFL01000018.1, read on the forward strand.
GAACTTGACCTTGTTAGCGTTGCTTCCATTCCTGAAGTTTTAAAGCAGGTTTCTGACAGCGAAGCTGATCTCGGTTTCGTGGCGATTGAAAATTCAATCGAAGGTAGCGTGAACATAACTCAAGACACCTTGACTTTTGATGCGGACTTACTGATACAGCGTGAAGTTGTTGAAAGTATTGAATTGAATCTACTTGTTTCGCCTGGCACCAATTTGGATGAAATTACAAACGTTTTGTCTTTTCCGCATGCGATCGCTCAATGCCGAAATTGGCTGTCTGATAATTTGCCCAACGCTTCAACTGAAGCAGCTAATTCAACTGCTGATGCGGCTAGACATATTTCGGAAAAACCGCAAAAAGGTTTTGCTTCTATAGGAACCGCACGTGCTGCTGACGCGTACGGGTTAGAAATGTTGGTTAGCGGTATTCAAGATCATTCAGATAATGAAACACGTTTTGTTCTTGTTGCTTCTGATGGAGTCCCAAATCCTACTGGTCATGACAAAACATCAATCGTTGTTTTTCAAGATTCTGATCGACCGGGAAGTTTGTTGGGGATCCTTCAAGAATTTGCTGCTCGTTCTTTGAATTTGACCCGTTTAGAATCACGACCCACTAAGCAAGGTTTGGGAAACTATTGTTTTCTTATTGATCTTGAAGGTCATATTTCTGATGAAGTTGTCGCCGATTGTTTAAAGAATTTGCATATGAAAAATGGTTCAGTCAAATTCTTGGGTTCTTATCCTGCTGCTGGCGAAAACAAAACAGTTAAAGACAAAGCATCAGTAGATTCTAAAAAAGCTGACTCTTGGCTTGATGAGCTGCGTGGTCGCATCGGGAAATAATTTTTAATTTTTGTGGCGGAGGGTGCGGGATTTGAACCCGCGGATCCGTGAGGATCAATGGTTTTCAAGACCATCGCAATCGTCCGCTCTGCCAACCCTCCACAAATGATCCTACCGTTACTTTCTCTGCCTCTCTCTCACCCGATAGCATCAGATTGTTAGGAGAGGTGGCTGAGTCAGGTCGAAAGCGCTCCCCTGCTAAGGGAGTAAGGGCTTAAAAGCTCTTCGTGGGTTCAAATCCCACCCTCTCCGCAAAAAATTTAAGACCGTGGAAGTGAACGGAAAACTGCTGTTGACCGTAAACTCCTGCAAAAGCGCCTGTAGCTCAGCTGGATAGAGCGTC
>DBFL01000088.1:0-1782 GCA_002294285.1 Candidatus Neomicrothrix sp. UBA881
TTTGACTTCATCACAAACTCTGTCAAAAATTTCGTCAACTTCTATCTGGTCGTAACCGCGCATCTTGACATTCAATTCGATTGTTTCCAGAAACTCGACAAGGTCATCATTTTCCATTTGTAAATATTAACCTACTGACGACTTTTTAATAAAAAACAATGTCACCCACAAACAAAATTTTGCAACAAAGCAACGCCAAAAAAAGCTACTATCGGCGACAAATCCATAAAAACAGCTCCGAATCTGATTGGTGGTAAAACTTTTCTGAGCGGTACTAGAACTGGATCTGTAAGAAAAGATAAAAACCCAGAAAACACTGCCATAAAACCATCAGGCGAAATAGGAAACCAACTTAATACCACTCTGACAATTATCAACAAAGAAAAAACTTGAAGAAGAAGACAAATTAAGCCCGACATCTGCTAATCCTGAGGGTCGTGATTGATTTCTTCTTTTATTCTCTCTCTGGTTTCAGAGTCGACAGTCACATCTTTCGGTATCAGTAAATACTCTTGGCTTCCCATCCTCTCCATGGCGCCCTTCTCGGCGTAACACAAACCACTCGCAAAATCAATTATCCTTCTGGCGGTGGGATGGTCCACACCTTTAAGTTTCACCAAAACCGCATCACCGGAAACATACCTATCGGCAAAATCTATTACGTCATTAAAAGACTTAGGTTCTATCGTCTTTGGCGTTGTAGCTCGCGCAGCACGCAGTCTTCTCACTGTGCCAGTCGTTTCGATAGATTGGCTTTCTGATACGCCACCTCCAACTCTGGCCTTAATTTTACTTGCAGGAGTTGAGGCTTCAGTGTCGCTATCTTCCTGTTGATTAGGCCATGTTCGTGCATGGTTGACGTCAGCTACTCCCTCGTACATTTCATCTGGCCCTAAGCCCAACCAAAGCATGGTTTTTTGCCAAAAAGACATCCCTACCTCCGTACAACCAACTTACAACCAAACGAATAGTAACTCTAGATTCGAGAAAAAAAGTGTCACCTAAAAACATAAATCGAGGTTTTACTTATTCTCTCTTTCTCCAAAGATGCCTCTTCCCACCCTCAAAATAGTTGCCCCGCATTCAAGTGCAATCTCAAAATCGTCAGACATTCCCATGGAAACTTCTTTTAATCCTAAATTTTCAGACATTTTCGAAAGAGCCAAAAAAGATTCCTTGGTTTCCACAATATTTTGATTTACACCAATCGTCATTAGCCCTTCAACTTTCAAACCCCTCTCGTTCGCATAATCAAGAAGCAAAGATACATCGTGAGGACGACATCCACCTTGCGTGTGGCGGGCATTCATATCTACTTGAATTAAAATTTTTGCATCATTTTTGTGCTTCGAAATCTCATCAATAATTTCCTTTCTGTAAACGGAATGCCATAGTTCAATAACAGGGGATAATTTTCTAACCTTATTACGTTGTATATTTCCGACCATGTGCCACTTCACCGCGGAGTCTGAAATCTCTTTTGACTTTCGTAGCAACTCCTGTGCATAGCTCTCACCAATTCCAACCAAACCCACTCCCAACACTGCTTCAATTTCTCTCACACTGAAGCCTTTTGTAATCGGCAATAAAGTAGCTCTGCCTTCACTTCTGGTTTTTACTAATTCAATTAGCTCTGATGCCTTTTCCTGTATTTCTTGAACGCTGCGACCCATCAATCCCTACTCACGTTTGCTTAAAAGCAATCATCACTTGGCGTTTTTTTGTTGAGTCTTCTCGAAATGACCAGTGTCGTGGATCGCATTTTGTGCAGACAGCCTCATC
>DBFL01000088.1:2160-3844 GCA_002294285.1 Candidatus Neomicrothrix sp. UBA881
ATAGAAGAACGACCATCACTAGTGCTTGCTTCTGCTTCCTCTCCAAACTTTTCGCAAAATCTACCTATCTCCATTTTCCCAAATTCGTAACAACATGATTTGATACAAGGACCTAATACTGAAGTGATTTCTCCATGGGAAATTTTTTTCATTGACTCAATAGTTAAATTAAGAAGTCCGTTTATTATTCCGCGCCAACCCAAATGAATCAGAGCAAAAGTTCCACTTTCACTCATAAGGAGAACCGGCATACAGTCGGCGACGGTTACCGATATCACCTTTCCAAGCGAGGAAGTTATTATGGCATCACCTTTACTTCCTAGTGACCTTTCGCCATCTTCAAGCAGAATTATTCCTGTACCGTGTTCTTGAGAAAGCCAATTCCATTCGTTATTGCTTAACCTGAGTCGGTTCTTTTCTAGTAATGCTTTATCTAATTGACCTGTAGAAAAATCGCCATCTTCTCTTTCGGAAACTAAACAATCTATGGAACTCCCGTCCAGAAGGTTTTTACGAAATAATGTTCTTGGCACAAGAAGTGTTTACTTCAGAAAGTCAGGTACTTCCAAGCCGTCTTTGTCGTCAAAATCATCGCCAAAGACTGTGTCCAGCAATTCCTCTTCATCATTGTCTGTAAAACCTCTGAACATTCCCCTTGATGGTTTTCTGGTACGTTCACCGTCCCAACGATCAAATCCCGTAGCAATAACAGTCACTCTTACATTCGCATCCATTTCGTCATCGATTACAGTTCCAAAGATAATATTTGCATCTGGATGAGCATTGGATTCGATTTCTTCTGCTGCTTGACTAACTTCTAGAAGCCCCAGTTCAGTAGAACCAGTGATATTCAATAGTATTCTTTGGGCGCCTTCAACCGAAGCCTCTAAAAGCGGACTTGAAAGAGCTTTTCTTGCTGCATGTAGTGCGGCATTTTCTCCAGTGGATTCTCCAACTCCCATTATGGCTGAACCAGCTTCATTCATAACTTGCTTTACATCTGCAAAATCAGTGTTGATCAGTCCTGGTGTAGTTATCAAACTTGTTATTCCCTGAACGCCGTGAAGAAGCACTTCATCAGCTTGTGCAAAAGCCTCGATCAATGAAGTGTTTTCATCTGCGACAGAAATTAGTCTCTCATTTGGTATAACGATTTGAGCATCTACAACTTGCCTCAGTGCCTCAATTCCTTTTTCAGCCTCAGCAGAACGCTTTCGTCCTTCAAAAGCGAATGGTCTGCTGACGACACCAATTACAAGCGCATTTAGAGACTTGGCGATTTCTGCAACAACTGGTGCAGCACCTGTTCCCGTACCGCCACCCTCACCAGCAGTTATAAAAACCATGTCTGCACCTTCGAGAATTTCTTCGATGTCTGAACGACAATCTTCGGCAGCTTGTCTACCAACAGATGAATCGCTACCAGCTCCCAACCCTCGGGTTAACTCTCTTCCAATGTCTAATTTGACATCCGCGTCGCTCATTAAAAGTGCCTGAGCGTCAGTGTTAATGGCAATAAACTCAACGCCTTTTAATCCGACATCTATCATGCGATTGACGGCGTTGACACCACCTCCGCCGATTCCAACAACTTTTATTACTGCAAGGTAATTCTGGGGTGCGGTCACGTTATTTCTCCAGTTTGATAAATAAAAAATTGATTTAAAGCTATTAAGAAAGGCCC
>DBFL01000056.1:0-70174 GCA_002294285.1 Candidatus Neomicrothrix sp. UBA881
CCGAAGCGCCGGAGCATTTCCTCATCAGACCATGCGATCCGATGGGGGTATCCGGTATTAGCCCGAGTTTCCTCGGGTTGTTCCAGTCTTCGGGGCAGGTTTCTCACGTGTTACTCACCCGTTCGCCACTCACTATATGACCCGAAGGTCGAGTTCGTTCGACTTGCATGTGTTAGGCCCGCCGCCAGCGTTCGTCCTGAGCCAGGATCAAACTCTCCGTCAAAATCTCAGTCTCGTCATAAACGAAACTTTGAAATCATGGTGCGATGCCACCGAAGCGACACCTGCGAGTTTGTAACCGAAAGGGACACCAATCCCGATCGGTCAGGCACAGGTACAAGGTGTCTGACTTAGTCAAACACCGTTGTCCGTCAGTGCTATTTATTTCATTGAATTGTTTAGGTTCGTCCAAGGCGACTCGCGATCGCTTTTTGGACGACCCGCACTGGCTTTAATTCGTCCTCTATCCCGTTTTCAAGGAGCACCTGATGACCGTAAGTCATCTGGCAGATAGTAAAAACTTAAGTTCTAACTATTTATGCCCTGAGTTGCTCCTAATCAAAGCTCCCGCTTAAAACAGAGCAACCCGCCCACGTTAAGCGCGCTCGATGCAAAGATCAAGAACTAGCGGGCAGAAAAACGCTATCCGCTATAGAGTGCTGACCCAACTTATTAAACGGATTAGTTGAAATAATTACTATTTAGACCATTACCAGCAAATGACGATTCTTCTTACCCTTTTGGATCAAGACATATTCGGCATCTACAAGAACTTCTTTAGGTAGAGAAACAGCATCATTTGACTGTCTGGCGCCATTTACTGATATGCCTCCTGCTGAAATTGTTCTTCTCGCATCACCTCTAGAGCTGCATAGCCCGCTTAGAACCAAAACGTCTATAAGAGATTCATTTCCTTTTTTTAATTCAGAAACCTGTACTTCTGTTTCAGGAATTGCGCCTCTTAAGCTTTCGAGAGAGTTCTCTAAATCTGAATCGTTTCCAAAAAGACCTCGGGTTGCCAATACCGCTTGTTCCGCTTCTGCATCACCGTGAACCAACCGGCAAACTTCAGTCGCCAGTCGTTGCTGTGCGATTCGTTCTTCAGGGGATTTGAGATGTTCGTTCATTAATTCAGAAATCTCTTGGACTGAGACAAGAGTGAGCTGTAGAAGAAGTTTCTCAACATCTCTATCATCGATATTTATCAAATATTGATGCAACTCATAGGGCAAGGTTCGTTTCGGGTCAAGCCACACGGTACCTTCAGCTGTTTTACCAAATTTTGCTCCATCTGATCTTGTCACTAGAGGAACCGTTAAACCATAGGCGGTCGAAGAACTGCGTCTTCTTATCATGTCAATACCAGCGGTTATATTGCCCCATTGGTCCGAACCACCAATCTGCATCTCACATCCATAATTTTCGTGCAATTCAAAGAAGTCATTTGCCTGAAGAAGCATGTAGCTGAACTCTGTGAATGAGAGCCCTTGATCACTCGATAAACGTGCTTTCACTGATTCTTTCGCAAGCATTGTGCCTACTGTGACGTGTTTTCCGACGTCACGTAAAAAGTCCAGGATATTGACTTCAACAGTCCACTCCCGATTGTCTACCAGTAAAGCTGCTGTACCGTCTTTCTTTGACTCTGCATCGAATCTTAGAAATGACTTTAACTGTGCGGCTACCGCAGCAACATTTGAACTCAACTCATTTTGATCTAATAAATTTCTTTCTTCTGACCTGCCGCTAGGGTCGCCTACCATTCCAGTAGCCCCTCCAGCTAATGCAATTGGTCGATGCCCTGCATCTTGGAAGCGTCTTAGAGTTAACAAAGGTACAAGATGACCGAGATGAAGACTGTCGGCTGTCGGATCAAAACCGCAATAGAGAGTTATTGGACTATCAGCAAGTCTTTTTTGCATTTGCTCTTTATCAGTGCTGTCTTGAAAGAGTCCTCGTGCAATTAGATCTTCAAGAATTCCTTGTTTTTCAGTATTACCCACTAGACCAGTATGGAACATTAACGGACTGAAAGGCGGCAATTTTAAATTAAGTATCAATAAAAGTTCCTTGCACCTGCCACCAATTTGCCTTCTAGGCAGGTCAAACTGTTTATATGGCTAGGAGAAAACCAAAACGACTGTGTTTCATCTCAATCATTATTGCCTTTTCGGTGTTTTGTACAAGTTGTTATACATATGAAACTCTTGAGTTCGATATAAATATTCCTGAACAAGCTGAATCCTCGATCGTTCTATCTGGAGACGGAACATTAATTACGACTTTGGTAGCTCCAGAAAATCGAACAAGCGCTAGACGCTTAGAAGAAATTCCTGAGATAGCCAGAAACGCTGTGATAGCGATAGAAGACGAGCGTTTTTATGAGCACGACGGCTTCGACCTCAAAGGTATTTTAAGGGCCGCCCGTTCAAATCTCGAGGCTGGTGGCATAAGCCAAGGAGGCTCGACCATTACACAGCAGTATGTGAAATTGGCAATAATAGAAAATGTCGAACAGACGGCTAGTCGAAAACTCGAAGAACTTTGGTATGCAACACGATTAGAGGATGAATACGGCAAAGATTTTATTCTTTTGCAGTATTTGAATACCGTATATTTTGGACACGGAGCTTATGGAATTAAGGCTGCATCTCAGACTTATTTCAACAAAGATGTTAGTCAAATTTCTCTTAACGAAGCTGCGCTTCTTGCTGGCCTGTTGAAAGCTCCAAGTCGTTATGATCCTTTCCGAAATTACTCACAAAGTCTTCGTAGAAGTCACCTTGTTTTAGATCGAATGCTGGCAAACAAATTTATAACAGAAGAAGAACGTGACGAAGCGAAAAAATCACCGCCCAAATTGGAAGAGTACAAACCTCGGTTAGAGACCGAATATCCTGCAGGACATTTTGTTGAAGAAGTAAGAAAATGGTTTTTAGAGAACCCTGCTTTTGGAGCTAATCGATCTATAAGAGAAATGCTTCTATATGAAGGCGGCGTTCGGATTGAAACAACTATAGACCTTTCTCTCCAAAAGGCAGCTGAAGAATCTATAGAGAACCATCTTCCTTCTGATGAGAACCTTCCGGATGCCTCTGTAGTAGTAATTGACCCTCAAACTGGAAAAATACTAGCAATGGTAGGCGGAAGAGATTTTTTCGCAGAAGAAGATGATGCGAAAGTAAATCTCGCAATGGGTAACGGGCGACAAGCCGGATCTTCTTTTAAACCTATTGGACTTGCCGCTGCTCTTGAAGCAGGTTGGGAAATAACCGCCACCTATCCAGCTCCTAATGTTCTAGAGTTTTTCATTCCTGGCGCGGACAGAGATAATCGGATTTGGTGGGTCAGTGGCGGTCTAAACGGACATGACGCTTCGGAACCTAAATTTGAAAAAGGACTTATGGCTCTGTTCCAGTTTTTGGTAAGAGAAGGGCATATCGAAATACCCGAGGGGCACATTGAAACTATTGAATACAGAGATGATCCAGAAGATGACCCGGAATTTGTTGATGTGAACCTAAATGAATGGATAAATAACAGACAATGGGAATACTCAAGAAACTCTCTCTTCGACTATCGCATAAAAATGCTTGAAGATGTCCCAGGCTGGAGTTGGGAACCTCTTGAAGGAATTGAACTAACACCTCTACCAGACCCTCCGATGGTCGACTTGACTCGCGCTACAAGAAGTTCTTACAACACGGTTTTTGCCCAGTTGAGTATGCAACTAGGAGCCGAAAGGGTTGTGAATTTGGCTAGACGCCTTGGGGTTAAATCACCTGTACAACCGGTTAATTCAAATGTTCTCGGCACTTCAAACGTCACCTTGCTCGATATGGCTAGCGCTTACAGCACTTTTGCAAACAGGGGTGTCTACAGTCCTCCTTCAATGGTGACTCGTGTTACTCGGATGGATGGCACTCCTTTATGGAATTGGGACAGGGAACTTGAACGTGCTTTGGACTCGAAGTTGGTTGACCAACTGACCTGGGTTCTGGAAGGCACGATAACAGAAGGCACTGGGCACAGAGCCAAAATTGGTAGGCCTGCAGCCGGTAAAACTGGTACAACTCAAAATTACGCTGACGCGCTTTTCGTCGGATATACGCCGCAAGTCGCTACTGCGGTCTGGGTTGGGTATCCGAAGGGTCAGATCCCGATGGTTCCGCCTCTTACAGAGCGCAAGGTTTACGGGGGAACCTTTCCAGCGCTGATATGGAAAGATGTAATGCTCGCTGCGCATACGGATTTGCCAGTAAAAAATTTCGCGACTCCTCCCACTTCATCAACTACTACAGTCCCGAACAGGGGCGACATGATCATGCCCGAACTAGTTGGTCTGACATTGGAAAACGCAAAATTGAATCTTAAGGAAAATAGATTAGGTAATCAGACCTTGACTGTGATTGAGGTAAATGACTCTGACACCGAACCTGGCCTAATTCTAGGCCAGTCTCCGGAGGCGGGAACTTCCTTGCTTGCCTCTTCAAAAATTCTTGTAGAAGTAGCAGTTCAACCCGATGAGATGACGAAAACGAAAGTTCCAGATCTCGTCGGCGAAATTCTTGTTGAGGTGTCACCATTGCTGGCTTCTTTAGGTCTCGGTTATGAGATTTCTCTTATTCCAAATCCGGAAAATGAAAACGAATCACCTGAGATAATTTGGGCGCAAAACCCCAATGCCGGCACTATGGTCGATTCAGGTTCAGTAATTTCTCTCCGAATGGCGCCTTAACTTGACGAAAAATACATTAAGTAATTTGAATTTTTTTACAACTTCATCGATTCTTCTAAAGGTAACGATGGTTGCTGGAATCATAGGTCTTTGGGTTTACGCATTTTTTTTCGCCCCATCGGGAAATCCGGATCGTATAGAGAATGAAAACTGGATTCAAAAAGCTGAAGCAATATGCTTTCAGGCAAAAAATGAACTGACTTTGCTGCCTTCCGCCACAAAAGCTGAAAACCCATCAGACCGAGCTCAAGTTTTAGAAGATGGAACAGGAATACTCGAAAAGATGAAATCTGAGCTAACCAAATTGTCAGTTAGCTCAGAGAAAGACAAGTTCAACACTAGTAGTTGGTTCTCTGATTGGGATATTTACTTAGAAGATCGAAAAAACCATGTTGACCGCCTCAACGAACTAGGTGATGTAGAACCTCTCTTAACTGCAACGGATGCTGGTAAAAGTGTCATGGAGAGAATGAACGGCTTTGCGCGCGTTAACGATTTGGATTCTTGTCTGGATCCTGGGGACTTCTGATACTTCTAACTAAAATTTGACAACATTTCTGACCCTGCCGCGAGCATTCTCATAAGACCTAGATCTAATCCCATTGAACTAAGTTCACTCTTGTCGAACCATTGCAGATCTTGTGATTCATGATTCCCTACCGGTTCAGAATCACTGGGCGCTAAAACTAGGTACCTAACGTCAAAGTGTTTGTGTTCTTTTTCACCAGGAGGATTTACCACATGAATATCAAGGTCTATTGGAGGTAGATAAATTTTCAAATCATTTATACCGGTTTCTTCTTCTGCTTCTCTTAGAGCTACTCGGGCTAAATTAGGGTCACCATCTGCATGGCCTCCAGGTTGAAGCCATCTTTGTAATTTTGTATGAAACATAAGAAGGACTTTATGGTCATTCTCTCGCACCATCAGCGATGAGCCAGTTAAGTGCCCCACTTCACACGTCCTGTGCAGATGATCTGGAAAACTTTCAATAAAATCTAAAAATTCATTGTGGAATTCACTATTTATGCACGAAGTTATTGTTTCATTAACGACATCAGGTGTCATATTCTCAAGATCTTCTAACTTAAATAGCTGTGTCACTTGAAAGGTGCCCGCGTATTTGCGCTGGTGCTTCTAAAGTTTCAGTAGTCCCAGTTCTAACGCCTACGTAAACAATTTTTGCTGTTAAAACAAGCCTGTCTTCGACTTTGACATCAAAAGACACATCGAAAGAAGTATTCCCCCATCTGCTTACATGAGCATCAACCTTAAGAACTTCTCCAATGCCTGCAGGTCCGTGCCATTCCAAATTGGCATTTTTAAGCATTAGGTCCCACCCTAGTGACTCAAAGTCTCCTTCAAATTCTCGAAGCCAACTGTCAACCACATCATCTAGATAGGCCAAATAGTGCGCATTGAAAACAACCCCTTGTCTATCAACTTCTCCATAACGGATCTTTATATCCATTGAGTAGGTCATGATCTGAGCATAGAAGTTTGAATTTCCAACTGTTTTTTTATTTGTTTCTTTTGTAGTTCTACAGCATCTAGCCCCGAACCACCCGGTGAAATACGACGCTTTATAGACATTCCAGACTTAAAAAAGTCCTCTACTTCAGGCCCGAAATTATCGTCCTCAAGAACAACTTTGCTGAAGTCCTTTTGATTTTCTATCGAAATTTTTACTAATGCTCCTATAAGTGAGTGAGCCTCTCTAAAAGGCATGCCTTTCTGCACCAGATATTCGGCAAGATCTACTGCTGTGGAGAAAGGTTTGTCGGCTGCTTGAGTCATTTTCTGTTCATTGAAAGTTACAGAGTCAAAAAGACCAGTCAACGCCGTTAAAACTAACCTGTTAGTGTCGAAAGAGTCAAACAAGGGTTCCTTGTCTTCCTGTAAGTCTTTGTTGTAAGTCAAAGGCAGTCCCTTCATAACTGTCAGCAATCCAGTTAAATTTCCAATTAATCGTCCTGCTTTTCCTCTTGCCAACTCAGCTATATCTGGATTCTTTTTTTGCGGAAGCATTGACGAACCTGTCGTATAAGCATCGTCTATTTCCACAAATCCAAACTCTTCACTAGACCAGAGAACTAGCTCTTCACCAATTCGAGAGAGGTGAACGCTTAGTAATGAGTTAACAAAAATAGCTTCTGCAACGAAGTCTCTATCAGAAACAGCATCAAGCGAATTTTTGAAAATGTCTGAAAAACCTAAAGAATTTGCAGTCATCTCAGGGTCTATCGGCAAAGATGACCCAGCCAAAGCTCCTGCTCCCAATGGAGAGACATCAGTTCGCGAACGAGTTTCCATAATTCTGTCAAAGTCTCTTGCAAGAGCCCAGACATGAGCAAGTAAATGGTGGGATAGAAGAATTGGTTGAGCTTGTTGTAGGTGCGTATACCCCGGCATGCATGTGGTTCCTGCTTTTTCAGCTTGATCAATTAATGACTTTTGCAGAGCTATGACTAACGCCCCAAGCTCTTCCAAGCTTCTAAGAGTCCAAAGTCTTAGATCTGTGACTACTTGATCATTTCTGCTCCTACCTGTATGCATTCGAGCTCCGGCTTCACCAGCGATTTCTGTGACTCTTCTTTCGATGGCTGTGTGTATATCTTCATCTTCAATTTGGAAAATAAAAGATCCAGAAGATATCTCTTCTTCTGTCGCTTCGAGTGCCTCAAGAATTGATTTACCATCAGATTCTTCTATCAAACCGACAGAAACCAGCATTTGAACATGGGCAGCCGAACCAGAGATGTCCTCTTTGTAAAGCCTTTTATCTATTTGGAGACTGTCATTTAAGGCTCGCAAAGCTTCTTCTGTCTCTCCGCTCATTCTCCCTTCCCACAAGGTGCCCATTATCCATCTCCTTGTTTTTCGCCACGTTTAGACTCTCTTAAAGATTCGGTACGTAAACGTAAGGCATTGAGTTTTATGAAACCCTCTGCATCTGCTTGGTTATAAGCGCCTGAGTCATCTTCAAAGGTTGCTATTACCTCATCGAAGAGAGTATCCGCCGATTCTCGTCCCACTACTTCGACGTTTCCTTTATAAAGTTTCAATCTTACTTTTCCATTAACCCATCTTTGTGAGTGGTCTATAGCGGCTTGAAGCATTTTTCTTTCAGGGCTGAACCAATAACCGTTATAAACAAGTTCTGCATATTTAGGCATCAGTTCATCTTTTAGATGAGCTACCCCTCTATCTAAAGTTATTGACTCGATGGCTCTGTGTGCTCTTAATAATATTGTGCCTCCTGGAGTCTCGTAAGCCCCTCTCGACTTCATGCCGACATAACGATTTTCTACAATGTCTGTTCTACCTACTCCGTTTATCCCACCTATGCGATTGAGCTCTGCTAAGAGATCCGCAGGGAGCATTCTTGATCCATCTATCCCGACTGCATCTCCATTTTCAAACTCCAAATCTAAATAGGTAGCTTCGTTAGGAGCTAGCTCCGGGTTAACAGTCCAACGCCACATTTCTGTCGAAGGCTCATTCCACGGATTTTCCAATGGACCACCTTCATAAGAGATGTGGAGAAGGTTTGCGTCCATCGAGTAGGGAGATTCGCTGCCTCTTTTCATTTCAACTGGTATCCCATGCTTTTCGGCGTAATCTAAAAGACTTTTCCTCGAGCCAAGGTCCCATTCTCTCCATGGCGCGATTATTTTTATGGCAGGGTTTAGGGCATACGCTCCAAGTTCGAAACGAACTTGATCGTTACCTTTTCCAGTTGCCCCGTGACTTATAGCATCAGCTCCTGTCTCTTCAGCTATCTCAACTAGTCTTTTTGCTATCAGTGGTCGTGCTATAGAGGTTCCCAGAAGATACTCTCCTTCATATATGGCATTTGCTCTAAACATTGGGAATACATAATCTGAGACGAACTCTTGCTTTAGGTCCTCGATGTAAATCTCTTTTACTCCCATGCTTTCAGCTTTGCTACGTGCTGGTTCAAGTTCTTCCCCTTGACCTAGATCGGCAGTAAACGTCACAACTTCACAGTCATAGGTTTCTTGTAGCCATTTCAAAATTATGGAAGTGTCAAGACCTCCTGAATAGGCAAGTACAACTTTTTCTATATCTTTCATTTTTTCTCACTCGCTGATTGTGGTTCTATTCCCGCCAAATCTTTTAACTTCTCAGATACTGCTTCGCCAGTAGTATTTGAAGCTGCTACTAGAAGAACTGTGTCGTCACCTGCAACCGTTCCTATAACTTCGGGAAGGCCTGCCCTGTCTACTGCTGATGCCACAACGTGTGCAGAACCAGGTGGTGTTTTTAGGACAATAATGTTGTTTGAAACCAACACTTCTACTAGCCACTCTCCTAAGACTCGCTTAAGATAATCGACTGGTAAAACTCTTTCTGTCGGATTGTCTGGTATCGCATAAACACTTTCACCTACAGGCACTCTTATCTTTACTGCTCCTAGCTCTTCAAGGTCACGCGAAAGAGTTGCTTGTGTAACGTCAATTCCTTCTGCTTTCAGAAGATCGACGAGTTTTGCCTGACTCGAAACGGATTGCTCTTCAAGTATTTTTGCAAGTAAATGTTGTCTTTGTGATTTACTCATTTTCTTGTCCTTCTGAAAGAAGCCATGCAAGTAGACCCCGCGCCGCATGCATTCTGTTTTCTGATTGACTCCATATCCGACTCATGGGTCCTTCTAAAACTTCTTCTGTCACTTCTTCACCTCTGTGAGCAGGAAGACAGTGCAAGAAAATTGCATCCGAGGAAGCGACGCTCATTAAATCAGAATTTACTGTAAAAGATTCAAATGCTTTCTTTCTCTCTTCGGACTCAGATTCTTGACCCATCGAAGTCCATACGTCTGTGTAAACAGCATTTACTCCATTGACTGCCTCTTGTGCAAAATCAAATTCTTTTACTTCTACACCTATTGCGGCCAGTCTGTCCTTATCTATTTCACTCAATCGATAGCCACTTGGACCTGCAAATCTAATTTCAGCTCCTAGCATCCCAGCTGCCATTGCTAAAGAACGAAAAACGTTATTGCCATCACCTATGAAAGCAAGACTCTTACCATCAAGATCTCCAAACTCCTCGACTAGCGTGATCACATCAGCTAATGCCTGCATAGGGTGACCGGTATCAGAAAGAAGGTTGATTATCGGACAGACTTTTGTTTCTGCCATCCTCTCGAGCGTTTTGTGGGCAAAAACTCTCGCTGCGATGCATTTGTAATAGGCAGAAAGAGTTGTAACTGCGTCTTCGACTGACTCTCTTTCGTCGAGACCTATTTCTTCGCCACGAATGTAGACAGGGTGACCGCCCAGTTGATAAGCGGCCATCTCCATCGAGTTGCGAGTACGATTCGAGGGTTTCTCAAATATCAGCGCTATACCTTCTCCTCTCAAAACCTTGGGTGGATCGGGATCACGACAAAGTTCTAAAACCCGGTGCAGTTCTGCTTTACTGAGATCGTCGACCTCTAAGAAACTTTTACTCATGCTGTCTCTCTCTGATCGTTTAGAACTTTTTCAAGCATCGACGCTCCTTCAATTATTTCTTCCGAAGAAATTGTTAAAGGTGGAGCCAACCTAAGTGCTGTCGAAGTAACAGCATTTACGACTAAACCCTCTTTTAAGCAAGCTTGTGCAAGGTCGCGGGCATCACCGTTCGCTAAGCTTTCTTTTTCTATTTCAACTGCTAATAGAAGTCCACTACCCCTAACTGAATCGACTCCGTCAATTTTGCTTAGTTCCTCAATCATTTCTACACCTCTTTGCTTAGCCAACATCGGTGCCTTGATCTCTTCTAAAACTCTTAAAGTTTCACGTGCAGCTGAGGCTGCTAAAGGTTGTCCCGCAAAAGTAGAACCGTGGTCACCAGGTTTAAATGCTTCCGCTACTGCTGATACCGCCCATACGGCTCCTATCGGAACACCATTAGCCATTCCCTTAGCCATAGTGACAATGTCAGGCTGGATGCCGGCATGTTGAAATCCGAACCACTCTCCGGTCCTACCGAGACCAGTTTGTATCTCATCGACTATCAGAAGTAAGCCTTTCTCATCACAGATTTCCCTAAGACCTTGTAAAAATTGAGGTTCGGCGGTATTAACTCCCCCTTCACCTTGAATGGGTTCAATCAATATTGCACCAGTTGTTTTATCTATAGCTTCTTTAAAGGAATCCAAATCGTTCCATTCAGCATGTCGGAATCCTTCTGGAAGAGGCACAAACGGTTCGTGTTTCTCCGGCTGTCCTGTGGCTGCCAGTGTGGCCATAGTTCTACCATGGAAAGATTTGTAAGCGGAAACCACACCATGTTTGCCCGGACCTTGGAATTTTCGTGCAAGTTTCAAGGCTGCTTCGTTTGCTTCAGCTCCTGAGTTTTGAAATAGAATTTTGCCAGATTTACCGGTTTCTGCTTTTATAAGCCTGTCCAGATTTTCTGCAACTTCAAGCTGTGGTTCTGTGATGAAAAGATTCGAGACATGCAGAAGGGTGTTTGCTTGTTCCGAGATGGCTTTCGCTATTCTGGGATGACTGTGACCTAGACCTGTTACTGCTATGCCACACAAGAAATCTAAATATCTTTTGCCTTCATTATCGAATAATTCCGTTCCGGAACCCTTCACAAAGGTTACGGATGGCGTGCTGTAATTGGGCATTAGCAGGTCAGACCAGCTCATGACTTATTCCTTTGCCTTTTTATGAATCTCTTCTGAGCCCGGGACATTTTCGGGTAGGACCATTGTTCCTATACCTGCGTCTGTAAACAATTCCAGAAGTAAAACGTGTGGTATTCGACCATCTACCATATGTGATGAAGCTACACCTGCTTTTATAGCGTCGATGCATCCTTGGGCTTTAGGAATCATTCCTGACTTTACGATTTTTTTGTTTATCAAATTGCTCAAACTTGAAATATCTATTTCGGATATCTTGCTTGCAGGATCTGAGACATCCTCCAACAATCCCTCAACATCAGTTAGGTACAAAAGTCTTTCTGCTTTAAGAGCGGCAGCCAAAGAAGCTGCTACAGCATCCGAATTTATGTTGTAAGCCTGGCCACTCGAATCTGTTCCAATAGTAGAAATAACGGGAATAAGATTCTCCTCCATAAGACATTCCACAATTGAAGGATTTATTTTCTTGACATCACCAACGTAACCAAGTGATGAATCCCTTTGGATCGCCTCAATAAGATTTGAATCTCCCCCTGATAGCCCTACTGCCACTGGAGAATGGACATTAATACTAGACACAATGTCCGCATTGACTTTCCCCACTAGCACCATCTGAGCTATTTCTAGAGTTTCTTTATCCGTTACCCTCTGACCGTCTTTAAATTCTGTGCTCAAACCCAGTCTTTCAACCAAAGCACCGATTTGAGGCCCCCCACCATGGACTACGACTGGTTTGATGCCAACTGAATGCATCAGCACAATGTCCTGAGCGAATTGATCCGACAATTGATCGCTTTCCATCGCATTGCCGCCAAGTTTTACTACTACAACCCTTCCAGCAAATCTTGTTATGTATGGCAGGGTCTCTACAAGCACACCTGCTCTTCTTTCTGGTGAAAAAAGTAGTTCTTCATTTAAATTCTTATCTTGCATCACGAGGTCCTCATGTTTTCATCTATATAGGCATGTGTTAAATCCGTTGTCACCACTTCAGATTTACCGTTACCTTGCCCTAGGTCGACATGCAGATCTATACGCCTTTGAGCCATATGCTTTTTCAACTCTTGAGCATCAACTTCTTGTGCCTCTCCTTTTGCATATACAATCTGCCCTCCGTAAGAAACTGAGATTTTTTCAGGATCGAACTGAATACCGGATGCACCTATCTGAGCTGCGATCCGACCCCAATAAGGGTCTTGTCCATACCAAGAGCATTTAATTAGCTGACTGTTAGCTGTACTTCTAGCAGCTGATTCTGCTTCATCGTTATTTTTAGCCCCGGTTACATTAAGAAAAACTGTTTTGGTGGAACCTTCGGCATCGTCTGCCATTTGTACCGCCAAATCCTTGCAAGCATCTGTCAAAGCTTCAGCGAAAAGAGAAGAAGCTTTCACGCCAGACTTTCCATTAGCTAAAAGAATAACCGTGTCATTTGTGGACTCGGCGCCATCAACGGTCAGACAATTAAAAGACACTGAAACCGCTTGTTGCAGAAATTGTGTAGCTTCCTTCGGGTCTATGACCACATCAGTTGTCAACACGGAAAGCATAGTAGCCATGTTTGGCTGGAGCATTGCAGCCCCTTTGGATATTCCACCAATTGAAAAACCCTTGCCGCTAACAAAAGTATTCTTCGGCACTGTATCCGTAGTCATGATTGCCTGTGCAGCGACTTTGCCCTGATCATCCTTTAAGGAGTCAATTGCATTAGTTATCCCGAAAGTAACTGCCTCCATAGGTAATGGATATCCGATCCAGCCTGTCGAACAAACTAGAACTTCACTGGGGTCACATCCAATTCCTTGTGCTGTCAACTGACACATCTGTTCAGCATCCAGCAAGCCTTGTTCTCCCGTTGCCGCATTAGCATTTCCGCTATTTAGAACCACGGCAGAAGCGGCGCCTCCGGTTATTTCCAAATGTTTACGTGTCACCAACACAGGTGCGGCAGTCATCTTGTTTGACGTAAACACGCCTGCCGCCGCAACTGGTTTTCTGTCTTCTGTAGTTATGAGCGCTAAATCCAATTCATTATTGGACTTAATTCCGCTTGCTATCCCGCTTGCTTGGAAACCTGGAACGTCTGTGATGGTCATGGGTTTATCCCAACTGCACTAAGTCCTTCTGTTTCGTCAAGCCCGAGAACGATATTCGCGCATTGAACAGCCTGTCCAGAAGCACCTTTGCCAAGGTTATCTATTGCACAAAGTGAGATTAGCCAGCCAGTTCTTGGGTCGACTCGTGCTGTTATGTGAGCAGCATTGGAACCAAAAGTTGATTTTGTGCTGGGCGACTTTTCATCAACCACGATAAAAGGCATACCTGAATAGGTCTCAGCTAGAACTTGTATTGCAGTATCTGTATCAAGTTCAGCTTTTACTTTGGCATAGCAAGTGGCCAAAATACCCCTGTTCATTGGTGCCAAATGCGGTGTGAACAGCACTGAAATGTCTTCTCTTTTATTTCCATTACCTTCTGTAGCAAGTGCTTGTTCTATTTCTGGGGTATGTCGGTGTGAAAGTAGACCATAAGCTGAGAAGTTTTCATCAACAGTACAAAACATACTGTTGGGTTGCGGAGTTTTTCCCGCTCCCGAAACACCGCTTGCTGCATCGACGATGATTCCATTTGGCTCTATCACTCCTGCCCTCAAAAAAGGCGCTAATGCTAGAGAAGCTGCCGTGGGATAACAGCCAGGGGCGGCGACCAGCTGGCAGTCTTCTAACCCGTCGGGGAATAATTCAGGCAATCCATATGCGGCAGTATTGAGGAGCTGAGGCGCTACATGTTCCTGTTCATACCATTGGTTGTAAATGTCTGGATCTTTTAGTCTGAAATCAGCTCCTAGATCTACAATCACCTTCGCGTTATCAAGCAACTCAGGAATAACTAACTGTGAAGCGCCGTGAGGTAACCCTGTAAAAATAACATCACATTTATCTAGAGGTGCTAGATCTTTATCTTCAAATAGCATTTCGGGATACTGAGCAGAAAGGTGTGTATGCAAATCAGAAACCGCAGTATCCGCATAAGTTGAGGCAACAGCAGTCTTAACATCAAAATTTGGATGGTTCGCACAGATCCTTAAAAGTTCCGAACCCGTGTAACCAGAAGCGCCAATAATACCTACGGAAAACATAGCATTATCATACATATATATGCATAATAATGCAACATTTCTAGCTTTTAACTAAGTCCACCACTACTTTCCCTATTACCTTTCGGTCTGCTATGTCTTGCAAAGCCTTGTTTGACGAGTCAAACGTATAAGTTGGATGCAGTAGCGGGTCAACCTCTCCCTTAGCTGCCAATTCAAGCACTGAGGACATCTGACGTTTGAACGAACTGGGATCTCTCCCAAGAGAAGCGCCCCAATGCACACCAACTACTGAATAGTTCTTCAGTAGTACATGATTAGTTGCTAATTCTGGGATCCCAGCCACAAAACCAATTACAAGCAGACGACCATTCCAAGACATGCATCTTCTTATTTTCTGAAACATCTCTCCACCTACAGGGTCATATGCAATGTCAACTCCTTGGTTATTTGTAACTTCACGAACTTTTTCAACAAGGTCTTCTTCTTCCCGGTGATCAATCACAACATCAGCTCCAAGTTCTCGGCAAGCGTCTACTTTCTCTTCCCCTCCCGCAACTGCTATTACTTTTGCCCCCGCTGCCAAACCTAACTGTATTGCTGCTGAGCCGGTGCCTCCCGATGCTCCAGCGACTAATAATGTCTCTCCTTTTTGGATTTGAGCACGATCATGCAGCGCAAACCATGTCGTTCCATAATTCATTGGCAAAGCTGCGGCCTTAATTAGATCCATTGAATCAGGCACACGAAATGACATTTGTGCATGCACTAGGGTTTCCTCAGCTAAACCACCCCCCAGAGCGATCACCTTTTGTCCCACAGTGAAATCTTCAACTCCTTCACCAACTGCAATTATCGTGCCAGAAGTCTCTCCTCCAGGAGTAAAAGGCAAGGGTGGTTTTACTTGATATTCACCACGACACTGGAGCACATCAGGAAAAGCAAGTCCCACTGCTTCAACCTTGACCAGTAATTGTCCCGGCATGGGGTCCGGAGTGTCTATTTCCTCAAGCTTTAGAGAGTCTTCAGGCTCTCCCAATTCATGTATTTGCCATGCTTTCATTCTTAAACCTTTCAAATGTCATTCCTGTCAGAACGGTTTAGCTTCGAAGCTTCGCAGAGAATTTTTTTTCTACAGCTTCAATGCAATCCTTATGAACTTCGGCTACTTCTGTATCTGTAAGTGTTCTATCATCAGCCTGCAAGCGCAACTTGAAAGCAAGACTTCTTCTACCTTCGGATACCGGCGCTCCCCTGAAAACATCGAACAGGTTGATATCAGCAAGCAACTCTCCAGCTTTTTCTTCTAAACACTTCCGCACTTCACTCGAAGAAATACTTTCATCAACTTCAAACGCTAGATCTATATCTGAGGATGGGTAGCGACTGAAAGGTTTATAGTGAGAATGGCCATGAGGAATGGACAAAAGTTCATCGACATCTATTTCAAGGCAAGAAACTCGCTCACTTACTTCATATGAAGCAAGCACTGATGGATCTATTTCTCCTAAAAAACCCACCGTTCTACCTTGAACCTCAATTCGAGATGTTCTTGTAGCGTGGAAACCAGCCTGTGAATCTGCAATTAACTCATAATCCCTAAAAGCTAAAGCATCAGCCAGAGCAGACCAGATTTCCACAATCTCTTTGACTCTGTCTCCAGCCAGAAGAGACACAAGATGTTCTCTTTCGTCCGGCAAAGGTTGAGGTTGTTGTGGGTGACTGTAAACGTGACCAATTTCGAAAAGCTTCAAACCTACAAGTCGATGCGACTCGTTATATGCCAACGTCTTCAGCAATCCAGGTCTCAAAGATGACCTCATCACTGACTCTTCCGCTACTAACGGATTAGCCACTTTTATTCCATCAGTTTCGAGTCCCGCATTTTCAAGTTCTCCTGGAGCAAGAAAAGGCACTGGCATTACCTCGTCTAGACCTAAACCCATCAATGTGGATCTAATCAATCTACGATCATTCTGTTTGGCCGTTAGCGATCCGAAAGTTTTTGATTTAGGAACTGTTTTTACAATATTTTCGTATCCAAAAATTCTTGCAATCTCCTCTATAACGTCGATTTCAAGTGAAGTATCTGGTCGAAAACTCGGAACTGTCACTTCGATGTCTTGTTTAGAGGCTTTAGCTTCAAATCCTATGGGATCAAGTATCTCGAGAATCTCTTTTTTGTCAAGATCCGTTCCCAAGATGCTATTAACTCGAGAAACACGGACCTTGATTTTTTCTCGTGCAGGCATATCGCCTTGTTCATCTACCAATCCTGGGAGTAGGGACACCTCTGGTTCCAGCAACTCACAAAATCTTCTCATTGCTGTTTCAATTATTTCTGGGTCAGTTCCTCTCTCAAACCGAGCCGAGGCTTCACTTCTCAACCCCAGCCTTCTTGACGTTTTGGCTATAGCAGAAGGCTCCCACCATGCCATTTCTAGCGCTACAGTTGATGTTTCTTCACTTATCTCTGTTGAATTACCTCCCATCACACCGGCGATCCCAATCGGAACATTCGAACCATCAGCCACGACACCGTCTTCAGTCGTCAACTTTCTTGAAACCCCATCTAGAGTTACTATTTCTTCCCCATCACTTGCCCAACGAACCTTAAATTCTGAATTTGAAACACTTGCCAAATCAAAAGTGTGGCTCGGCTGACCCATTTCGAGCATTACATAATTAGAGACGTCTACAACGTTATTAACTGGCCTCATTCCTAATGAAGTGATCCTGTTTTGGAGCCATTGTGGAGAATCCGCAATTGAAACACCTTCAATTACTCTTGCAACAAAACGGCCACAAAGGTCTGGCGAAACAATTTCAGCTTTGAGAATTTCAGATACATTCTTTCCCTTTTCAGAGACTTTTGGCTCTGGGATTTTGAATGGGATCTTTTGATAGGCGGCTAAATCTCGTGCAACCCCGATGACAGACATTGCATCTGGTCGATTTGGGTTAACTTCAAGATCATAAAGAACATCTGACTCTATTCCTAACGACTCTGCTAAAGGAGTACCCTGTTTGCTGTCGGATCCCAATATGAGAATCCCATCATCGTCATCCCCTATTTCTATTTCTGCTCCTGAGCAAAGCATCCCGTTGGACCACTCACCGCGTAATTTACGACGACTGATTTCCATTCCATTTGGCATCACTGTTCCAATTGTCGCCAACGGAACAAAATCTCCTGGTGACATATTGAACGCGCCGCAGCAAATTTGTAACGGTTCTCCATCTCCGCTATCGACTTCAACAATTTGAATGCGGTCTGCATCAGGATGGGGCCTTAAATCAAGAACCTTTGCAACCACAACACCATCAAGATGCTCCCCTATGTGGGTGATACTTTCAACAGCCAGACCCAACTCGCTAAGCTGCTCTCCTATTAAACTCGTTTCTCCTTGAATAGGAGCAAACTCTCGTAGCCACGAAAGAAGAACTTTCATAGCGATACGCTCCTTTTACACTTCAAAGTTTTAGTTAATCTCTTCATCAGAATTGAGCCAAAAATCGGTAGTCGTTACGAAACAACTCACGCAAATCATCGATTTCGTGACGCATCAAAGCTAAACGGTCAAGACCAAATCCAAATGCAAACCCCTGCCACTCTTCGGGATCTAACCCTCCAGCCCTTAAGACCTCAGGATGAACCATCCCACAACCACCCAGTTCAAGCCATTTACCACCCGGGTGGCGTATATCAAACTCAGCTGAAGGTTCAGTAAAGGGAAAGTAGGAAGGTCGGAGCCTAGACTCAAAATCTTTTCCAAAATATGCATTTGTAAAAGCCTCAATAGTTCCCGCCAAATCACCGAAGGTGATCCCTTTATCTATAACCAGCGCTTCTATCTGATGAAAAACAGGCATATGTGTAGCATCTGCTGTATCACTTCGAAAAACCCTCCCAGGCATTATTGAATAGATTGGTGGCTCTTCTTCTTCCATTACTCTTATCTGAACTGGTGAAGTGTGAGTTCGTAAAAGAGTACTCATAGGTTCTCCATAATCGACATACAAAGTGTCATACATGTCGCGCGCTGGATGCCCTGGAGGAAAATTCAATGCGCCAAAATTGTGCCATTCGTCTTCGATTTCTGGGCCTTCCGAAACTGTATACCCCATGCCTATGAAAAGATCTTCTAGCCTTTCCCATGTTTGTGTTACAACATGTCGGTGACCTAAACGGTGACCCCTGTCAAACTCGGTGAGGTCCAATCTTTCGCTCTCTAGCTGTTCTTGCATTAACTCTGAGGAAAGGTTTTTTCTTTTCGCAGAGAGCATGTCTTCAAGCTTTGTTCGGGTTTCATTCAAAATAAAACCAAGCTCTCGACGTTCTTCTGGTTCTAAGCCACCAAGAGATCTTTTTGCTTGAGTTGTTACAGAATTTTTTCCCAACAACTCAGCCTCTAATTTTTTCAGGGACTCCAAGTCGACAGAATCCTCTATTTTTCCTTTTGCCTCTTCTAAATGTGAGTCATATTCTTGATTCATTTCCAAATACCATTTGTAAGTTTTCGAATCCGTTTATCGAAGGTTACGCCATATACGTGGCCTTAGAAGGGTTATTTTACTTAAACACCAATGGATCTTCTGATCGCATAGAGCGCTATCGCTCCCGCGGTTGCCACATTGAGAGATTCGACCGATTTTTCAATCGGGATGGTAATAGTTTTGTCACAAGAATCTTCGATTTCTTCTGGTAAGCCTCGTGGTTCATTACCAAGAATTAAAGCTACTTGTTTGTCAATCAAAACGTCTTCTGGCGGCAAGCCGCCTGAAGACGCAGTAGCTATAGTCCTATAACCGTAACTATTTAGTTCTTCAAACAACAGAGTGTAAGAAAAACTCTCTGGAAGAATAGAAAAACTTACTCGAAAAAATGAACCTGCTGATGATCTGACTACTTTCGGGTTATATGGATCCACACCTCCATAGAAGAGAATCGTAGAGACACCGAAAGCTTCTGACGTCCTGATCAAATTTCCACAATTTCCAGGATCTGCAACACCTAAAAGAATAAGCATCGTCTCTTTTTTTTCAATGACACTAGTCAACCCAAGGTCATGTTTTCGCACAGCTGCTATAGCAGCTTGTGGATTCCGCAGGGTTGTTAGTCCATCGAATATTTTTCTGGGGACTAGATTAAAATGAATTTTTTCTTGGCTTAAAACCATCAGTAAAGCATCATCTAACTCATCTTCAGGCAAAATTACTTGATCTATCTTGAGGCCTGCTTCTATCGCTTCTTGAACTAGTCTCGGTCCCTCTACTACAAATAGCCCTTCTGAGTCACGGACTTGGGCGTCTCTAGCTAGGCGACGCATCCTCCGAATATTTTGCTTATTGACCGATGTGTTATTAATTGAAAGCTCTTTTCAGTTACCGACATTAAGACCGGCGTTTAAAGATATTTTCAATTTTTGCTGCTTCTAGAAATTTCCACCAACTGTGCAAACGCCTCAGGGTCAACAACTGCAACGTCAGCTAAGACCTTCCTGTCAACCTCTATGCCAGCATCTTTAAGACCTGCTATAAAAACACTGTATGTCGTGCCATTAAGTCGACACGCGGCATTAATGCGTTGTATCCATAGTCTCCGGAATTCCCCTTTTCTTGCACGTCGATCCCTGAATGCGTAATTCCCAGAATGCATGACTTGCTCATTGGCTGCTCTGAAACTTCGGCTTTTGTTTCCGTAGTAGCCTTTAGCTTGTTTTAAAACTGCTTTGTGCTTCTTTTTGCTGTGGACAGCTCTTTTTACTCTGGCCATCTTCAACTCCTTTTGTTTGGAGATCTCGTCTAGAGAATCTTGGTGATGTTAAATACCTAACTGCTTACGGATTGCTTTACTGTTCGCTGAATCGACTTCACTCATTTTCCCCAAGCGACGTTTTCTAGTCGAACTCTTTTTTTCCAGTATGTGATTCTTGTTCGCATTACGACGTCGCAAACGACCACTTCCTGTAACTTTTATTCTTTTGGCTGCACCTCTATGGGTTTTCATTTTTGGCATTGTCTCTCCCGCTTATTGCTTTTTCTATTAACTCTCAATATCTTGTTCGGATTCCTCAACCTCTTCACCGGTCTGCGACTCAGATTCTGTAGTTGGTTCGATCTCTGTATCTTCTATAACTTCTTCCTTTTCAAGTGCCTCAGCTTGTAAAGCTTCAATAGCCTCACGTTGTCTCCTTGTTGCTTTACCTGGAGTTAGTAACATAGTCATGTTGCGACCTTCTTGTTCTGGGTAGACTTCGACTCTCCCAACATGTGAGATGGCTTCTGCAATGTCGTCTAAAATCTTTCTCCCAAGTTGGGGGTACTGTATTTCCCTACCTCGGAACATAATCGTGACTTTGACTTTGCTTCCCTCTGTGAGAAATTTTTCAACTTGTCTCGTTTTTGTTTCGAAATCTCCTGAACCAATTTTTGGACGGTACTTCATTTCCTTCACAAGAATATGAGTTGCTTTTTTTCTCGACTCTTTGGCTTTCTGTGATTGTTCGTATTTGAACTTTCCATAGTCCATTACTCGACAAACTGGGGGGTCAGCTTGATTAGCGACCTCCACCAAATCAAGTCCTGCTTCTTGAGCAAAACGAAGTGCTTCTGAAATAGGTCGAATTCCTATCTGCTCTCCATCAGCGGAAACTAGACGGACATTTTCTACCTGAATATCCTCGTTTATTCTTGGTTCTTCTTCGGTTGAATTAGCTATTGTTCGTCACTCCTGTGTGGCACGTAGTTTCTCCTCGTGTTTGATTACATTTTTTCCGCTCGTTTTAGACTTTTATTAACGTCTAAATAACAAAGACGGGCATAGAAATTGGAGCCCGCCGTAATGACCAAAACTCACCTAAAGTGGCCTGGTGGGGTGGGAACCCGCTTTCTATTTTATTTTCACCCTCTAGAGTACCAATATAGAACTAAACCAATGCAGAGTTCGATCAGAAAATTAATTTTATAAGATGGGAAGATTATGAGCACTTTATGGACACCAGGCGGAGAACATCCAGTTGATCCGGAAAACGAACCACCTTCTTCTGACTTTTCTGAACTTTCTCCTGAAGAACAAGAACAAGCTGAAGCACTAGCCGCAGAAATGGCTGCTGTACGTGAGCAACTAGCTGCAGCTCCTGCTGAAATTGTTGTAGCAAACCATCTGATGGGTCTTTATGAACTTGCTGCAATACATCTTTCACAGCAACCACCAAAATTGGATCAAGCTTCTATAGCTATCGATGCCATGTCGGCGGTAATAGATTCTTTAGAAGGAAGACTTGGAGAAGCAGAAGGCACTCTGAAAGATGCCTTGCATCAGATTCGCCTAGCTTACGTTCAGATAGGAAACCAAGAAGATACACCAGGCGAGGAATAAGCCCAGAAAAGTTTCAGTGGACGATCTTGGATAAAGGAAGTTCAATTATGTCCGAAGCACCCTTGTCTCTGAGTTCGGGTATAAGCACATTTATCTCTGACTTAGCCACAACAGTTTCCACTGCATAACCCTCACCCTTAGCAAGTTCATTAACTGTTGGTGCTTTCATGGAAGGAATGGCTTCAAGTACACCTTCCAGATTCGAGGTTCCAACGTTCATTTTGACAAGAACTTTTCCTCGTGCCTCCAAAGTTCCCTCAAGTAGTGTGTGTATCTGGTTCATAGCGTGACGCAGCTCAGGATTTTCAGCTGAATCTCTATTAGCTACTAATTCTGTATGGCTGGTGATGATGGTGTCTATAATTTTCAAACCGGCAGCTTTCAGAGCTCTACCCGTCTCGGTTAAATCAACCACAACATCTACTATGTCCGGAGCTTTGGCCTCAGTAGCTCCATAACTTAGGTGCACTTCTGCTTCGATTCCTTGCGATGTAAAGAAATTTTTTGTCAGATTGGGATACTCGGTGGATACTTTCACCCCGTTTGGTAGGTCTTTTACTTTCTCATACGGGGAATCTTCTGGAACAGCAACCACGATATTTACAGGTCTTGCGGTGGCTTTTGAATAGTGCAATTTACCTAGTGACACTAGGTCACTTTCTGTTTCTTCAATCCAATCACGACCCGTTATGCCGATATCGAATAAACCATCCGCTATGTAAGTTGGTATCTCTTGAGGTCGCAAGATCATAACTTCATCGATACGTGGGTCGTCAATTTCAGCTTTATAGTCGACTTTAGACGAACGAATCACGGCAAGATCTGCGGATTCGAATAACTCCAATGTGGCTTTTTCTAAAGAGCCTTTAGGTAAAACTATTTTTAACACAATACAAATTTAGCCACTGGTCAGTACTCAAGTGCGATGATTTAAAATAACTTTGGCTAAAGAACTAAATCTAAGCGAACGTCTTCACCTAATTGAGTAACATTAACGAACTTTCCCCGCCTGAGAGAGTCCATAGTCGCAGCTCCAGGCCCACTTAACAGAGACTTGCCGTCGTCACCTCCCATTATTGATGGAGATACATAGACAACATATCGATCAATAAGGTTTGCTCTATGCATCTGCCCTGCCAGATCTGCGCCCCCTTCAACCAGTAACTGTAATACCCCTTCATCTCCCAACTTTTCGATGAGTGCTTCCAAAGAGCCTTTCCATGATTCAGCGGGTTCGACTCTGGAGCCTTGTGGTATATCGCCAATAACAATTCGACGAGGATTTTTACCTTCAACTGATCTTACTGTAAGTCGCGGATCGTCATTTCGAATTGTTCCTGCTCCTACACAAATCGCATCACTCTCTGCTCTGAGCATGTGAACATCCTTTCTTGCTTGTTCACCTGTGATCCAATTGCTGGATCCGTCGGGTGCGGCGATTCGACCATCCAATGTCGCAGCCAGTTTTAGAACTACATACGGTCTGCCTGTGCGTCTGTGGTGAAGGTAAGGGGTTAGCTGCTGAGCTACATCATCAGAATTCTGCCCTGCTTCTACTATTATCCCAGCTGACCTGAGTGCTTCTAAACCTGACCCTGAAACCCTTTCATCTGGGTCGGTTATTCCGACAACTACCCTTTTGATTCCGGATTTGATTATCGCATCCGTACATGGGCCTGTTAAACCTTGATGATTGCAAGGCTCTAGAGTGGTATACAAGGTTGCTCCTTTTGCTAACTCTCCTGCCTCTTCAAGAGCCTTTATCTCCGCATGAACACTCCCTGCAAACTGTGATTTTTCTTTACTTTCAAATTCTCCTAGCAATTTATTTGTTTCTTCGTCTGTCCGAAAAGGGCCTGTAGCTCCCTCACCTATGATCTGATCATTAGCTACCAGAATCGCACCAACCCAAGGGTTCGGCGGCGAGTGAAGCCTTGCTTGCTGTGCAACGGCTATAGCTTTCGCCATGTATTTCTCATCAATATCCGACGGCATGGCTAGTTCGGGTGAGGGTCAGTATTGTCAATTAGAAGGCCAACAGCATGCGGCAAAACATCAATTACCGCTTCAAGACACTCAATGCAACCTTTCTCTGATCCTGGCGTGTTTACAATCAAGGTTGTGCCAATAGTTCCCGCAATCCCGCGTGAAAGTCTTCCTAAAGGGTTGATTAATCTCATTGCTTCAGCAAGTCCTGGAGCTTCACGCTCTATAACTCTCATCGTCCCTTCTGGTGTCTGATCTCTAGGTCCAAATCCCGTGCCGCCTGTAGTGATAATCAATCCATGGAAATCTTGTGCCATAGAAGTTAAAACTTGGGCCACCTCACTTTCTCCATCGGGTGTAACTAGGACTTCATCTACGTTCCACCCCTCAGCTAAAACACGCTCTTCTAATGCTGTACACGATTTATTTTCTCGCACGCCATGTGCAACCCCATCTGAAACAGTCAGGATTTTTACTTTAATTTTTGTTTTCTCTGCTGTACCCACAATCTTGAGGGTATCTGACGCTTCTTCGGCTGATGACTTCAGATAGGGTCTGAAAATGGATTTAAACACATTAGGCGGCTACGAAATAAGCGAGTTTGAGCATAATGGTAAAAGCAAAACAGTTCTCCGTACTGGTTCGGGTCCAGCGGTAATTGTTATGTCAGAAATTCCCGGAATTACTCCGCGGGTAGCTGAATTTGGTAGAAAAGTCTCCGGCGTCGGGTGTACTGCTGTTCTCCCTTCACTTTTTGGGGTTCCTGGAGAAAAACCCGGTCTAAAGAACTCTCTGAAAACACTTCAAAAAGCTTGCATATCAAGAGAATTCTCTTCTTTGATGACTAGGAAAACTTCACCTGTTACTGACTGGCTGAGAGCACTTGCTGCTTTCGAACATGGAAAATGTGGAGGACCCGGAGTTGGTGCAGTGGGAATGTGTTTTACAGGGGGTTTTGCCTTAGGAATGATGCTAGATGAAAGGATGATTGCTCCGGTACTTAGCCAACCGAGCTTGCCGCTTCCTATTGGCAAGAGGAGAAAAGAGTCGATAGGTATTTCCAATTCAGATCTAGAAATTGTGAAAAATCGAGTGGAGGATGGAGTTTGTATCCTAGGTCTCAGGTTTTCCAACGACTCAATGGCTCCAAAGGAACGCTTCGAGAAACTAGGTAAAGAATTCGGGGAAAGTTTTATATCTGTAGAAATAGATTCTTCTCCCGGTAATACGCATGGGATAAGCACACGCGCCCATTCAGTGCTTACAGAAGAATTTGTAGATGATCCTGAACACCCAACTTATGAAGCTCTAGAGCTTGTTCTTCAACACCTGAAAGAAAAACTTCTTACCAAATAAAATCTATTTTGCTTTGTAACAAAAAACAGACATTCCTTCACTGTCTAAATCTTGCGGAAGGATCATCCCACCTTCACCATGTTTTCTCCAAGGATCAGGGAGCGGGCTGACTTGTTCAACTTTCATTCGTCTCCTGAACCTCTCATCCACTCCAATGGTTTCCGAATCGGTCAATGTACAGACACTGTAAATCAGCAGGCCACCAGGCTTGAGCAAGGGCAACGCTGAACACAACAACTCCAACTGTAAATCTGCTAAATCATCGATATCTCCTTCTTTTATTCTCCACCTTGCATCAGCTCGTCTTCTTAAAACACCGAGCCCACTACATGGGGCATCAACTAAAACTCTTGTTGCCTGTCCTTTTCTGAAAGGCAACTTCGTTCCATTCGAAGCAACTAATGGAAGTTTCACTTGGAGTTTTAAGGAGTTTGATTTTACTAATTGCAACCTTTTTACAGATAAGTCTGCAGCTACAACAGGATGACCCTTTGATGCGGCCGCCGTAGCTTTACCACCTGGCGCTGCACAAATATCGAATATTAGACCGTTTCCCCAACTTCCTTCCTGCGTCAAAAGATCTGAAACCAGTTGCGAGGTTACATCTTGGTAATAGCCATCTTCACGATGAACTGCAGGTTTTGCCATATTCATACTCTTAAGTGCCTCTTCTGCTGCATTTTCTCCAAGATCAGCCTCTAGGCGCTTGACGATCCAATCTGGATAGCTGTATTCAATAGCTTTGGTAGGCCAAACTGGTGTTTGTATAGCAACTTTCCGCAATACCGCGTTGCATAATCCTCTAGCCCACCGTGGCGCTAATGAAACCGTGACACTAACCGCAGCATGATCTGGTATTTTCATCCAGTGCAACTGATAGGTTCCCAAACGCAAAATTGTACGGATATCCGGATGCAACTTTTTCTTTATAAAAGGGTCAATCAAGAAATCACATGATCTTCGCATTCTTGTCACTCCATAAACTAATTCCGTGACAAATGCTTTATCTCTTTCATCCAGTCCTGAAGCATCTAGAGCAGGCCTTAAAACTAGATTTGCAAATGCAGAATCTTTTTCAATTCTAGAAAGCACACTTAAAGCTAAACGGCGCGTATGAATATTCTCAGTCATCTCCAAATACGCAATTCTTCTCTAAACGCGCACCTAGTTGCCATGATTCAAACGATTGACGCGCTCGGTTCTGAGACTGCACTTCTGTAAGTTTTAAAGCTCCATTACCAGTTACCACCTGATCTCCGATTAGCTGGCCCGGTTGACCTTGGATCTCTTGCATGTTTGGCTCACAGGCCCATATTTTTAAACGCTCACCTCTGAATGTCGTCCATGCTCCACCAATCCTTACCAATCTGTCAATGGCTTCGGCTTCAAGGTCCCACATGATTTCCCTCTCTTGAGGCATTACTTTCTCAGCCCAGACGACTTCACCTGACTGAGGCGTAGGTTCTCCGAGACCTTTATCGAGTACTGATACAAGCAACTTGGATCCAGTTTCGATTAGCCGACTTCTCAACGAATCTGCACTGTCACGATCCAAAATAGGAACTTCTTCTCGAGCAAAAACTCCTCCTACATCAAACTCTTCGCCAACTTCCATTACACAGACACCGCTTTTTTTATCCCCTGCCAATATTGCCCTTTCAATAGGAGCTGGTCCCCTCCATCTAGGCAGTAGTGAAAAGTGAACGTTAATCATCTGTATCCTTTGCAGAAGTTCGACTGGGATGAAGCTTCCGAAAGCCACTACTACAGCAAGGTCTATTTCAAAATTTTCTATCTCTTCTATTTCGTGGACAACTGGAATACCCATTTCGGTGGCAACTTTTTTTACTGGAGAAGGTGAAGGTTTCTCTCGTCTACCTCTCCTTCGGTCTTGACCAGTTACTACTACTCCAATTTCATAGCCGGAAGAAACCAGACTTTCCATAAATGGAACAGACAACTCGGGAGTGCCTACAAAAGCTAGACGACCAATACTCTTATTCACTTTTTGTAAATCCGAGATTTTCTCCCACTATCGGAAGTGGTGAACCAGTGTCATCGCCTATACCCATTAGAGTCTTATTCGCCTCACGCCTTTGATCTGCGTCTAAATGATCAACAAGCAAAACTCCATCGAGATGATCCATCTCATGTTGGAACAAACGTGCCTCTAGTTCATCTGCCTCAATAGAAACTTCATTACCATCTAAATCTATTCCAACTATATAAATCTGTTTTGGTCTTACTAATTCCCATGAAAGGCCTGGAATGGACAAGCAGCCTTCTTCAAAAACCCATTCTCCGTCTGACTCTTTTATTTCTGGGTTTATCAGCACCCCTGGACCTGTTCCCCAATCGTAGACAAAAAGTCTTTTTTGGATCCCTATTTGGGGTGCTGCCAAACCTATACCGGGGGCTGAATACATTGTTGCCAGCATTTCCTTTGTCAAAAGGTCAAGATTTTCTGTAATTTCTGTGATCTCCGTTGCTTTAATCCTGAGAACAGGATCACCTATGACTCTTATTGCATTCATGACCATTATGAAAGGCTATCGTCAGAAGTCTTTTGCTCTGACCATCATGCCCTTCTCGGATCAATTTCTATTCTGATTTTGCCTTTTGGACGTCCTACTCTCAAAATAGCTTTAGACAATTCCTCATTATTGACAGCTCTTAACAACCAACTGCCTTCCCTTGGACCCATGATTTCGATATCCGGGTTTGATTTCAAGGATTCAACCATGTCAATAGCTGAATCACCTGAAATTTGCGCTAACGCACTGTATGGCGGTAACTGTAATAACTTTCGTCTTTCAGATTCTGCATCTATTAGTTTTTCTGGGTTCGCGTGAAGAGCCGCCTGTAAAACTTCATGTTCTGGTTGTCGTGTTTGAATTATTAGCCTTCCCTCATCATTTCGTGAACCTAATAACCGGGCACCTCTAATGATTAGAGAAGCTGCTTGCTCAGAAGCTCGAAATCTTGACGCTAAAAGTTCTTGATCGAATTCTAAGAAAATTACTCGAGCGGCTCTTTGAATTCTGTGCAAAACCGCCTCGGTGCCGATAAAAATCTCTGCATCTTGAATCTTTCCCTTAAACTCTGCGCTGACTTCTACGACGTTTTTTTTTGATAATGCTTCTAGTTCTTCTTTAAGGCGAGCTATTCCCGCTCGCAGGTTTTTAAATTTTGTTGAACCACATGATTCACATACAACAGGTCGATCTTCACACTCATATTGACATTCAAGCGTGTTGTTATCTTTTTGAATTAAAGGAATTGCGTGTTTTTCACATAGAGCGAGAGAACCACATTGGTTGCAAGCCAATAGCCTTGAACGGCCTTTCCGATTTAAAACACAGACAACTGGGCCTTTTGAGTCTCTCAGTATCGGAGTGAGTCTCTCGCTCAATAGGCCAGAGCGAGTTGGATCTTCACCTTTTCTATCAATTATTTCAACTACAGGCCATCCATCTCTTTCTTCTTTTCGAGATGGTTTTACTTGATGTCCCCATGAAATTGCTTCAAGCGTAGGAATAGCTGATGTCAAGACACATGGTATCTGCTCTCGCTTTGCTCTCTCTATTGCTACATCACGGGCATTCCATGTAGGTGCACGCTCCCCCTGGTAAGAAGAATCGTGTTCGTCAAAAACAAGAATTGCGGAAAGATTTGACACTGGCGCAAACACTGCTGAACGGCTTCCTATGACAGAACCTCCTACAGCTGCATCGTGCCATTCTTCGGGAACTATTGAAACAGGCAACCCTTTTCTTTTTAGCTCCTTGGCTATCTTCTGAGCTCCGGAAATTGAAGGGGAAAGAATCAGAGTGTTGCCTCTACTGGCAAATTCGGATGCGATTTTGATTAAGTCTTCTGAAGGTGGCAATCTCAGAACGGTTTTTTTGTCCTTTACTGCATCTTCGAACCAAATCGGCTCCTTTGTTAATTGTTTTGGTTTTTCTATTACTTCACCTTGGCTAAGAAAAGGAATGTTTTTGGGAGGTGAAGCCGTATTTAAAAAACTATTTAGTCGACCTACCCAGCGTTCTGCGGCCCAACGTGCGAGCTGAATCACCTCATATGATGGGCCCACGCTTCTGTATTTGGATAGAGGGAGCAGAGTCATTCCTTCTTGAGGTTCAACATCAATCTCTAAAACCCAACCATTAACTTGCCTTCCACCGAAAGGCATCCTTACCATAGATCCAACTTCTAACAGCTCGGATCGTCCATCCTTGACCCATGACTCTGGAACTAAATAGTCAAATGTTTTATCTATTGCGGGAACATCAGGAAGAACTCTTACTACTCTTACATCATTTCTGGTTTCAAAAACAGGAGTTTCTGTTTTAGTTTTTTCAACAGGCTCGATTGTCGACTCAAAGGTTAACTGTCCGCTTTTATTTTGGCCGTTCATGGAGGCCCGGGAGGGTCAGTTGAGCCCTAAGTAAGAACGCACGTCATCAGCACGATTGATCTGTTCCCAAGGAAACTCATCGCGGCCAAAATGGCCGTATGCTGCGGTTGACTTATAAATAGGTTTTCTTAAATCTAAGTCTTTGATAATTGCTGCTGGCCTCAGGTCAAAAATTTCTTGAATGCTATTTTCAATTTTTAGCGGATCGACATTTTCTGTTCCGAATGTTTCTACGAAAATTGATACCGGTCTGGCCATTCCAATAGCATAAGCAACCTGAACTTCACATCTAGATGCTGCACCAGCTGCAACGAGATTTTTCGCCACCCATCGTGTCGCATAAGCTGCTGAGCGATCCACTTTACTTGGATCCTTACCTGAGAAAGCGCCACCGCCATGTCTGGCAATCCCACCATAGGTGTCAACAATAATCTTTCTTCCTGTAAGACCTGCATCTCCAACAGGTCCTCCCACAACAAATCGTCCTGTTGGGTTAACCAAAACCGTGTAGTCGTCATCTCGAAACTTTTCGGGAATTGTCGGTCTGATAACATGCTCAATAAGATCTGGACGAATGATCGTGTCTCTATCGATTCCATCATTGTGTTGTGTTGAAACTAAAACCGTATTCAAACG
Source organism: Candidatus Neomicrothrix sp. UBA881 (assembly GCA_002294285.1). GTDB lineage: Bacteria > Actinomycetota > Acidimicrobiia > Acidimicrobiales > MedAcidi-G1 > MedAcidi-G1. The sequence continues at coordinate 30,279 of DBFL01000056.1, forward strand.
AACAGGTTTATTGTCCTCATAATCAAAAGTGACCTGTGTCTTGCCGTCAGGTCTCAAATAAGGAATATTTCCTGCTTTTCTTATTTCAGCATGTCTTTCAGCCATCCGATTAGCGACTTGTATAGGTAGCGGCATTAAAGCTTCCGTCTCATCGCAGGCATAACCAAACATCATCCCCTGGTCTCCTGCGCCTTGTCTGTCCAGTTCGTCTTCCTCGCCTGAATTTCCTGATCTTATCTCTTCAGAATTATCCACTCCCTGGCTAATATCATCTGACTGGGAATCAAGGGTGACCATCACACCGCAAGTACTTCCGTCAAAACCGTAGTCTTCTCTGTTGTATCCGATTTCTCGGATAGTTTCTCGCACTATGCCAGGTATGTCTACATATCCTGAGGTGGTTATTTCTCCTGAAACTACACAAAGGCCGGTAGTGACCATAGTTTCACACGCAACTCTAGAATTGGGATCCTCTAACAGAAGGGCGTCTAGTATTGCATCAGAAATCTGATCGGCCATTTTGTCTGGGTGACCTTCTGTCACAGACTCTGATGTGAAACTCCAATTTCGCGACACTTTATTTCCTCTCCTTTACTGGATCTTAGGATGAGTTCCCTGCTCAGACCACGATTCGGAAACTATATCTATTATGTTTCTTGCAACTTCTCTTTTATCACATAATGGGATTTCCGCCGACGAACCATTACGACCTATTACAGAAACTGAATTAGTGTCATGTCCGAAGCCAACATCAGGTTTGGAAACGTCATTCGCAATTATGAAATCAAGATTTTTGTTTTCTAATTTTTTTTCAGCATTCGCAACTAGATCATTTGTTTCAGCTGCAAAGCCAATAATCATTTGACTTTCTTTCCTTACCTTGCTCAGAGCATGCAAAATATCAACCGTTGGTTCAAGTGCTATTTCAGACAAACCTTCTTCTTTCTTTATTTTTTGGCTTGCTATCTGTTTTGGTCGAAAATCAGCTACTGCGGCCGACATGAATATCCAGTCAGCCCTTGAAGCATTATCCATTACAGATTTATACATGTCTTCAGCTGTCTCAGTCTCTATGATTTCAACGCCTAAAATGTCAGGTGCATTTTCAGCTTCTGTTGTTATGCAGATTACTTTCGCCCCTCTCAATGCTGCCTCTTTAGCCAATGCGTGGCCTTGTTTGCCCGAAGATCTGTTTCCAATGAATCGAACTGGACCTATCGGCTCTCGTGTGCCTCCAGCTGTCACTAAAACTGTCAAACCAGCTAAGTCTCCCGTTTGAAATCCACTGTCTTTCCCTAGAAGTTTGAACACCGAGTCAACTACATCTTCTGGTTCCGCCAACCGTCCAAACCCGGTATCTCCGCCTGCTAATTTCCCTTCTACCGGTCCAACTATTTCAACACCTCGTTCTCGAAGCACAGAAATGTTTTCAACCACCGATGCCTGTTCCCACATCTCCGCATGCATCGCTGGGCAGATCATTACTTTTGCGCGTGTCGCCAAAAGAGTAGCTGTCAGAAGATCTCCAGATCGTCCGTTTCTGTAGTCAGATATAAGTCGAGCAGTGGCTGGACACACAATAATCAAATCTGCGCCTTGGCCTAATCTTGTGTGTGGGATTGGATGGTCCTCGTCCCACAAAGAAACCTGCGTTTTTTCTGACCCTAAAGCATCAAAGGTTGCCCTCCCGACAAACCGAAGCGCCCCTTTTGTCATCACAGGTGCCACATGTGCTCCCGCATCAGTCAAACGTCTACATACCTCTATGGCCTTATAAGCGGCTATACCGCCGGTAATTCCTAAAACGATCCGACGACCGTCGAGTTGACCCATTTGGGAAATAAACGAGGCTAAGCGCTCTCGTCTTGATCTTCAGGTGAATCTTCACCTGATTCTTCGCTGGCGGTAACTTCCTCTTCTGCCATAAGAACCTCTTCGACTTCAGGTTCGTCAGGTAGTTCTATCGGTACAATTTTTTCAACTGACACCTCTTCAAAAGCTATAGAAAGAGGCTTGCTTGACGTTGAAGTGATCTGAGGTGGAACTGATGCTCCTAGCCCTTCTCCCAGTTGACCGAAGTAAGAAGTTATTTGTCGGGCTCTTCTGGCTCCTAGGACGACAAGGGCAAATTTCGAATCTGTCGTATCTAGCAGACCTTCTATTTCTGGGTTCATCAATGTGTCATATCGTCGCATAGCGTGTCCTCTTGAAGAACTAGCACCAGACAGGAAGTTCCTGTGGGCATATCCAAGGTATCAGGATCAAATGAACTTCCCTACGGATCAACCTAAAGTCGTGCTTTAAGTATTGTTTCATGAATTTCTCTTGTTGCTTTTTCAAGATCAACATTAAAAATTACTTTATAATTAAGCTCTTTAGCTTCTTGTCTTTCCCGGCCCGCTTCTAAAATTCGTTTCTCTATTTTGTCGACATCATCACCTCTTTGCCTCAAACGCTTACGGAGTTCAGAGTCTTCAACATCGACAAATAAAAGAACTGCTTCTGGGTGTCTGTTGATTATCTGACGTCCTCCCGAAACGTCTATTTCCAGTATTAAATCTCTTTCTTCATTTGCATCTGGCATAGGTGTTCCGTACATAGAACCTAAAAATTCATTCCATTCGATAAAACCTTCTTCTTCCTTATGTTTTAGAAATGTTTCATCATCAACAAAGAAATATGAGTCCTCTCGGTCATCTGCTCTGGGTTTCCTTGTTGTCCATGACTTGCTAACGACTAATTCTGGATCTCTTTCACACAGTTCACGTACTATCGTTCCCTTTCCAACGCCACCTGGACCTGATATGACAACGATCAATGACATTTGGGTCCTTGAAAAATCACGATTGATCGGCGAAACGTGTAATAAGAGAAGCTCGCTGTTGTGCGCCCAATCCTCGCAACCGGCGGCTTTCACTTATACCAATGTCTGACATGGTTCTTCGTGCTTTCACTTTGCCGAGTCTGGGCAGAGACTCCAAAACAGATAAAACTTTCATACGTCCTATATTTTCATCTGTGTCAGACCGTTCTAGTAGATCCTCAAGTGACAAAGATCCCACTTTTAAAAGTTCTTTGATCTGGGCACGCACCCTTCTAGCTTCTGCAGCCTTTATCAAAGCTTGACGCCTCTGTTCATCTGTTAGTGGAGGAGGTCCGTTCATCAGATGACATAGTAGGCAATATTTTAAAAATTTGCATTTTGAAGAGAAAAAATCTCAACCCAAGAGATCACTTACTAGTGCTTCTGCTGCGTCAATAGGGTTTTCGACTCCAGTCACCATTCTTCCTATAACCAAAATGTCAGCCCCTCCGCTGATCGCTTCAAGGGGTGTAGCCACTCTTACTTGATCGTGACTTTCACTACCTGACATTCTTAAACCCGGAACTACTCTGATCAATTTGTCAGAGAATTGTGATGTGACTTCCAAATCAGGTGCAGCGCATATTATTCCTTCGCATCCAGCCTCTAAAGCTGTTTGACATCGAGAAGTGATAATTTCATCATTTTCAATTGCCTCGCTTGTGAGTACGGTAACTCCAAGAACGCCGGGAGTTGGCAAACCTACGCTTTCTGCTCCTTCTCTTAAACCTTCTACTGCAGCTTTGAGCATTTCATCTCCACCTGCTGTGTGGACTGTAACCCACCTAGCACCTACTGAACCAACGACACGGGCAGCTTTGTGAACTGTTGTAGGTATGTCATGTAATTTCAAATCACAAAAAACATCAAAACCTGCCTCTGTGAAGACACCCACTGAATCTGGTCCTGATGCGGTATACAGCTCTAATCCGACTTTAACTGTTCCGAAAAAGTCGAATAAAGAACCGGCTAGACGTCGAGCGTCAATAAGATCGTCAACATCTAATGCTAGGGCGAGGCGATTTCTGACCTCAGGCGGGACATTATCTTCTGATTCTTCACTGATCTCAAATTCTTCATCATCGAATAATTCGTCCAGTGATTCATATTTATCCGTCATGTGCTCCTCCAATTAATTCACTAATTCGTTTCACTCCATGTTTTTTACACCACTCTGAAATGCCTGTAATAATTTTTTTGCAAGCCCTCGGATCATCAAAGGTTGCTGTGCCTATCTGAAGGGCTGTTGCTCCAGCAAGAATAAATTCCAATGCATCTTCAGCTTTTGTAATTCCACCGACGCCAATAATAGGTATCTCCGGATGCGCTTCGTAAGTGTCATATACAGCTCTAATAGCTATGGGTTTTATAGCTGGACCTGAAAGGCCTCCCCGCTTTGCTCCTAAAATTGGTTTGCGAGTCTCGACGTCAATTGCCATACCTAAAACCGTGTTCGCTATTACAACAGTCTCGGCACCTGCCTTGTGGGCTGCTTCTGCTATATCTGGCAGTTCAGGTGTATTTGGACTGAGTTTTGCCCAAATTGGCTTGTCTAAAAAATTTACCGCTTCTATAACTTCTGTAATCGCTTGGATTGAATGTGAAAATAGTTTTCTTCGGTCCTCCAGATTGGGACATGAAGCGTTAATTTCTATTGCAATTACTTCACTAGGAGTGTCTTTTAAAAGAGACGCTGCTTTTGTGAATTCTTCTATGGTTGACCCCCAAATACTCGCTACAACACGTGCCTTTGCATCTATTAACGATGGCAGCTTTTCTTCAGTCCAGGTTTTAACTCCAGGACCCTGCAAACCAACACTGTTTAACATTCCTGAAGGTGTTGGGTGGAGTCTTGGAGGTTCGTTTCCTTCCCAACTGTCAGCATGAAGAGATTTGACAACTATTGCCCCTATGTCTTCTAAATCCATGTATTCGCATAGTTCACTTCCATAGCCGGCAGTCCCGGAGGCTGTCATCACAGGATTAGGCAACCTAACTGATCCTAGACTTGTCGTTAGATCAACCTTTGCTCCAAGTGTTTTCATTATTGGCTTTCTAACATTTCTGATTTTGATACTCCAAGATGGTATTCCTGAAGTGATCTAACTGAAAGTGGAAACTTGTTCCAATCTTTTAAGCCCTTTACAGCGGCAAGCGCCGCCGCTGCCGTTGTTAGCAAAGGTATTCCTTCTGCCGCCGCAGCTCCTCTAATATGGTCGCCGTCTGCCCTGGGGCCTCGACCACGAGGGCTATTTACAACAAGTTGTATTTTTCCAGATCTAATCAGGCGAACTGCATCTGTTCCTTCTTCTCCGATTTTTGCCACCCGGTCGGATACTTCTACTCCATTTTCTGTTAGATAATCAGCTGTTCCACCGGTAGCAACTATTTCTAAGCCGAGCTCTAAGAAACCTTTAGCTGCTTCAAGACCTGAACTTTTATCACGATCAGCAAGAGACATGAAAACTGTACCTTCAGTTGGTAAAGCTCCTCCTGCTGAAATTTGTGATTTAGCAAACGCTAATCCAGAAGTTAGATCTACTCCCATCACTTCACCCGTCGAACGCATCTCCGGGCCAAGCACTGGATCTGCTTCTGGAAAGCGATTAAAGGGTAATACGGCTTCCTTTACCGACACGTGGTCGCCCTTAACTGCTTCTGTGCGTAGTCCTTCTTTGCTTAATTCTTCAAGTGTTGACCCAAGCATTACTCGACTTGCTATTTTGGCAAGAGGCATCCCAGTGGCTTTAGCAACAAAAGGAACTGTTCTTGATGCTCTCGGATTAGCTTCAATCACATACACTTCGTCGCCTTTAACTGCATATTGGACGTTTATAAGACCCTTCACATCGAGCGCTTCTGCAATTTTTCGTGTATGACTTTCAATTAATTCAACTATTTGTTCTTTGAGGTTAGGAGGGGGTATAACACAGGCACTATCCCCACTGTGTATTCCAGCTTCCTCAACATGTTCCATTACTGCACCTATGAGAACATTTCCTTCACGGTCTCTTACGGCGTCTACATCAACTTCAGTCGCGTCTTCAAGGAACTGATCAATTAGAACTGGTCTTTCAGCAGACAGGCCGCCTTCCATTCCCAAAGTTCCAAAACGTGTCATCTCCTCCATAGTCTTTTCGAGTTGATCATCGTCATAAACAATCTCCATAGCCCGTCCTCCCAGAACATACGAAGGTCTGACCAGAACTGGATATGAGACTTGTTTGGCCACCTCAAGAGCTTCTTGGAAATTCTGTGCAGTGCCTCCTGGGGGTTGAAGAATTCCCAAATCAGCACAGAGTCGGTTCCAGTTTTCTCGATCTTCCGCCCGGTCAATTGATTCCGAGCTCGTACCTGCAATCAGTTCGGGTGGCAATAAACCCGCAAGTTTGAGCGGAGTCTGCCCACCCAATGAGACAATTATTGCTTCAGGCTTTTCTGCATCAATTACGTTTGTAACATCTTCATAAGTCAGTGGTTCGAAATAAAGACGATCACTTGTGTCGTAATCTGTCGAGACTGTCTCGGGATTGCAATTAACCATAACAGTCTCAAATCCAGCCTCACTCAAAGCAAAACTAGCGTGAACGCAACAGTAATCGAATTCAATTCCTTGACCTATACGATTCGGTCCAGCTCCTAAAATGATGACTTTTGGCCTATCTGATGGAAGAACTTCATTTTCATCTTCCCATGTCGAGTAATGATAGGGAGTTTGAGATGCAAATTCTGCGGCACATGTATCAACTGTTTTAAAGGTTGGCAGGATGCCCGCTTTTTCTCTTAGTTCTTTTACTCTCTGCGTCGTCAATTCCCAAAGATACGCCAATTGGGAATCTGAAAAACCTAATTGCTTTGCTCTTTTCCATTCCGCCTTTGACAACTCCTGAGGATTCTTCTTTTCAAGGCTTATTCTTTCCTCTGTGATCATAAATATCTGGTCAATAAACCATGGGTCTATTGAGGTTTCTTCATAAAGTCTTTCAATCGAAAAACCGCGTCTAATCAGTTCTTCAAGTTGGAAAAGACGTTCGGGCGTGGGGACACCGACTTTATTAATCAAAGTTTCGTCGTCTAATTCAGAAAATTTTTGCTCCCCTTGGTCAGCGTTGAGTCCTTGTCTCCCGTTTTCGAGTGAACGCATGCCTTTTTGAAGAGACTCAGGAAAAGTTCTTCCTATTGACATTACTTCGCCTACAGATTGCATGGAAGTTCCCAAAACACCCGATGATCCAGGAAACTTCTCAAAAGTCCAACGTGGAATCTTTGTTACTACGTAGTCGATACTTGGTTCAAATGATGCAGGAGTTTCTTTTGTTATGTCATTAGTTATCTCATCTAGTGTGTATCCAATAGCTAGTTGTGTCGCAATTTTCGCAATCGGAAAACCAGTGGCCTTAGAAGCTAACGCTGAAGATCGACTAACTCTTGGATTCATTTCGATAACAACTTGTTCTCCTGTGTCTGGATCGACAGCAAATTGAACATTTGAACCCCCGGTCTCAACTCCGACACGACGCAAACACGCGAACGCTGAATCTCTCATCATTTGATACTCGACGTCAGTAAGTGTCTGTGCTGGGGCGACTGTTATTGAATCTCCGGTGTGAACCCCCATGGGATCTACATTTTCAATTGAACATATAACAACACAGTTGTCTGCATTATCGCGCATTACTTCAAGTTCAAATTCTTTCCAGCCTGCTATTGACCTTTCGATCAAAATTTCATTTATTGGACTGGCTTCGATACCACGTAATGCTATTTGCTCGAACTCTTCATTAGTTGAAGCAATACCTGTACCTTTGCCTCCTAAAATGTAAGCAGGTCTGATGATTACGGGAAGTTCAACCTGTTTAACAATTTCACGAGCCTCTTCAATATCGCGCGCAACACCCGATGCTGGGACTCTTAATCCGATTTCCATCATTGCTGATTTGAATTTTTCTCGATCCTCTGCAGTTGCAATTGCGTCAGCATCCGCTCCGATTAGTTCAACATTGTTTTCTTCAAGAATCCCTTCTTCAGCCAATTCGCGAGCAAGGTTCAGAGCTGTTTGACCACCAAGCGTTGGCAGTAAGGCGTCAGGTTTTTCTTTTTCTATAATTCGCTTTATTACATCCACTCTTAGAGGTTCTATATATGTTGCATCAGCAAAATCAGGGTCTGTCATTATCGTTGCTGGATTGGAATTCGCAAGTATGACTCGATATCCCTCCTCTTTTAAAACTCGACATGCCTGAGTTCCCGAATAATCGAATTCACATGCTTGACCAATAACTATTGGTCCTGATCCGATTAGAAGAATGCTTTTTATATCTTCTCTTTTAGGCATCAAACATCTCCTTGCTTATTTGATTCCTCTAAAAGACGTTCAAATTTCTCAAAAAGATACCTGCTGTCATGAGGTCCTGGTCCCGCTTCTGGGTGGTACTGAACGCTAAAAGCTGGGAATCTAAGACAATTTATGCCTGCCACAGTTCCATCGTTCAAATTTATGTGGGTTATTTCCACATCTTCGATTGAACCCTCAGCTACACAATAATTGTGATTTTGACTAGTGATTTCTACATTGCCAGTTTTTAAATTCCTTACAGGATGATTGCCTCCATGATGTCCAAATGGAAGTTTGAATATTTCAGCTCCTAAAGTTTCTGCAAGAAGTTGATGCCCAAGACAGATCCCGAAAATAGGCACCTGTCCTAAAAGCTGTTCTATATTTTCTCGCACATAGCCTAATGGTTTCGGGTCACCTGGTCCGTTGGAGAGAAAAACACCATCTGGTTCCATCCCCAACACAACTTCTGCTTCAGTATTGGCAGGGACAACTGTAATATCACCTAGTTTTGAAAGGTTCTCAAGGATTGTTGTTTTAATACCGAAGTCATAAGCGACAATTTTTCTTTTACCACCTGTCGACGGGACTCTATACGTCTCACTGCAGGTAACTGTTTTCACTAGATCTATATTGTCTGTCCCTGGTTCTTTAGTAGCAGCAATTTTCAAGTCTTCTACATCTACACTTCCGAATGCACCTGGCATGGCACCCAAGTCTCTTATGTGTCGAGTCAACCTACGTGTGTCTATACCACTAATACCGGAAATGCCTCTTGAGGCGAGCATCTCATCAAGACTCTGAATTGCACGCCAGTTGCTATGCCTTCGGCTTAATTCTCTTACTATCACTCCTCTACAGAAAGGCTGTGAGCTTTCATTGTCTTCATCATTGACGCCGTAGTTTCCTATGTGAGGGTATGTAAAGGTTATTATCTGACCTGCATAGGATGGATCTGTTATAACTTCTTGATATCCACTTAAGACTGTGTTGAAAACCACTTCTCCTGAAACAAAACCTTCTTCAGGTGTGGCACCTATCATTTCACCTTCAAAAATTGTCCCGTCTGCAAGGACTAAATGTGCTTCAACTGGTACCACTTTTTCTCTATTCACTTAGTAGATTCTCCATCAAAAACTACTAAATTTCCTGCATTTACTGTGTGTCTTACTCGTCCTCTCAACTTCCATCCTTCGTATGGGGTGTTTGAACTTCGACTTGCCATTTCTTTTCCTGAAACTGTCCATGATTCATCTAAATCAATTACGCAAATGTTCGCTGGATTATTTTTCTCAATTGTCACACCATGCCTATCGGCCACTCCGGCAATTTGAGCTGGTTTCCAAGAAAGGAGGTTTAATACTTCAGGAATGTCTAGACCACTGTGTTCGAGAGAAAGAGACAAAGCTGTTTCCAGTCCGAGCATTCCTGGTGGGGCTTGATCGAATGGCATTTCCTTAAGATGTTGGCTATGTGGCGCATGATCTGTCGCAATTGCATCAACAGTTCCATCCTTAAGTGCCTTTTTTATCGCTTGAACATCTCGTTCGGTTCTGAGCGGTGGATGCACTTTGAAAACTGGATCGTAGCAGCTACACGCAGAATCTGTAAGAGTGAAATGGTGGGTAGTAGCTTCAGCAGTAACAGGTAGACCTGCTTCCTTAGCTTCTCTAACCATTTCAACTGAACCTTCAGTTGAAAGATGCTGAAAATGAATTCTTGCTCCTGTCATTTTTGATAATGCTATATCGCGCATAACCATCAATTCTTCAGCTTCAGCAGGTTGTCCGGGAATCCCTAGAAATGAGGACCATTCACCTTCGTGCATATATCCATCTTGAGCTAGTTCGTGCACTTCACAGTGCTGAGCAAGAACCACAGGTCTACCTAATCGAGAGTTTAAACCCACGCTGTACTCCATGAGGCGGCGCATTAGCTGTGGGTCTTGAACACCTGTTCCATCATCAGTGAAAATCCCTACCCCGTTATCCACTAATTCTCCCATCTGCACCATTTCTTTGCCTTGCCTGCCCACAGTCATTGCGGCTGAAGGAATGATTTCACAAGATGATTTATCTCCCAGGGTTTTAATTTGTTCAACTACTGCGAGACAATCTGTTGCAGGTTCAGTGTTGGGCATTGCTACGAGTGCTGTGAAACCCCCCAAAGATCCAGACCGTGCTCCAGTTTCAATAGTTTCTGCCTCTTCGTATCCCGGCTCTCGGAGATGCACATGAAGATCCACAAGCCCCGATGAGATAATGCAACCCGAACAGTCGATCTCGATATCTCCTTTTAATTTTTTTCCTGTCTCAGAAATTTTTCCATCTGAATCTATAGATACATCTAGGGATCTTTCTCCCTTTCTGTCAAGAATCGTTCCACCTCTCAAAACAATCCCCATCATTTGACCTCATCAAAGTGAACTGATTCATTCGGATTCAAAAGCATAAATAAAACCGCCATTCTTAAGGAAACTCCGTTTGCAACTTGATCAAGAATTATTGATCGAGGATCTGTTGATACTTCTGCAGTTATTTCCACTCCTTGATTAGTTGGCCCTGGATGAAGTATTAATGCATCCTTCCTGAGAAGTGCAGATCTACGTGAATTCAAACCGAAATCTTTTGAATACTCACGCAAAGATGGTATGAGACCTTTGCTTTGTCTCTCGGATTGCATTCGCAATAGATAGCAAGCATCCAATTCAGCAATAACGTCGTCGAAAACATTTGAAATTTCAACTGGCCATTTCTCGATAGATGCCGGCAAGAGTGTTTGTGGAGCTATAAGCGTTACTTTCGCTCCTAAAGATGTGAAGGCTAATACATTTGATCTGGCAACACGGGAGTGTCTGATATCTCCCACTATGCCAATTGACATTCCATCTAGTGAACCGCGTTGCTGTTTCAAAGTGTAACAGTCGAGCAATGCCTGTGTAGGGTGCTCGTGACAACCATCTCCAGCATTTACAACAGATGCTTGGGTCCACTCTGAAACTCTTTTAGGTGTTCCAGCCATGCCGTGTCTTACAATTAAAACGTCTGCTCCGTAAGAACTAATTACTTCCACCGTGTCGCGAAGGCTTTCACCTTTCGAAAGCGACGATGAACCTGCTGCAAATGTCAAAGTATCTGCTGACAGCCGACGCGCTGCAGACTCAAAGGAAAGTCTTGTCCTTGTTGAATCTTCAAAAAATACAGATGCCACAGTTCTTCCTCTTAAAGCTGGAACTTTCGGAATTGGCCTCTCACCTATTTCTGCAAATCGATCTGTTAGTTTGAGAATTAGTTCTAACTGTTCTCTTCCCATACCTTCTATTCCGAGAAGATGTTTGTTCAACATTGCGGGGACTTCAACGTCTAAACTCATTTACGCATGACCCCCAGGTCAACCCCTTCTTCAGTTACGTCAACCAGTTCATCAATCCTGGTAGGTAAATTTTTTCCTACATAGTCTGGACGAATAGGCAACTCCCGGTGTCCTCTGTCGACCATTACCGCTAATTGGATTGAACGCGGACGACCAAAATAACAGATCGCATCAAGGGCAGCTCGAATTGTCCTACCTGTGAAAAGCACATCGTCTACGATCACAATTACTTTGCCGTCTATATGGTCCGGTAGATTCGTGGCCGCTTCAGGTACAACTGGCCTCAAGCCAATGTCATCTCTGTGTAACGCCACATCTAAGCAGCCTGACTCTATTTTTCTTCCTTCAATTTCCTCTAGAGCACTCACTATGCTCTCGGCTACTTCAATACCACCCGTCTGTAGGCCAACTACAACTATGTCCTCTAGGCCTTGATTTTTTTCTATGATCTCGTGAGCCATCCGACGTATCGCTCGTGTCATATCGTCTTGACTCATCACACGAGCGCTCGCAACAAAAACGCCCCCAAACGGGGGCGTCATACGTCTTTCTCTATCGGCCATAGGCCTTACTCCTTATTCCGTATGGGCCTCACGGGACCCGCTTCACGGTCAAGGACTACCATATACGCGAACAACTACTGTTTGCATATCTATTCTTGGAAAATTTTTTTCGGATATCCAACCGAAGTATTCAAAAAATTTAAATCCATTTAGCGAACTTGATCAGCGATTTCTGAAAGTAACCCGTTCACAAACCTCTTTGATTTTTCTGTCGAATACTCACCAACTATTTCAACAGCCTCATTTATCACTGTAGCTATGGATGTTTCAGGGAAAGTTATCAACTCAAGTACTGCTATTCGCAATACAGCTCTATCAATGACAGGCATGCGCTCTAAACGCCACTCATCTGCATTTTTTTCAAGCAGTGAATCTATGACTTCTAGTTTTTCTGTTACTCCAGAAATTAATTCGTAGACATAGCTCTCGGCTTTAACAGGCTGCTCGTTTAGCAGTTCAAGACTCTCTCTTCCTTGTGTTTCTGCTGAGTAGAGAATTCCTAACGCGGTTTCCCTGTCTTCACGTCTTGAACCAAAACTACTGCTGGATGCTGATGACATTTTCCATACTTCCAGATGCGTTATCGAAATTAGACACGGCTTAAATATTCGCCAGTTCTGGTGTCAACCTTTACCTTTTCATTTGGTTCAACAAAAAGTGGCACCTGAACTACCAACCCTGTTTCAAGAGTCGCTGGTTTTCTCGCTCCGGAAACTCTGTCGCCTTGGACTCCAGGCTCAGTTTGAGAAATTTCAAGTTCGACCGCGGCTGGCAATTCAACTCCCACAATTTCGCTTCCGAACATTAACATTTGGGCTTCACTTTGTTCTGCCAAATATTTAACTGCCTCTCCAAGAGTTTGAGGCTCTATAGATATTTGTTCATACGATTCAGAATCCATAAACACATAATCGTTACCATCTCTGTAAAGCAGTTGCATCGAGCGCTTGTCTATTATCGCTCGTTCTACTTTTTCTCCTGCCCGAAATGTTCTGTCAACAACTACACCATTTTGCACGCCTCTCAACGTAGTTCGAACGAACGCGTGCCCTTTGCCTGGTTTAACATGCTGAAACTCAACAACTTGATACAGCTCATTGTCAAGCTCTAGAGTCATTCCGTTTTTTAAATCGTTTGTCGTTATAACAGGCATCTTTTCTCTTTTTTATATTGTTTTTGGCGAATGAGTAAGAAACTCACAACCTTTTTCAGTAACAATCACAGTATCTTCCCATCTAACTCCCCCAACGTCCGGCAAATATACTCCTGGCTCAACTGTCACTACCTGTCCCGCCCGAAGCGTATCAGTGGAGATTCCAGAGAGTGTAGGAGCTTCATGGATATCAAGACCCACCCCATGTCCTGTCCCGTGAGTAAAAGCTTCTTCTAAACCTGCTTCCTGAAGGACTTTTCTGCAAGCGGAATCAACTTCTGAGTTTGGCACGCCTTCTTTCACTGTTGAAAGACCTGCCTTCTGTGCTTCTAAAACGACTTCAAGCATTTCAGCTGGTTTTCCTGTACCAGTCCCTCCTATTCGGGTCGATCGTGTCATGTCGGATCTATACCCTTTGTATAGAGCTCCCATATCGCAAACTACTAGATCTCCTTCTGAAAGAGTTCTGTCTCCTGGCCTAGCGTGAGGCCTAGCACTATTAGAACCTGCAGCAATAATAGTTTCAAAGGCAGTTCCATCAGCTCCATTCTTAACCATCGTTTCATCAAGTGATGTGGAAATTTCTTTTTCTGTCACACCTTCTTCAAACATGGGCCAAATCTCCGAAAGTGCTTTGTCTGCTATTTCCGCTGCAGTTTTCATTAAGGCGATCTCGCCTTCATCTTTTATTTGCCTTAATTCTTCTACAAGCCCTTCTGTAAAAACTAAATCTGAATTTTCTAAAGTTTTCTCCATGAGTTTCATTTTTGACCATGTAACGGATTGAGCTTCTAGCCCTATGGCTTTTGTGCCCTTAGCTATACTTTTGAGCCTTTCAGTCTGTTGTGATCCAACCATTTCAACTTCAATTTGCGCTCCTGAACTTTCAACCTCTTCAACTGCCTGCTCTCCGTAACGCCCATCAACTAAAAGTAAAGCTTTCTCACCGTCAACCCATAGCAAGCCGGCTGAACCTGTGAATCCTGAAAGATAATAGATATTAGTGAGCGAGGTGACTAAAAGTGATTCACATCCTTGGGATTCAAATTTCTCAATGAGTCTTGAAAGTCGTCCTTGCATGTCAAAGACGGCATCAACTTTTTTCATTTTTAACCATGCCTGCTATAGCGTTAATTGCTATTTCGTAACCTAATGCTCCGAATCCAGCAATAGTACCTGAGCTTACCGGTGCTACAACAGAGGTGTGCCTCCACGGTTCTCTGGATGCCGGATTAGATATGTGCAATTCTATAACTGGGCCTTCGAAAGTTGCCAAGGCGTCATGTATTGCCCATGCGTAATGAGTGAATGCTCCTGGATTAATGATTATTCCAGAACATCTTTCTCGTGCTGCATGAATAGCATCAATCAGCTCACCTTCGTGGTTCGACTGAAAATGCTCTAAATGTAGTCCCATTTCCGTTGCGCTTTTTAATGCCATTTGAAAATGTTCTTCTAAAGTTTCTTTGCCATAAGTTTCAGGCTCTCTTTCTCCTAAAAGATTTAAATTTGGTCCAGATAGAAGCAAAATAATAGGCTCGTTCATCTCTTCCTCGCTTTTGTTGAGTTCATCTAACTTTTCTCAGGGCTTCTTGTATTGCGACTTCTTCTACACCTTTTACGATTTCTGGTCCTTTCGGGCCATCCAAAATAAAGGTGTATCCATCCACTGCTTTTTTATCACGTGTCATAGCGGACATTAGATCTTCGTCAGTAACTGCTGTTGGAACTGCACACGGCAGATCATAACTTTCTACAACTTGACGATGTTCTTGAACTCTTTCATAAGAGATCCGATCTAATGTATGGGCAAGTTCCGCAGCGTAAATGAGCCCTATTGCTACCGCTTCTCCGTGCTTGACTTCATAACTTCCAGCGCTCTCAATGGCATGGCCTAAAGTGTGGCCATAATTAAGCAAAGCACGTATGCCTTGCTCCTTTTCATCTTGGTTGACTATTCCAGCTTTTATTTGAACTGCTCTTACAATTCTGTCTTCAAGTTCCATCTCGCTGAGTGGATCGCCTGTTAAAAAGTGGTATTTTGCCAATTCACCGAAGCCAGAGCGAAGTTCACGCTCAGGTAAAGTATCTAAAGCATCAAGATCGCATATTACGCCTGATGGTTGCCAAAAAGCCCCTACAAGGTTTTTTCCCTCTGGCAAGTTAACTCCGGTTTTACCACCTACTGCAGCGTCAATCTGAGCCAAAAGTGTTGTAGCAACATGAACCACAGCTACCCCCCTGTGGTAAGTAGCTGCAGCAAATCCAGCCACGTCTGTAACAACACCCCCTCCTACACCTACAACTACGTCAGCTCTCGTAAGACCCCATTGAGCAAAGGCGCTGCATAGTTGCTCAATTGTCGTTAGAGATTTAGCTTCTTCTCCGTCATCAATTTCAAAGGTTTTTTGTTCGATACCTGTTTGTACATTCAGACCAATATTTCCTTGAGTGACTATGGCTGCGCGCTGAGAAGCAGAGGGCATCAAGGAAGGCAACCTTTCTATAGCTCCATTTCCAACAATTACTGGATATGAATCGCCATTTGGTAGTGCTAATTGAACTTCATTCATGATTTAAACCTAAGCGAGACTTTAAACTATCGAACAGCATCTCAGAAACATTTGAAGGTTCCGTGTTGCTGGTGTCTATTTCTAAGTCTGCTATTTCTTGATACAGATGTGCTCTTTCTTTATCTAATTCGAAAAACACTTCTAAAGGATCTTTCTCTTTCAATAGTGGTCTAAGGGGATGATTTCCTACGCGTTTAACCAATGTTTCAGTATCTGCACGAAGCCAAATAACAAAAGATTTCTCCTTCAGCAACTCCCGATTTGCAGCTCTTTCAACTATGCCGCCACCTGTCGATATTACGAGTGGTTCTTGATTTGAGATTTTTGACTCAAGAGCTAGTTCTTCAAAATCACGAAAAGCTTTTTCCCCTTTTTCCTCAAAAATCACCCCTATGCTACGTCCTGCCTGATTCGCTATTACTACGTCCAGGTCTACGTGATTACATTTCATCAATTTTCCTAACAAAGGCCCAACAGTTGATTTGCCCGAACCCATGTGACCAACTAAAGCCACATGTGGAAATTTTTCTTTAGACATCTCTTTAGATTACCTACATACAGGCAGTCGACTGAAACGAATAGTTGAAATGTTTATAAAGAGGCCATTTATTGAATTTTTTTCAAGGCTGCTTTTCTCATAGCCACTAATGGAGCCTGTTGCCCTGTCCAAAGTTTAAAAGCTCTTGCCGCTTGAAAAATAAGCATTGAGAGTCCCCCATGTGCTTCGACTCCTCGTTTCTTCAATTCTTCCAACCAAGGAGTCGAAATTGGATGATAGATAAGATCAACAGCTAATTGACCCTTCGATAATAAGTTCGGTTCTATAGGAAATTTTTGCTTTTCTTCTGTGTGTGACATTCCTATTGGTGTTGCGTTTATTACTAGATCTGCTTCCGCCGCAAACGCAGGCATATCGCTTTCCTCTATATGTCTTCCGGTTGGGCCAGCCAATTTGGCAGCATCAAAACCTTTCTCTTTAGTTCTGTTAATAACAGCCACATCTCCTGCTCCTGCTTTTCCCAAGGAGTAAATAATTGATCTAGCTGATCCACCTGCGCCTACTACCAGTACCTTTTTGTCGGCTACATCCATACCGGAGTCATGACTCAAAGCGTCTAAAAAACCATCCCCATCCGTGTTATACCCTTTTAGCTTTCCTTCATCATTAACTACACAATTAACTGCCTCAAGGATTTTCGAACTCTCACTGACTTCGTCAAGAAGTGTGCAAATATTTGACTTGTGTGGCATGGTCACAGAAAGACCTGCTATGCGTAGAGCTCTGATTCCTTTAATTGCATCTGCAAGTTTGTCTTCTGGTGTTTCAAAAGCAGCATAGACCCAGTCAATTTTTGCTTTATTAAAAGCTGCATTGAGGATTACAGGAGATAAAGAATGTTTGACTGGATCACCTATGACTCCTACCAAGTTGGTTGAACCACTAATCTTCATAATGAAATTATCGCAGATCTAACCGCAACCTAGATCTTTATTTACGCATATTTTTCTTGCTTTTTCGAACTCTTCTGCGGAAGTAGCAAAAGTGTGAGCGCCAGCAACTCCATTTTCATCAGTACGAACATAATAAAGCCACTTGCCTTCTATAGGGTTAAGAGCTGCTTGGATCGAAGCTCTTCCAGGTGCTGAAATAGCTGTTGGTGGAAGTCCCAACGACACACGTGTGTTCCATGGAGAGTCGTATTCTAAATCTTCAGTCGTTAGTTCTTGACCAGCTGTTTTACCAACCGCGTAACGAGATGTTGCGTCTATACCCAACCGCCATCCCCTTTCAAGACGGTTGTAAATAACTCTCGCTATCTTCGGTCTTTCTTCAGCAAGTTGCGCTTCTTCTTCAATCAATGAGGCAATCACTATTGCTTCATAAGGTGTAATGCCAAGGGATTTAATTTTTTCATCTATTTGTTCCTCTTCAATAACTTTTAAAAATTGTTTGTGCATTCGCAACAGTAAATTCATTTCATCCGAAACCGTTGCTTCATCCAGCTGATAAGTGTCCGGAAAGAGTAATCCTTCCGCTAAAAGAAAAGAAAGGTTAGAAGGGTAATGCTCCCATTTCAACCGATCATCTAATAGCGAGATTCTAAGTTCCTCTTCATCGAAGGAAGGTAAATTCTCAAGCAATCGTTTGGTGATCTGTTCCAAAGTTAATCCCTCTGGAACAGTCACCCTTATGACTTCTTCAGGTATTGGACCTTTTCTTAACTCAGCAACTGTCTCATGAAAACTTGAATGCTCTCTTAATACGTACCGTCCTGCTTGAAACGAGTAATCCTCATCTGGAATGCAATCCAAAAATCTCTTCAAAACTGAAGGGCACCGCATCCATTGTCTGAACATTGTTGGGTTGTCAATTATTTCAAGATCACCCAAGGTTGCTATGACATCATTTGTAGTCCAACCGTCTTCTATCGAAAACTCGACTTCTTCTCCCGATATCTGATCAGGCTCTACTTGTTCGTCAATCCAGTTTTCAAGTCGTGTCCATCCACTGACTAAAACAGTAATTATGACCAAAGCAACTAAACCCCAGCGAATTATTGGCCCCATTGGAGGTCTGTAACGAACCCAGCGAACGTCTGATCTTATTTCATAGTCAGCTTCAGTTAACGAAAACTCTTGAAAGCTACTTTCCTCTTCGTTGGAAATACGTCTTTCATAAGGTTCTTCACTTGGTTTGTCGTCTGTCACCTGTCTCCATTCAAGTCCGGTTATCCAACCAGGATTGCAGAATTACTGATGCTGCGACCTGATCAATAACCTTGCGTTGCTTCTTACTGTCAAGGCCTTGAATGGCCAACTCTTTTGCAGCCGTGACGGTCGTCAAACGTTCATCTTGGGTAGCCACTGGAACTTCTAAGGCGGAGGACAACTCTTTAACTTCTTTCTCAACTGTTTTGGCTGCTAAACCTTTACTTCCGTTTAACGAGTAAGGCATACCGACTACAACGATGTCTGCTTCCCATTCATCTACCAAGTCGCAAATTTTTTTGTGGTCTTGCTTAATGCTTTTTGAACGAATTATGACTTGAAGAGGAGTTGCTACTTTCCCATTACTATCGCTAACTGCGATTCCGATTCGTTTCTCACCAAGGTCTACGCCCAACGCTCTCATACTTCTAGCTAGTGTGGGCGGCAGCCCGAGCTTGTTCTAAGGCTTTTTCTAGGTTTTCTGGATTTTTTCCTCCGACTATGGTGAGTTCATCGTTCGGCCTTCCCCCGCCTCCTATTGTTTTAGCTGCTTCGGACAAGATCATTCCAGCATTTAAACCACTGTCGCTTTTTACAGCAGCAATCAAGGCCGCGCCCCCATCAGCAGGAGCAGTTCCTAGAATTACAGCTTTAACTCTTTCCTGATCTCTCACTGCAACAGCAAGTTCTCTCAAGCTCTCCCTGTCGACTCCTTCAATTATTGAAGCAACTATCCCATTTTCTTCATTACCAGCAAGCTCTTCGACCATGCCCAATGCTTCTTTACGTTTCAGATTTTGGACTTCATTTTTTAATCCTTTGAGTTCATCTAGTTTTCTTTTTATTCCGTCTATTAGATCTTCAAGTGGTACTCCCACAAGGTCAGCCGCGTTTGAAATAAGATCTTCAGCCTTCCTTAAATTTTCAATAGTTGATGAACCTGTAACTGCTTCTATTCGTCGAATATTCGAACCTATAGATCCTTCTGAAACAATTTTCACAAGCCCTATATCTCCTAATGCCGAAACGTGAGTTCCGCCGCAAAACTCTAAAGAATTTGGACCTGCTTCTAAAACTCTGACAGTGTCTCCATACTTATCACCGAAGAAAGCTATAGCTCCCTTCTCTTCAGCTGTTTCCCGTGTCATTTCCTGATGGCTGCATTGGTAATTATTCAGCACTTCAGAATTAACAAGATCTTCCACAGAAGAAATCTGTTCTGCGGTCATTGCTTCAAAATGGCTGAAATCGAATCTCAACCGATCAGGACCTACGTATGAGCCTTGCTGTTTAACGTGATCTCCAAGGACTTCGCGAAGCGCCCAGTGGATTAGATGTGTAGCTGTGTGGTTTCGTCGAATCTTCGATCTTCTATCGCTGTCTATTTCCGCATTGGCTTTTTGTCCTGCTTCTAAATGACCGGTGATTATTTCGTACTGATGCACATGGATTGCGTCTAAAGCAAGAGTTGTGTCAAGTATTTTTATTTCACCTGTTTCTGTTGAAATTTTTCCTGTGTCGCCTATCTGACCGCCAGATTCTGCATAGAAGGGGGTTTTATCTAGAACTATCAGACTCTTATCAAAATATAAGACAGTTGAATCACTCTTGTCTTCGTCACGGCCAACAAAAAGAGTTGGTCCTTTTTCATCCAGAACTTTCCTTAACTCTCCTGTTTCATCAGTTGTCAACGAATCTTTACGTGCCGCACGTGCTCTTTCTTGTTGATTTGACATTGATTCTTTGAATCCTTCGATATCAACATCAATTGACCTTTCTGCACAAATTTCCTCGGTTAACTCAAGAGGAAATCCATAGGTGTCATGCAGTTTAAAAGCTACGTCAGCACTAAGCGTTTTACTTTTTCCGAGATCTGAAATCGATTCGTCGAGAATCGATAGACCTGCCTTTAATGTTTCACGGAATCTGTCTTCTTCTCGTTGTAAGACTTCTTTGATGAAATCAATATTTTGATTAAGTTCAGGATAGTCAGAGCCCATTATTTCAATTACTGATTCTGCTAATAATGGCATAACTGAATCTTGAAGTCCCAATAACCATGCATGTCTTACTGATCTCCGAATAATCCTTCTAAGGACATAGCCCCTATCTTCGTTACTTGGAAAAACTCCGTCGCTTATCAAAAATGTCGAGGACCGGGCATGGTCAGCAATAATGCGCATTGAGACATCTGATCTCTCTTCGTTTCCGTACGAGATAGAAGTTAACTTTTCTATTCCTTTGATAATTTTTGATATTTCGTCAGTTTCCCAAACTGAGTCAACTCCCTGCATCACCGTAAGAACTCGTTCTAAACCTAAACCCGTATCTATCGCTGGGTCTGGTAGCGGTGTGGTTGACCCATCCGGATGCTGCTCAACTTGCATGAAAACTAGATTCCAAATTTCAACAAAACGTTCTTCTCCGCCGTGAGCTGGTCCTCCATCAGGTCCAAATTCTGGCCCTTTGTCCCAAAAGATCTCTGAACAAGGTCCGCATGGTCCAGTTTCAGCCATCCTCCAATAATTGTCTTCGCCTAAGCGCTGAATTCTTTGAGGATCAACACCTATTTCATTTATCCATATCTCCTCTGCTTCATCATCAGTTTCATGAACTGTGACCCAGAGTCTTTCCGGATCCAATTTGAGGTTTTTCGTTACGAATTCCCATGCATAGGAACAAGCGTCAGATTTGAAGTAGTCACCGAAGCTGAAGTTTCCCATCATTTCAAAAAAAGTTAAATGGCGACTGGTCCTTCCAACTTCGTCTAGGTCATTGTGTTTTCCACCTGCTCTTGCGCATTTCTGCACACTTACGGCACGCGGCCACGGAGCAGGCTGTTCCCCCGTTAAATAAGGTTTGAACTGAACCATTCCTGAATTAGTGAAAAGAAGTGTCTGGTCATGAGGGATCAGGCTTTCTGATGCAACTATTTCGTGGCCGCGTTCAGAGAAAAACTCTGTGAATTCTTTTCTAATTGCTTTTGCACTTGATGGCAGTTTTCCCATAAATAGAGCCTAGCGTCATGTAAGGAGGCAGATAGGTAGGCCCAAGTTCAAACTTAATTTCTATTTTGAGGTCTTACTGGTCTGTGATATTTCCTCAAATAATCCTGATGCTCTACAGGACGAGATCTGAAATTATTTATACCGTTGGGAAAGAAATCTGATTCTCGATTTGTGAATCTTTCCCTGAACCATCCCGAAACCTCGCTTCTTTTACTCAGTATTTCTTCTGGCATGAAGCCCAATCGGGAAACAGTATTTCTGGCATATCGATTAACAGTTTTACGGAAACGGTTTTCCATCCAATTTGAAGCTAGAACACCAAATGACCATCCCAAAAGCAGCCAGAAGAGTCGTCGTCTCATTAGTCATCCACCTCTGATGTGGCATTGGATTCTTTATTCTTTTTCAATTTAGCCATTCTCTCCATTACTTGCTTTTCAAATCCGTGTTCTGACGGTTCGTAGTAGACATTTGACTCAACCTCTTCAGGTCTATACGTTTGCTCAACCCAACCACTTGGATCATTGTGCGGATATTCATAACCCTCTCCATGTCCGATACCTGAAGCCCCACTGTAATGCGCGTCTCTAAGATGTGGTGGAACTCGCCCTTCTCCGGGTGAAGATGCGTCTTGCATAGCTGCGGTCAAAGCTGTTGTAACTCGATTAGATTTCGGTGCTGTGGATAAATGAACCACCGCTTGTGCCAAATTTAGTTGCGCTTCAGGAAGGCCTACGAATTCAACCGCTCTAGCTGCTGCATCTGCAACTAGCAAGCTATTTGGATCTGCCATACCAATATCTTCACTCGCTAATATCACTAATCGGCGAGCGATAAACCTTGGATCTTCCCCTGCTTTAATCATCCGAGACAGCCAGTAAAGCCCGGAGTCCGCGTCAGAACCGCGAATACTTTTTATAAATGCGCTAATTATGTCGTAGTGGTCATCCCTTCCGTAGCGAATGGCCTTTACGCCTAATGAAGCTTCAACGTCTTCCAACGTTACTGTCGCTTCTCCTCTTCCAATAGCGATAGCTGAAGCTACTTCGAGACTGGTCAAGGCCTGTCTTCCATCTCCTGCTGAGCGGTCAGCTAGTAATTCCAGCGCCTCCGAATCAGCTTTGACCTTCTCTTCTTCCAAACCTCTAGCCATCAGAGTCAATATTGAATCACGATCTATTGGTTCGAGACGAAACAGTGTTGATCTCGATAACAGCGGAGCATTTACCTCAAAATATGGATTTTCGGTTGTAGCACCTATAAGGGTGATGAGTCCAGATTCAACTGAAGGCAGCAAAGCATCTTGTTGTGATTTGTTAAATCGGTGTACTTCATCAAGAAAAAGTATTGTGCCTGCCTCAGCCTGGCCCAACCGTGTTTCTGCAGCAGCTACTAGTTCTCGTACGTCTTTAACACTCGCAGAAACAGCAGACATTTCATGGAAGTCTTGTTGTGTTACTCGAGCGATTACGCGGGCGATGGTGGTTTTTCCGGTTCCCGGCGGACCCCATAGAATCAAGGAAGAAAGTTTATCTGTTTCAATCAAATGACGAAGTGGCTGGTCTTTACCAATCAGATGCTCCTGACCGACTACATCATCAAGGCGTGTAGGTCTTAAACGGTCAGCCAAAGGGGCTCTATTTTTCAGTCTTTCCTTTGCAGCATGTGAAAATAGATCTTCGTTCACCCACTAGAACCTAGTGGAGTTTTCCTCAGCGATTAGTGCATCTCATTCAGTTGGAGGTAAAACTTTTAGACCAAGCTCTGTCAGTCGTACATCTTCTATAGGCGATGGAGCGCTAGTAAGCGGGTCAGCACCTGATTGTGTTTTAGGAAAGGCAATCACTTCACGAATGTTCTCCTCGCCGGCAAGAATAGCTGTTAACCGGTCTAGACCTACTGCAAAACCTGCGTGTGGAGGGGCTCCAAATTTGAATGCATCCAGCAGAAACCCAAATCGCCTCTCAGCTTCATCTGGTTCTATTCCCAATGTTGAAAAGATCAGCTTCTGGATGTCTTCTCTGTGAATTCTCACACTTCCTGAGCCGAGCTCCCAACCATTCAAAACTAAGTCATAGGCAAGGGAACGGACTCCTTCTGTTTGACCATTCTCTAGAAGACTTAGATCTTCTTCATGAGGCATCGTGAATGGGTGGTGAGAAGATGCGGGATTTCCATTTTCATCTGTTCCCTCAAACAATGGAAAATCAATAACCCATAGGAAATTGAACCCGCCTTCATTTATTGGTGGTCTGCCTATCTCTAATCTAAGCAAACCAAGAACATGACATACAGTGCTCCATTCATCAGCAACAAGCAACAAAAGATCACCTTCGTCAGCTTCCATTTCCGACTTAAGAGAGTTTTTCTCATCTTCCGAAAAGAATTTGGTGATTGGGGAAACCATTTCAGAATTTTCTATTTTTATCCAAGCTAAACCTTTTGCTCCCCAATTCTGAGACTTGTCGGTTAACTCATCTAGTCGACCTCTTGAGTATTCTGCTCCTCCTGGGACGCGAATGCCTTTCACACATGGTGCTTGAAATGCTCTGAATTCCGTATTTTTGAATAACTCGGTAAGTTCTATCAATTCAAGGCCGAATCTCACATCTGGCTTATCTGAACCAAAGCGTTCCATTGCCTCTTGCCATGAGATTGACGGGATGTTGTCTATCTTTACACCTGTGACAGTTTCGGTGGCCCTAGAAACCGCTGATGAAACTATATTGCGAATATCTTCTCCATTAACGAAACTAGCTTCTATATCCAGTTGCATGAACTCGTATTGTCTGTCAGCTCTAAGGTCTTCATCTCGAAGGCATCTCGCTATCTGGTAGTACCTGTCGACACCTCCTAGCATGCAAAGCTGTTTAAAAATTTGAGGACTTTGAGGCAAAGCGTAGAAAGATCCCAGCTCTTTACGGGACGGGACCACAAAGTCTCTAGCCCCCTCAGGAGTGCTAGCAACTAGCATCGGAGTTTCAACTTCAACAAATCCTTGTTCTTTCATTGCTTCTCGCAGGGAACTATTCACTTGGGCTCTGAGTTGCAAATTGTTTTGCAGTCGATCCCTCCTAAGGTCCACGTAACGATGTCTGAGTCTTAAAACTTCATCTACTTCTGTTCTGTCGTCTATTGGGAAAGGTGGTGGTTCTGACGCAGCTAAAACAGACACTTCTAAGCCTTCCACCTCTATACCACCCGTTTCTAGAGATTCATTTATTGTTTCTGAAGGTCTTTCTCTAACTTTTCCTTTGACCTGTAGCACATACTCCGCACGCAAATCGGCTGCTCCTTGGACTACAACTTGAATAACGCCACTTCGGTCGCGTAAATCTATAAAAGCTAAGTGCTCACCATGTTCTCTTCGTCGGTCAACCCAGCCACACAGCGTTACTTCTTTTCCTATATCTTCAGGTCTCAGATCTCCACATCTGTGCGTTCTCATAGAAGTTTCGTAGTTTGTCATCTGAGCCTCTTCCTGAGATCGGCAATCATCAATTCTGAGGCAATTTCTTCCTGACCGTCTTCGCCTCTTAGATCTCGAATCGTAACAACTCCACTACGGACTTCATCATCTCCTATGATTACTGCAATTTTTGCCCCGCTTTTATCCGCAGCTTTCATCTGAGCTTTCATTGAACGGTTGTCAAAAGCTCGATCGACTTTAAATCCTTCCTGTCTCAGCTGATCTGCAACAACAAGCGCGTGTGAACCATCAGTTGCATCAACAACAAATATCTCTAATAAATGTTTGGGCTCAGGAAAAGATTTTTCAGCATCACATGCCATCAAAGTTCTGTCCAAACCTAAAGCGAAACCGACCCCCGGTGTTTCTGGAGCTCCCATTTCTGCCGCTAAACCGTCGTAACGACCTCCACCTCCTATCGCATCCTGAGCGGCATCGATACTTTCTGAGATGAATTCAAACGTTGTTTTGAGATAGTAATCAAGACCTCTAACAAGTTTTGGTTCCACCGAATAAGGTATTCCCAACTTTTCCAAACCTTCTTGCACCTTGATGAAATGATCGTTTGCTTCGTCGGACAAATGATCAAGAATACTGGGGGCTTCCGCTATTACTTGGGCATCTTCATCACGTTTTGAATCTAAAACTCGTAATGGGTTCGCAACAAAAGTGTCTTGGGATTCTTTGGAAAGATCGCCTTTTTGATTTGCAAAGTATTCGCTTAAAGCTTCTATATACCTGGATCTGTCA
This sequence comes from Candidatus Neomicrothrix sp. UBA881, assembly GCA_002294285.1. Lineage (GTDB taxonomy): Bacteria > Actinomycetota > Acidimicrobiia > Acidimicrobiales > MedAcidi-G1 > MedAcidi-G1. The sequence goes on from DBFL01000056.1 coordinate 56,074, forward strand.
TTCGCTGTTCCCATTGAATTCAACAAGAGGTTTACATTCTTGAGACCTAGGGCCTCATAAAATCGCCATGCTACGGAGATCACTTCAACATCTAAATACGGATCCTCTGAACCAAGGGCTTCCATCCCTACTTGATCAAATTGTCTGTATCTTCCTCTCTGTGCTCGTTCATAACGGAAGTTTGGTCCTGCATACCAAACTTTCCATGGTAAAGGTGGGCGATTCTCTGCATAGGATCGAACAATTGACGCTGTTTGTTCTGGGCGTAAAGCTATTTGTCTTCCACCTTTATCTTCAAAGTCATACATTTCTTTTCTGACGACGTCAGTCCCATCACCAAGACGTTGAAAAACCTCTATGTGTTCAAACATTGGAAGCACTATTTCTTCGTAACCAGCGCTACTAGAAATTTCAGCAAATAAGTTTATGAATGAACGTCTTCTTTCAGAATCTGGCCAAACCAAGTCTCTAGTGCCTTTGGGGGCACGATATAACGAATCCTTCACAAGAACGAGGTTACTATTTTTAAGCTAGTTGTCAGTGCTACTTTTAATTTGTTGTTCATCTCCCCCCGGAACAACTCGATATATATCGTAAACAGAGTCGATTTCACGTATCACATACATGAGTCTATTTAAATGTGTTGGATCGCTAATTTCGAAATCAAATCTCATTCGAGCCACCCGGTCAGATATATTCGTTGACGTTTCAACTCCAATGACATTCACTTGGTTTTCTGACATTACATCACCGATATCTCTTAATAATCCTGGACGATCAAGCGCTTTTATCTCAACAGATGCGACAAAGTAGCCATCTGAATGCTCATCCCATTCAACCTCTATTAGTCGATCTGGTTGATCGTTGGAGAGCGAAGAAGCGTTTGCACAATCATTTCTATGCACTGACACGCCACGACCTTTTGTCACGAAACCAATAATTTCATCTGGTGGAACCGGAGTGCAACATCTCGATAAGCGAATCATAAGGTCACTGAAACCTTCCACATGCACGCCTACTTTCGTTGAGTCTCTGCGCTCTCTGTGTGGATGGAAAACAGTTGCTTGTTCGTTGTAACGTTCTGGTTCTAGATCATCCAAAACTTTTTCAATTTTTCCAATTACTGAGCGTGCTGAAACATGATGCTCTCCAATCGCCGCAAATAAAGAATCAAGATCTGCATAATTCAGATCGTCAACTACCGCAGCCAATGTTTCACCATCCAATGTTTCTTTTACAGGTAAATCAGCTCTGCGCAATTCGCGCACAAGATCGTCATGTCCTGCATCAATCGCTTCACTTCGTCTTTCTTGTGAGTACCATTGTCTTATTTTGCTAGCCGACCTATGTGATGCCACGAACTGTAGCCAGTCTTTGCTTGGGGCTGCCTCGCTCTGTTTCGATGTAACTATTTCAACTGTTTGTCCAGAAACAAGTCTGGTCTCTAAAGGCACCAACCTTCCTTCTACTTTTGCACCCACACATCTATGCCCGACCTCTGTGTGTATGGAATATGCAAAATCAACGGGTGTGGAACCAATTGGTAAAGTTACAACATCTCCTTTTGGGGTAAAAATGTAAACCTCGTCTTGTTCAAGGTCAGTTTTAAGATTGGCCATAAAGGTAATAGGATCAGCGGTTTCTTCCTGCCATTCAACCATCCGTCCCAGCCACTCCATTTCATCTGAAGGACTTTTGATTTTGTAATCCCAATGCGAAGCGACACCAAACTCAGCACGTTGATGCATTTCTTTGGTTCGAATCTGGAATTCTGCTTGTTTTGCCTGAGGCCCTATAACTGTGGTGTGTAAGGATTGATAAAGATTAAATTTGGGCATTGCGATGTAATCCTTGAAACGTCCTTGTACAGGTTTCCATGTTGCATGAATAGTTCCAAGAGCTGCATAGCAGTCCCTTACGTTTTCGACAATCACCCTTATTCCCACGAGGTCATAAATTTCATCGAATGGTCTCCCTTTAACGATCATTTTCTCGTAAATGCTCCAAAGGTGTTTAGGTCTTCCTGAAACATCTGCCTTGATACCCATTTCACTAAACCGTTCTTTTACGTTTGCTACTAATTGCGTCAGGTACATGTCCCTCTCTGGAGAACGATCTTGAACCATTTGGGCAATTTCGCTGTATCGCTTTGGGTGAAGTGTTGCCAGAGAAAGGTCCTCTAGCTGAACTTTGACGTCTTGCATGCCTAATCGATTTGCTAGCGGAGCATATATATCAAGAGTTTCTTTTGCAGTTCTCTCCTGTTTGAATTCTGGCAAAGCAGCGAGAGTTCTCATGTTATGCAAACGGTCAGCTAGTTTTATTACCAGCACCCTCAAATCTTTTGCTACAGCTACAAGCATTTTTCTCATGCTTGCAGCTTGCTGATCTTCTCTCGAGTCGAAATTGATCCTGTCTAATTTTGTAACACCATCGACGATGCTCGCTACTTCAGCCCCAAAGTCCCTTTCAAGGTCACTGAGATCTATTTCTGTATCTTCAATCGAGTCGTGTAATAATGCCGCCCCTATTGTTACATCGTCAAGACCCTGGCTGGCCACAATAGTGGCGACAGCAAGAGGGTGATGAACATATGGTTCTCCAGACTTACGGGTTTGCCCTTCATGTGCCTGAAGAGCTGTCTTGTATGCACGTTCTATAAGATCAACATTTCCTTTTGGGTGTCGTTCGAGGAAAACATCAATTAAAGCAGAGGTTTCGTCACTTTTTCCTGAAGCTCGACGACGCCACGGGACAACTCTACGTGTCGCCACCATTTAACGACGCTTCTTTCGAGGCCGAGGAGCAATTGAGCCTGGTCTTTGCACTGAAGCGGCACCTCCACGGGCGGGGCCACGGACTCCTTCAATTCTTTCGGTTTTCTTTGTTTCGAGAGGCTTCAGAGCCTCTTTCCTATCGATTCTTCGAATGGAAGATGTATTTATTCCTTTTTGTTCTAATCTTTTTCTTACTTGTTCCCATCTGGATTCTCTCTCTTTAAGAAGTGCGACTAATGAAGCTGCCAGAAAAATAGAAGAATAAGAGCCGACTATTATCCCTACCAACAAGGCAACACTGAACTCTTGCAAAGTCGTCGCACCCATTATTAACGAACCGATTATAAGAAGTGAAAGCACTGGCAAGGCTGAAGAAATACTTGTATTCACTGAACGCATCGCTACTCGATTAAGAGCGAGATTCATCATTTCTGTATATGAGTATTTCTCAGTCGCTCCTAACCTTCCAATGATCTCTCTTACCTTGTCATATACGACGATCGTGTCATAAAGGGAATATCCCATAATCGTCAAAAAAGCGACCACAGTGGCTGGTGTTATTTCAAATTGAAAAATCGAATAGACGCCAACGCTGATAATTATGTCGTGAATCACTGCAACAAGCGCCCCAAGCGCCATCTTCCATTCAAGTCGAATTGTCAGATACAAGGCCACTACGACGAAAAATACAAGTAATGCTTTTGTCGCTTTGTCTGTTACATCTGATCCCCAGGTTGGTCCCACTTGTTCAAAAGTTTCAACTTCTCCTATTTGATTTTCGAGCAATTCTCTAAGCTCGCCTGCTTTTTGAGGATTGTCTATATCAGACCTGATTCTTATTATGTCGGTTCCAACTTTCTGGACCCTCGAGTCAGACGCTCCGACGGTTGCAAGAACTTCTCTCGTGTCCGAAACTGTTACTTCAGCAGCACGAACCTCATAAGAAGTCCCACCCTCAAAATCAAGTCCAAGATTAAGACCACGAAATCCGAATGAACCTATACCCATAGCCAAAACGATTATCGAGCAAATGAAAGCTTTCTTCCAAAGTTTCGGGAAGTTGACAGGGTTTTCCCCCATATAAAGACTCTTCAAAGTTTTCATACGGTTTCCACCTGTGTGGGATTTGTCCTATTTCTTGCTTCTGTTATGGAGCCAATTGCTGGTAAGCCGAATCTTTTAGGATGATTGGCAAACCAATTGGTTCTTGCCAAAACCTTGACTATTGGACCCATGAAAAAATACGTTGCAACTAGATCAAGTAAAGTTGCTAGTCCCAGATAGAAAGCAAAACCTTTTACTGCTCCAACTGTTAGCCACCAAAGTAAAACTGCACCTATCAGTGAAGCGACGTCAGCTTTTACTATTGTGGAAAAAGCTATTGGAAATGCTCGATCTACTGATGAACGTGCTGTTCTTCCGTCGAGAACATCTTCTTTTAAGTGTTCGAAATAAACTATGTTCGAATCGACTGAGACACCTATGGAAACAATTATTCCTGTTATTCCTGCAAGAGTAAGCGCTAGACCTTCTTGGGTTCCTAAATGAGAAATTATGGCCCAAAGTAATGCACCTGAAATTAACAAACTAGAAAGAGCAACTAAACCAAGAATCCTGTAATAGGCCAACATGAAAATAGCTACGAGAACTAATCCAATTATCCCTGCTTTGATTCCCGCGTCAAGGGAGTCTTCTCCTATCGTTGCCGAAACCAGCTGAGTGTTCTCTGCTTCCAATTCAACTGGCAGGGAGCCGTATCGAAGTGCTAAGGCGACATTTTCGGCTTCTTCTTTTTCATATCCTCCGGTTATTACAATTGCGTCTCTTTGAAATTCAGGTGCTCTAATTTGCGGTGCTGTAATAATCTTGCCATCAAGAACAATAGCTAAGCGACCATTAGTAAATCCCGGAAGAGTCGGACATAAATCTGACCCTACATAGCATTGAGCTGAAATTGAGTTAAAAGCTTGTATGCCATTCTGAGCGTTTTTAAGAACAAGACTTATTTGCCATTGGTAGTCATAAAAGTCTGCTCCTGCATCACTAAGCCCATCTCCTGTAAGAACGCTTGGGGCTAGAAGGTAGTTTGCTCCCGGGTCATCTTGTGAATTTAAAATGACGAAATTCTCAGCCAAGTCTGACTCCTTTGGGGTTAGACCATCAGCACCTGTAACTGGTTTTATGTCCCCACTTATCGCTCCAGCGCATGAAGCAAATGGGGAAGCGGTGTAATTGTCACCTTCACTTGCTGAATAGCCGTTTGAGGCGGAAGGTAGAACATCGCAAACAGGTCTGAAACGCATTTCGGCTGTTGTGCCCACCAATTGAAGAGCTCTATCTTGATCCTTTACACCTGGGAGCGACACCATCACTCCGCCTTCTATGCGTGATATCTCTGGTTCAGCTACTCCTAAACCGTCTACTCGGTTGCGGATTATTTCTACTGTCTGGTCGAGCATGATTTCGTCAGCAGGTTGAGTAGCAATAAGTCTGACTGAAACTCCCCCTTGGAGGTCTAGGCCTAGTAAAGGCTCATTCTTCCACAGAACCGTCCCAACAATTGAAATGATGGTTAAGGAAACGATTCCTATTAGAAAAGTTAATTGCCGTCGCATAAAGAGTTTTCTTGATTAAATCAATCTTCTATCGGGCTCTCACCTAGATCTGTTTGAAATTTTCTTTCAACAGCTGTCCTGAGGACTTTCAATTCAAGGTCTTGAGCGACTTCTAGCCATATCACTCCGCTTTCTTCTTCAACCTCTTTGACTACTCCATGGATTCCTGAATTAAGCAACACTTCATCTCCAGGTGCTAGGGAACGCACCAAAGCCTGTTGTTCCTTAACACGTTTTTGTTGTGGACGTATAAGAAACAGATACATCAACAACATGATTACTATGAGTGGCAAAAATGACATTTGAGCTCGCTATTTTTAGGGGATACTTACACTTGATAGCTTACGCTGTGTCTGGTTATTAAGGTTCGAACTTTTTGACTTCAAGCCCAAATATCTAACGTTTCTTTTCGAAATTCATTAAATTTGTTTTCATTTATCGCTTTTCTGATGTTTTCTACAAAGTTGAAAAGCCATGCAAGATTGTGCAAAGTCAGAATACGCGCTCCGGTCGGCTCATCTGTAGCCATCAGATGCCTCAAGTACGATCTGGACCAGTGATTGGCTGGACTCTCAGGAAATCCTGGGTCAAGTGGTCGGTCGTCTGCAGCGAACTTAGCGTTCCCGATATTTATTCGTCCTTCTGAAGTTAATACAGTTCCATGTCGAGCTAATCGGGTAGGGAGAACACAATCAAACATATCTATGCCTCTCTCTATGACTGAGATTAAACCGACTGGATCGCCTAAACCCATGAAATATCTGGGTTGATCATGAGGAAGCAACTCCGACACTGCGGAGACTGAGTCAAGCATCTCATTTCTTCCTTCACCTACACTCAAACCTCCAATCGCATAACCGTCAAAACCTGTCTCTAAGGTTCTTTCAGCGCTTTCAATTCGCAACGATTGACTTACACCACCTTGCACTATTCCAAACTGACTTTGTCGGGAAGGAGCATCGTCGTGGTTCAAAAAAGTTTCTCTCCCTCTCTTTCCCCACGCTGCAGTCATTTCGACTGATTCCCTTATAGTCTCCTCGGGTGCCGGCAAAGCAGGACAAATATCTAAAACCATCTGTATATCAGCACCAAGATCAGCTTGTATCTCAGCTGAAGTCTCAGGCGTCAGTTTGTGATATGAACCGTCATAAACAGAGCGAAATGTTGCCCCTTCGGCGTCGATTTTTGGGTCAAGAGAAAATATCTGATACCCACCTGAGTCTGTCAGTGTCAAACCTTTCCAATTTGCGAATGAAGCAATACCTCCAGCATTTTTCACTATTTCTGCACCTGGACGAAGCATGAGATGGTACGTGTTTGCTAACACGACTTGGGCTCCCAATTCTGTTAAGTCCAGTGAGGACAAATGTCTGACTGATCCTCTGGTACCCACCGGCATGAAACAAGGTGTTTTAAATGAGCCCGTTGCAAGTTTGACTGTGCCTGTTCTGGCTTGTCCATCCTTGTTTTCTATTTCAAAATCAGCTCTCATTATTGCCTTTTAGTGAATCTCGGGTTTGTCTTTGTAAGAGCATCGCGTCTCCAAAGGAAAGAAACCTGTAATTCTCAGATAGTGCTTCTTCATATAAGAGTCTCCATCTTTCTCCTACAAATGCATCAAGCATTATAAGTAAAGTTGATTTCGGAAGATGGAAATTGGTTAGTAAAACATCAACAATTTTAAATTCAAATGGACGCTTTATGAAAATATCAGTTCTTCCTTTCAATCCTTTTAAGGCTGCTGTTTCGAGCGCACGAACTGTTGTTGTACCAACTGCAATAACTCTTTTTGCTGCACTGCACTTTTGGAAAACATTTTCTGATACTTCATAAAATTCAGAATGCATTTTGTGATCTTCGATTTTCTGTGAACTGATTGGTCTAAATGTGTCTAGTCCAACCACTAGCTCAACAAATTCAATTCTCGCTCCTTTTGCAACACACCTTTCGAGCAACTCTTCTGTTATATGTAAACCCGCAGTAGGTGCAGCAGATGACTTAGCGTTTTGGCTGTATATAGTCTGGTACCTGTCCTGGTCATCTAATTTCTTATTTATGTAAGGAGGGAGTGGCATTTCACCGTATTTTTCAAATGCTTTAATCTGATCACCATCTACATCTATACGTACTTTTCTTATACCTTCGCCAAGATCTTCTAGTACTTCAATTCCAAAATCTTCACCAAATTTGAAAAATGTTCCTGCTTTTATGCGTCGACTGGGTTTAACCAATGCCTCCCAATAAAGTTCGGATTCGGTTCTCTCCAATAAGAGGATTTCTACTTTGCCACCGGTTGGTTTTTTGGTATGGAAACGCGCTGGTAAAACTCGTGTGTTGTTTAGGACGATTAAATCACCTTCTTTAATCATTTCAGGAAAATCATTCATCGTTGAATGCTTTATTTGATTGTCTATATCCGTTAAGAGACGAGAATCTGTTCTAACCGGCAGTGGCTTTTGGGCTATCAAGGCTTTCGGAAGGTTGTAATCAAAATCATCAAGATTCATAAAACCCTACTTTAGAAGCTTTTAGTATTTTTCTAGTTGTCAAATAATGACTGAGTTTTATCAGTTGGGGCGGTCAACCCTAGATGCTCATAAGCAGACGGTGTTGCTACTCTCCCTTTCGGAGTTCTAACAAGCAGTCCTTGCTGTATTAAATATGGCTCGTACACATCCTCGACTGTATCTTCTGGTTCGCTAACACTAATCGCTAGTGTTTTTATTCCTACTGGACCTCCGGAAAATTTTTCGCATAAGGAAAGCAAAATAGCCCTTGAGGCTTTATCTAGACCTAAATCATCAACACCAAAAAATGTAAGACCATCGCGAGCAACTTCTCCGTCAACTTTTCTTTCTCTTTCCACTTGTGCAAAGTCTCGCACCTGCCTCAAAAGTCGATTAGCTATCCGAGGGGTACCTCTTGAACGTTTAGCAATTTCAGAAGCTCCATCAATATCTATATCCACGTCGAGTATCCCAGCTGTTCTTTGGACAATAGATTGCAACTCTTCGCTTTCGTAATAATCCAGTCTTGCTGTAAGTCCAAATCTGTCACGTAAGGGTCCGGTTATAAGACCTGTTCTAGTTGTTGCTCCGACCAAAGTAAAAGGAGGTAGATCAAGTCTGATTGAACGTGCTGCTGGACCTTTACCCAGAACTATGTCTAACTCGAAATCTTCCATAGCTGGATAAAGAACTTCTTCCACGGCTCTAGCGAGCCTGTGTATTTCATCAATAAAGAGAACATCACCAACATCAAGCTTGGTCAGTATGGAAGCTAGATCTCCTGCTCTCTCAAGTGCCGGCCCAGAAGTAATGTGAAGCTCAGCTCCCATTTCCATAGCGACTATGTGAGCTAAAGTAGTCTTTCCCAAACCGGGTGGTCCTGCAAAAAGAAAATGGTCTGCAGGTTGTTCACGCTCCTTAGCGGCCTCCAACATCACACGAAGATGACCTTTTAATTCAGATTGTCCAACAAACTCTGCGAGACCTTTTGGTCTAAGACCAATCTCTATTTCACTATCAAGTGACTCTTTGTTGGGGGAAAGTAATTCTTCGCGCATTATCGACCTTAAGCAGTAGCTAGTTTCTGAAGGGCTTCTCTGAGTAAAATTGACGAATCATCGCCCGCGAGATCTCCTAATACTGAACGTATCTCCTCGGGAGAGTAGCCGAGCCCACCTAAAGCTTCTTGTACTTCTAGAATCGCTGATCTTCCAACTTGCGAATCGTCAGTTTGATTAGAGACTCCTTCAAGTGGCATTTTTAAAACACTTTTCAGTTCAACTAGAAGTCTTGTTGCAGTTTTTTTACCTACTCCTGGAACCAAGCAAAGTGAAGAAATATCTTCGTTATTTACAACCTGGAAAAGCTCATTCGGCCCATGTACCCCTAAAACCCCTAGAGCTAGAGATGGTCCGACCCCATGAGCTGTTAAAAGTGCTTCGAAACATATTCTTTCACTGCGGTCCAAAAACCCGTAAAGAGCCTGATCAGCTTCTCTGATTAGGTGATACGTGTATATAAAAACTTCACTTCCTTCTTCACCGATTTTTACTGCAGTTGTAGGTGTAACAATGATTCGGTACCCGATCCCAGCAGTCTCGATAAGAACTTCACCTTTTTCACCTTCGGCAAATCGTTCTAGGAGCACACCTCGAATTGAACCTATCATCCAGCTGCAACCTTGTATTTTCCAGGAGTTACTGCTAGATGGCATAAAGCAATTGCTACTGCATCTGCAGCATCGACAGGTCTGAGCGGAGAATCAATCTTTAGTAATGTCTGAACCATTGTTTCTATTTGGTCTTTCCCTGCACCTCCCCAACCAGCAACAGCTGACTTAACTTCGTTAGGAGAGTACAAGGTCACAGGACAGCCCGAAGCTGCTCCTTCTGCCATTATCACACCTGAAGCGTGACTTGTCTGCATGGCTGTCTTTGCGTTTACTTGAAATAAAACCCTTTCTACAGCTATCTCATCGGGTTTTTGTTCTTCTATCAAAACACGAATGTCATGCTGCAAGTCAGCAAGACGTTTTGCTAAGGGGTCATTTGGATCTGTTCTAATGACACCAGCAGCTTCTGCTTGAAGTTGACGTCCTTCACTTCTAACTAGACCATAACCACATCGGGATAAGCCTGGATCTACTCCTAAAACGAACATATGTACGATTCTATCCGAAGCTTTAACTAGATGTTGGGATTAATTTAAACTTCCTAGGATTATAAACTTTCTAAAACATCATCGGGGATGTCAAAATTTGCATAAACGTCTTGAACATCATCATCATCTTCAAGAAGATCGACGAGTTTTAGAACAGCTTTTGCTTCTTGCGGGTCACTTATTTCTACGGTTGAAGTCGCGAGCATAGTGACGTCAGCATTTTCAAAAGAAATTTCAGCACCCTCTAAAGCTTCTCTTAGAAATTGCAAATCACCTGGAGAACAAGTCAACCTCCAACTTCTTCCTTCGTTTACGAGATCTTCCGCCCCTGCTTCAAGAGCTGCTTCCATTACAGCGTCCTCATCTATAGGATTAGAAAAATTGATTATCCCCTTGCGTTCAAATTGCCAAGCTACAGACCCTGGCTCTGCGAGCGACCCTCCATTCTTGGTCAGTATCGTGCGTATCTCAGATGCAGTTCGATTCCTATTATCAGTCAATGTCTCTACATAAAGAGCTACTCCATGCGGTGCATAACCTTCATAGGTGATGCTTTCGTAATTAACTCCTTCAAGTTCACCTGTTCCTCTCTTGATCGCTCTTTCAATGGTGTCCAGCGGCACTGAAGAATCACGAGCTTTTTGATACATGGTGCGCAAGGTGGGATTTCCATCGAGATCACCCCCACCTTGCCTAGCCGCCACCTCAACCTGTTTAATCAACTTCGCAAAAAGTTTTCCGCGTTTTTTATCTGCAGCACCTTTTTTGTGTTTTATGGTTGCCCATTTAGAGTGACCGGACATTAAATTCTCCTATTGAAAAATGAACTACTAACTTTTTGAAAGCATCTCTAAGAATTCTGCATGTATGCGATCATCATCTGCCAATTCAGGGTGAAAAGAAGTGACAAGCACAGAACCTTGTTTACACATAACGGGTCGACCATTTACTTGAGAAAGAACTTCTACTTTTGAACCGACTTTCTCAACCAAGGGAGCCCTTATAAAAACTCCTCTAAAAGAGCCATCGAAACCTTCAATTGAGAGATCTGATTCAAAAGAATCAATCTGTCTGCCGTAACCATTGCGACGAGTTTCGATATCTATCAGACTTAAGTGCTTTTGATCACTTCTGCCGTCTATTATTTTCGAAGACAATAGAATCATGCCTGCACATGTTCCCAAAATTGGCATTCCATTGTCAGAACTTTTTCTGAGAGCGTCAAAAATACCTGAAGATTCAATCAAAAAAGACATCGTTGTTGATTCTCCACCTGGGATGATCAACGCTTCCACAGAGTTTAAATTTTCGGGACTTTTGACCTCTGTCGCTTCGACGTCAAGTCTCTCCAAAGCTTGGATGTGCAAATTAAAAGCACCTTGGAGTGCCAGAACTCCAACTTTCACTTGCTCTCCTACCAGCCGCGCTCTGCTAACCGGGTTTCTATAGAATCCATTTCTATACCCGTCATTGGCTCGCCTAGTTTCCTGCTTACTTTTGCGATAATTGAAGGATCCAAATAATTTGTTGTTGCTTCAACTATCGCTCTTGCTCTTGGCGCTGGATCTTCGCTTTTAAATATGCCGGATCCTACAAACACTGCCTGAGCGCCTAGCTGCATAACCAAAGAAGCATCGGCCGGTGTTGCTATGCCACCTGCACAAAAAATCGGAACTGGTAATTCAGCAGTTTGTGAAACTTCCTGCACCAAAGGCAAAGGGGCTTGAAGTCGTTTGGCCCAATCAAAAAGCTCGGCAGAGTCAGCCTGAGAGATCTTTGCGATGTCTCCAAGAATGGAACGTAGGTGACGAACCGCCTCGACAATGTTTCCGGTGCCTGCTTCGCCTTTTGAGCGTATAAGGCACGCTCCTTCTGAAATCCTTCTTAATGCTTCACCTAAATTCGTAGCACCGCAAACAAACGGGGCGTCAAATTTCCACTTATCTATATGGTGTGCCTCATCAGCTGGAGTTAAAACTTCACTTTCATCTATGTAGTCAACCCCAATTGACTGCAATATTTGTGCTTCTGCAAAATGACCTATTCTCGCTTTAGCCATAACCGGGATTGTGACGGCGTTTTTTATCTCTTCTATCATTTCAGGATCAGACATTCTCGCAACGCCTCCGTCACGCCTTATATCTGCTGGCACTCTTTCCAGTGCCATCACGGCGGTTGCTCCTGAATCTTCAGCAATTTTTGCTTGATCAGAATCGACGACGTCCATGATGACGCCACCTTTCAACATTTCAGCAAGACCTCTTTTGACTAAACGAGTCCCTGTGTCGTGATTAAATTCATCCATCACTTGAGTCTAGAAGAATTTGAGAAATATACCGTTCTCGAATTTAAATCACTTGCTTTTAATCTCAATCACTCAACAAGGCGGCTTCAACAGGTGTTAGTAATGAGGCCTCTCCCAATTTTGCTAATGCAACCCATGTTCTTCCATAGTCGAGGTTTACCAATTCGCCGGTGTCGTCATCATAAAAAGACCATTTCAAAGCTTCAAACTGTCGGTCCCATGTTATTCCTACTATTTTTCCATCTCGCAAAAGCCATCCATCTCCACTGCCAGTACTTTGAGCTTGAGGAGAATTAGGATCTGCATTCGATCTGGAGTAATCGACATAAAGCAATAGAACATTTTCTGAGTTGAGTTGCACTCCATCTGCATCTAACAAGGGAGAGCCATCTTGAAAACGTTGCCAACTTGAAGACTGTCTATCCCAGAGATACTCAATCACACGACCTCCGGTTTCCCAACGGATTCCTAAAGTTGAAACCGCGGAGTTTGGAAGAATTCCATAATCAAATATTGCCGCAGGTGCTGAACCGGGAATATCCCCAAGTAAATAAGTCGGATCTAGAACTCCATCGTAAGGAGAGTCACCTCTCGTTGGGTCACGGGAAAAAGCACCTGTACTGTCAAGTTCTGCACTTTGTCGAACAAAAGTCCCACTTCTTTCAGCTTCTTCAACTTCAGCTCCTACTCCTTGGTTGCTACCCCAGTAGGCAAAATGAGGATTACTGAGATTGCCAATGAGACTTATATCTGTAGATCGAGCTGAACGAACTGGCGCTACCCTTTCCGGAAGCAAGCTCTGGTATACACCCAAAAATCTTGTCTTTCCTGCTTCTATGAGAGCTTCATAGACTATGTCGGCTTTCAAAAGCCCTTCATGAGGAAGTGAATTGACATCATTATTCCCTATTTTTACTGCCAACGCAGGACGGGGAATAATTCCGTCCTCTGCGGGCAGTCCGGTCAAAGGGTGCCTAGCTCCAGCCCACTCTTCTGGGTTGATGCTTGTGGTGGTTGTCGTTTCAATTTCAGCGACTGTTGGAGCAACGGTGCTCACAACAGTCGTGGGAGTAACCGTTGTAGTTGTTGAAGAAGTGGTAGTTCTAACAGCAACAGTTTTTTCAGTAGCTCCACATGCAGACGCAGCAACAATTATCAGAGTTAAACAGGCTGACGTTTTAAAACCCTTTAGAAAAGTTGAAATTCTCACACATCCTCCAAAGCTAGAATTCGCTCTCTGGTCGGTGGATGTGTTTCTCCGATTTCCACTCCTGTGGGACTCACTAGCCAAAGATGCGAAGTTGTTTTTGGAGCATTTTCAATTTCTGCTCCCAGTTCGCTGACTCGCGATAATGCGCTTTGAATACCCGGAGGGTAACGGGTTAATTGACTAGCTCTCATATCCGCATCGGCTATGTCTTTTTTGTATTTCTTACCCGTTTTAAAGAAGCTGAATAAGGGAATCCGAAGAAAAAATGCTTCCACCGTCTTTTTGTGTAGTTGCTTATCTAAACACTTTGCTATTAGAACAGCTAAAAGGCCCTCTATCTCAATTAAATCGAGTGAGTCAACTACGCCAGTTGTCAAAATCAGAGCTTGTGAATGTTTATCGCCAATTGCAGCAGCATTGCAATTGGAGTTTTCTATGACGTAAAGATCTGGTTTTTCTAGACCATGGGTTACACATATGCCTTCAACAGCATTGTGTAAACGTGGAAAGTGTTTTTCACTAGCAGG